>NZ_JBALOS010000180.1:0-8122 GCF_036962765.1 Neobacillus drentensis
AAATATTATTTGGCTTAAAGACCCAAAACTGATGGATCCTAAAACTATTTTGATTTACGAAAATAATCACTCAATAACAGGAATGACCAAAATCCTTAATTTTGGTGATTATATAAAACTTGTATTTAAAAATGGATATAAAAAGATCTATAAGCGATCCAGTCTTGTAATCGAGGAAACCTGTTTATCTAATAATTCAGCACGTGGTACGTTTGATTATCTAAAAACTTTAGCCAGATACGTGAGTATAAAGGATGAAAAGGACAATAGTTTTCTCAGTAAGCAGTATGAAAAGATTTCCATGATTAGTCCCCGCAGTGTTTTAGCTGCTTATTTATCCGGGATCCCTTTTGATGGTGAAAATAAACAAGTTAAGACTTTCTATCCTTTTGGATTTAATATCAGCCAAAAATCAGCAACGGAAAAGGCCTTAATAAACCAGGTTAGTATCATTGAGGGACCTCCGGGGACTGGAAAAACCCAGACAATCCTGAACATTATCGCGAATGCGGTGATGAATGATAAGACTGTTGCGGTTGTCAGTAATAATAATTCTGCTACAGCTAATGTCCTTGAAAAACTTCAAAAGTACGACGTTGATTTTATTGTAGCTTATCTTGGCAACAATCAAAACAAAGCTATTTTCTTTGCTAATCAGAAAAATACATATCCTACTATGAGTGAGTGGACTTTACCGCTTTCAGAATATAAATCGATTCAAGCTGAATTAGTTGCATCGCAAAGAAAATTAGATGAAATGCTCGATTATCAAAATAAGCTTGCTATTCTTAAGCAGGAACTATCAAATTTTCAAACGGAATATGAATATTTTATGCGGTATTATGAGCAATCAAAGTTTAAACCTTTATATCTAAAGTCTTTCTTAAAATTAAGTTCTGAAAAGATTTTAAGGATTCTATTAGAATTCAAACAAAATCTGAACAAAGGTAAGATCACATTCAAGAATAAAATCTATAATTTATTTGTTTATGGAATCTATAACTTAAAGCTCTATAAAATTCCACCGGATCAAGTGGTTTCTTTTTTACAAAAGTCTTTTTACGAGAAAAAAATGGACGAGTTAAACTCGCAAATCGAATCAATTTCAATTACGCTTGAAAACTATAGCTTTGAACAAGAAATGAAGGAATATAGCCGTCGTTCAATGGACTTATATAAGGCAAAACTGGCTGAAAAGTACAGGGGTGGAAGCAGGCCAATATTTACAGGTGATGCATTGTGGAAGGACAATCTTAATAAGTCTTTTATTAATGAGTATCCGGTTACTCTAAGTACGACTCATTCTTTGCGAAACAGTGCAGCCCAAAACTATCTCTTTGATTACATCATTATTGATGAGGCATCGCAGGTGGACATAGTTACAGGTGCTCTAGCCTTATCTTGCGCTAAAAATGCAGTGATTGTTGGCGATGTTAAACAGCTCCCGAATGTTGTTTCGAGCGATGTTGCCAATCAAACGAGGAGAATTATTGAGTCTTTTGGAATGGCTGAGGCCTACAATTTTGAAGACCATAGTTTATTGTCTTCTTTCTTGAGCTTATATAAGACGATTCCTAAAACACTCTTAAGAGAGCATTATCGCTGTCATCCGAAAATCGTCGGATTTTGTAATCAAAAGTTTTATAATAATGAGCTGATTATATTAACAAAAGAACAGGATAATGATCATTCACTTGTTTTGTACAAGGCAGCCAAAGGGAATCATGCAAGGGGAAGGATGAATCAGCGTCAAATTGACGTGGTTTTTAACGAAATTATCCCTGACCAAAAAATAAATGAAGAAAATGAAACGGTAGGGATTATCTCACCATACCGTTTACAGACGGATGTACTACAAAAGACGATTGGAACTCGAAAAATAGATGCAGACACCGTTCATAAATTTCAAGGGAGAGAGAGAGACGTCATTATCCTTACTACGGTAGTGAATTATAATGAACCGAATGACTTTGCTGACAATTCCAATCTAATCAATGTGGCGGTTTCACGTGCCGTTCGTAAATTGATTGTGGTTGTATCTGATGGCAGCGAGAGATGGAAAGGAACGAATATTGGCGATTTGGTAAGATATATTCAATATAATAATTTTGGGATCATCGAGAGCCAAATATACTCCGTTTTTGACCTGCTTTACAACAGCTATTCTGACAAATTACTTGACGTGTTGAAAAAAAGTAAAAAGGTTTCGGATTATAAATCGGAAAATCTCATGAATACTGTAATTGAAAAGGTGTTGAGTTTACCAGAATTCCAAAGTCTTGACTGGTTACTGCATCAGCCATTACGTATGCTGATAAAAGATCCGGTAAAGCTAACGGAGGACGAACACCGATATGCCATGAACATTTTAACGCACACTGATTTTGTTATTTTTAATAAACTGGACAAAATGCCTGTCTTGGTTGTTGAAGTAGATGGACATGCCTACCACGCCGACAATCCTAACCAGTTAAAACGTGATAAAATGAAGGATGAAATTTTACGAAAGTATGGGATTCCTATCCTCAGAATGAAAACTACTGAGAGCAGGGAAGAGGAACGCTTGAGGGAAACGTTGAATGATATCTTTAAAATAAAATCAGAGGTTGCCGAATCAATATAAAATAAAACTTAATAAAAGTGGAAATCACAAGGAGGAAATCCAGATGAATATCGTTCAAAAATCAATAAATTTTGCTTCTATCGCACATCGAAATCAGACGAGGAAATCAACAGATATTCCCTATATCTCTCATCCTTTTGCGGTGGGGATGCTTTTGCAAAAGGAGAAGTGTTCAGATTCTGTCATCGCTGCAGTTATCCTTCATGATACTCTTGAAGATACCGATACAAATTATGAAACTTTAGTAGAGAATTTTGGAGAGCATATTGCGGATTTAGTAAGAGCTGCTTCTGAACCTGATAAAACCCTCCCTTGGTATGAAAGAAAACAACATACCATCGATATGCTAAAAGAATTATCAATAGAGGAAATACAAGTCATCACTGCTGATAAATTACATAATCTGCAATCCATTAAGGAAGACCGTGTGACCTAAATTTAGATGTAAATGTAATTAACCTTCTCAAAGAAATGTCCCGGAAACGCCACCCGCGAAGGGAGAAGTTAATTAATGATTACATGGATTTAAAAAGAGATCTTGGTGGAAGACCATCGTATTTGGAATTACATTTAAAGGGTGCATCAGATTCTCCACAATACAGACAGGAATTTAGTTCGTACTTTGGATTTCTTAAATGGGCAGAGGAATTAACAGATCAGTAGATAGAAGTTTATGATCGATATGAAAATTGGTTCGTTGAAGTAGAAAAAACGGGTATGGCCAAAAGTTATAAAATGGTGATATTAATGGCTATGTTGGAGCAGGGAGTCTCGAATTGGTATCATCCCATTTCCTCTATCGAAGTAGCACCTTTCTTTCATCAATACCTAATGGAAAAAGAACATCGGAAAAGAATTGATTTCTCCGATAAAGGTGCCAAAAAATTATGGGATTATGATGAAAGCGGGGTTAGCAAACTGATTGCTTCAATGCCGATGACAAAATGGAGTGGCAGCTCAAAAGGGTTAATTACATATGAACAAGATACATTTATGTTAAACCTTGAAGTAGCAAAAGAAGAAGAAATATCTCTCTTTAACTGGACAAAAGAAATATGTGAATACCGCCTACATTATCATTTTGAACGGAAAGGTAAGAATTTCCTTGTTCAATAATTTGAGGAAGTTTAACTTAGTATTTTTGAACAACCGATTTAAGAGAATGTAATAGGGTAAAAAGTGTCAACAATATTAAAGTATACTTTTAAAGAGCTGCCCGAATAGAAGGCAGCTCTAATTATTGGAAGAACAAATAAATCTTTCAAATTGTGTTTGTATTGAATTCTATTTGTTCGTTCTGTTTTGACTTCAAGTTATCTAGTTTCTTCTTAACAGCCGCTGGATCGGTTAAGAAATAATAGGTTGCACCATTTATGGAATAGGGTTCATCAAACCAAATTCCGTTATTTATAGCCGACCAGTTAAAGCGTTTAGCACCATTATGATTCTTGAAAAATCTTGCTGCCTCTTGAATGGATGGACATTCCGCTAGTAGATCTTCCCCTTTATAAATGTTTACCGGTATTTCCGATTTGTTTTGTAATATTGGTCTTTTTCTCTCCATGTTGGTCTCCTATACCGTATTTATTAGCTTCCTACGTTTTCCTCAGTACTTCTTTTTTCATTAGATTAACAAGTGTCCCTTTATTTTTATAACGATTATAAGCAATTAATCTATTTAAATCCTTAATAGTCAATTGAGCTGGATCGATCGCTAGTTCGAATTCCGGCTTGATCTTTTCCAGTATAGAGAGCGCATATTCAATTTGCTTTTGGGTTAGGGTGTAATCTTCCTGATTAGTGGATTGATTCTGGATCGATTGATCATTTGTAGTAGTTTGTAATGTTGCCGCATGCTCCCTAATTTTTGCCTCTACTAACGCCTCAACTTCAGCTTGGCTGATCGCTTGGACCTCTACTTGTTTTGTATGTTGGTTTGTATTAAATAATTTTTCAAGAATTCCTTTAAACAAGGTATCCACTCCACTTTCTTTCAATCTCGTGTTCTATGTAGGTAAATTTTATCATTTCTATTATTAAATGAAAAAATTGAAAAAACAATGCCTTTGGGGAATTTTGTGTATTTTAGTAGATAATTGTTAAAATAATAGGGGGGTTTTACAATTATAGAAGATTTATGTAAAAATTTAGGTCGATTGCACTAATTGTAGTATAATGAAGGAAAATGCAACTTTTGGAGCGGTTATTATGGCTATTACTATACCTGAAACGATTAGGTCCACTGCCACAACGGGTGAGCGGTTATTTTTCCGAACTTTAAAAACCTATCTGCCAGATGATTATATTGTTTATTTTGAACCGGAAATTCAAGGGAAGAAACCAGATTTTGTGATTATTGGTCCGGACCTTGGCATGGTTGTGTTGGAAGTGAAGGATTATACTAGAAATACACTTTTGCAAATTAATCATGATGAATGGCATATCGTGGCAGCAAATGGTGATCAAACCATTATCCCCAACCCCATGAACCAGGCGAGAGACTATATGTTTAAGATCGCTGATGTCCTTAAAAGAGATAAGAATCTAATAGAGACAGATGGAAAACATAAATTGAAAAAATTGAAGTTCCCTTATGGATACGGTGTCGTCTTTACGAGATTGTATACGAAGGACTTTATTAGAGATGGACTTTACACGGTTATTGAACCAAATCTTTGCTTAACAAGAGATGAAATTGACTCTGAAAAAGAGGGCTTTTCGGAAGAAATCTTGATGGAAGAAAATTTTGAATATGTTTGTGATTCCATATCGTTTAAAGGAACCACTTTCGATCGAAGACATTAATGCTATTCGCTATCATTTATTTCCTGAAGTTCGAATTAGTGCAGAATTTAAGGCGCCTGTTCCTTACCAAGATCAGCTTTTACTGTCACTACATGATATTAAGACAATGGATCTCCATCAGGAGAATTTAGCGAAACAGATTGGTGATAAAAACCGTTTGATTCGTGGGGTGGCAGGAAGCGGGAAGACGATAATATTGGCCAGTCGAGCAAAGATGTTGTCAAGACAAAATCCCGATTGGAAGATACTTATCCTTTGTTATAATATCTCCCTGGCCAATGCGATCCAGCAAATGATTAATCATATGCTAAATGAACCAGAGGATCTATTTGATTTTGATCCAACTATGAAGGCTGTACAAAATCAAAACATAATCGTTCGGAACTTTCATGCTTGGCTTAAGAATGATCTAAAGATAAGCGAGCAGAATCTCTCAGAAATCATCGATAAAATCGATAGGAAAGAAACCATTCTTCCATCCTATGATGCGATATTGATAGATGAAGGGCAGGATTTTGACGCGGATTGGCTCCGTCTAGTCAGCTTGCTAATCAATACGGATACCCAGTCCCTCTTATTGGTAGAAGATCGAGCACAAACGATTTATAGACGAAAACGATCATATTTGCAGGATACCGGTTTATCTTTTCAAGGCCGGTCAAAGGTATTGTCTATCAACTATCGAAATACTGCCCAAATCGTTAAGTTTGCCTGGGAATTTTATCGTGAGCATTCGATGTTTAAAAATAAGGTCGTAAATCGTAGTATTGAAGGTGAAATCATTGCTCCGCAAAGCACGAAACGGAAAGGGCCAGAGCCTGGTATCATTCGAGCAGCCAATTTCTTTGCTGAAATGAGAATGGTTGCGAGGCAAATGAAAAGGCTCCATGAAGAGAGGAAAGTACCGCTAGAAGAAATGTTAATCCTTTACAGAGTAAAGCGGACACATAAATATCCGATTGTGGATATTATTAAACGTTCATTAGCTGAGTTGGGATTGCCTAACTACTGGATTACCGAGAATGACGTGTCCAAGCGATCTTTTCAAAAAGAAGATGGAAAGATCAAAATAAGTACCATTGATAGCAGTAAGGGACTCGACTTCCAAGCCGTGTGTATTGTCAATGTGGATTCCATGCCATTTCCCCTTGAAGAGGATAAGGAAAGAGAGGTTTCTTTATTCTACATCGGAATGACAAGGGCGAAGGAATATCTTTGCTTGTCTTATTCCTGTGAATCCGAATTTACACACTATTTGGATCGGATTTTACTCGAGAGGAACCAGAAGAAAAGTGGGTTTGTAAAGATAAAATAGAATAGTAAGATCTACATTGTTATCCCCCAGGAATTGGTAAGTGAACGTATCTGTTTAGTCTCAGTTTTTTATAAAGACTCTTTATTTAATGTTGATGGTGTTTTAGGAGGAATGAATACCATGTCTTCATACCGTCTTAATTGCCGTTTGCCCTACATAACCTGCAACTATGTCAGCTCTATCCACTTCCACCAAATGACCGTGACTCAGGTAAACCTAATGCTTTATTACAAAATAGGAAAATTTAGTTATTAACTCAACTTTCGCAGAGTGAAATCGGCAAATAGGCCTTGATATAACTAGGAAGGACAGAGATCCACTGCTCAAGTTAACTTTGAATTAATTTTTTGATTTTCTTATTCGTCTGTTTTAGTGCGTCTTTAAGAAGCTCAATCAACTGTTGTAATGCAACAGCCCAATCAAGTTCATTTACTTTATCACATAATTCGTAAAACAGACCTCCTATTGTGCGTTGATCGGTATTACAACGATTTTGCCACGACAGCACAATAAAACGAGCAAACACAATAGTGGTATGGCTAATCAGCCCATCATAGGAACGACTTTGGAACTCTTTTTGAAGGTTTAAAAGTGATTTAGTCTCATATAGGAGGCACCTCTTCTGTTGATAGTGTATTCTAGTCAATCACACTATACCAAAGAACGAGGTGTTTTTCATTTTTTATTAGGTTTGTCAATCAACAGAATAGATAGACTCTGAACTTAGCACAGTCAACGATTTGCACTTATTTTATTGGTGCGAAAGTTGAGTTATTGAATATTACAAAAAACAATATTTCTAAAAAAGAGGACAACATCTCTCTTGTGAAAGCGCTTTGACAAAAGTAATCTAGAGTACAAGCAGAGGAGGGTATTTATGAAAAATACAAGAAAAAAGTATAGTAAAACGATTGCAGTACTTTTAGCTGGTTGTATGGTAGGTTCTACATGGTTTGCGAATAGTTCTCTGATATTAGCAAAGGGGAACACGGATAGTAAACAAGAAGGTAGTCAATTCATTCCACGAAGTGCACAAACGGTTATTTCTTCTAAACAAATGGACGTTCTCGTCGATGTGAAATTTCCAAGAGTAATTCAGTACGATTTAAAATCTGGAAATGGAGCAGGGAATACTTTTTACGGACAGACTGAGGCATTAGATACAATCCTTATTAATGACGTAGCAGTAAAACCAAAAGTAAAAGCAAAAGTTTCATCTGATAAAATAACGTATGAGATGACTTTAATAGACGTTAGTCACAATATCTCTGCAGTTATTACTGCTGAGCTGGTTGTTAAAGATAATATTTTAGAATTCAATATTACAAAAATTGTGGACAACAAAATCGTAAAAACAATTGAAATTCCAAATCACAATT
>NZ_JBALOS010000181.1:0-1213 GCF_036962765.1 Neobacillus drentensis
AAAACGATATTAGTAAAAATGATATTATCCAAAGACTCTTAGGATACGAAAATTTATCATTATACATTTTTAATAACGTCGTGATAAACAAAACCCCGTAACAAATTGTATAAATAAAGTTCATTAAACTAATATTACCTACACTATAGTTAATAAAATGATCAAGCATTAATGTAAATGGTAATAAAAAAACCAAAACTAAGAATAATTTATTTGACACAGTTATATTTTCCCCTTATATAAAAAGTGGTGGAAGGTTTTATATTTCATCAATCATTTTATGATTTTCAAAAGATCACCAGCTTGTTTTTCCCATGAATACATTTCTTTAGCAATTTTTCTGTTATTAAGGGATATAAATTCACTTTCAAAATTTATTAAGACCTTCTCAATTTTTTCGATAAATTCCCTATCACTGTTAGCTCTTAATAAACAGTCATCCTCATTTAAGTTTAGGCCTTCATAACTAATGTCACTAGCAATAATAAGTTTATTCATAGCCATTGCTTCAAGTATTTTATTTTTCATACCAGCGCCACTATAAAGAGGGGAAACAAAAACTTTAGCTTTATCTAAATAAATCCTAATATCCTCGACAAAACCTGTAAAAATAATATTATCTTTCATGGAGTTATCCATTAGTTTTTTGGATGGATTTTTCCCGACTATTATACATCTAAAATCAGGGTTATTTTTAACGAGCTCTGGTACAATTTTCTTTACTAAATGGCTAGCTGCTTCATAATTTGGTCTATAGGAAAAGTTACCTAAAAAAATTATATCAAATTCATAGTCAGTACTAGACGAAGGAGTAAAATATTCAAAATTAACTCCATTATTAATATTATCAACTTCTTGTAGGAATGGAAAAATCCCTTTATCATATTCTTTATCGACTTCAGATATATATAGTAGTTTTCCAAAATCTCTATGATATTTACTAATCATTCTTTTGTAAATTAACTTTTTATATTTTAGTATAAAACCTTTAATTATATTTTTTTCATTTTTCAAATAAGAATTGATTAACTTAATTTGGGAATCACAAATAAAGAAAACCTTTTCTTGTCTTATATGTGAACAATACTTTATAAGAGGGAAGTCATGAATAAAAACCTTATCATACCCATCAAGGATATTGGTAACATGTTCACTAAAAACTTCAATTGAACGGATAGTATGAGAAGTAAATATTGCTTTAATTACTGATAGT
>NZ_JBALOS010000182.1:0-5803 GCF_036962765.1 Neobacillus drentensis
CAGGCAAGTTTAACAGAGCGATTTTTATAAGGACACCGCCACAAAAAATAACTATTGGACATCTTCTTTATTAATTTGTATAGTACTTTTTATTTTAATTTGGATACTCAATATGGTAAGTTATGAAGGAATTGTTATTATTATCGGTTCAGAAACTATTAAGCAATGGGGTGTACTATGTCGTTACAATCTGAATGGCAATCGGTAAAGGGAACAAATGGGGAGATTCGTGCATATATTTCTTCAATAGAGCCGGTAACTGAACCCAGACCAACCATACTCGTTATCCAAGAAGTATGGGGAGTAGATTCGCATATTCAAGATATTGTCGAGCGGTTTGCGGGAGCAGGTTACGTTGCCATCGCACCAGATTTATTTGCAGATAATGGCGTGCGACCAGAGGAACTTAGTGTGGAGAGGATGGTTGAAGCAAAAAGCTTTTTACATTCCATCCCACATACATCATGGTTCAATCCAAATGACCGTGAAAGTGCAATATTACAGCAGCCTTCTGAAAAACAGGAGACACTTCGTACCACGCTAACAACACTGTTTGGAATGTTAGATCCTAGTAAATCTGAGAGTTTCATTCGCATTTTAAAAGACACAGCTGACTATGCACGGAATTCTTTCGAAAAGACAAAAGGAATGCCCGTTACTTCTGTTGGCTTCTGCTTAGGTGGTGCACTTTCAGCTTCATTAGCAACACAAGACAATAAACATGCGGGCTCAGTTGTATTTTACGGACGTCCGCCACAACAAAATATTGATAACATCGAATGTCCTGTGCTCGGACTTTATGGCGGGGAAGATAAGAATATAACTAACTTGATTCCTGCTTTCGAAGCAGAAATGAAGAAAAAAGGTAAAACATTTGAAGCAATTGTCTATCCTAATGCGCACCATGCCTTTTTTAATGATACAAACCCGACCTTTAATTCTAATTATGCAAGGGATGCCTTTGCAAGGACTTTGACCTTTTTGAATAGAGTAACAACTACTTAGCTTGTTTTAATCCGAATTATATCGAGTACCAACTATGCCGTTTAAAAAGTACTATCCAAACTCTTTGGATGGTGCTTTTGTTTTTTTGGGAAAAGGACTACGCCTTCAAAGAAAAAAGGCACCTAGCCTTTGTTAGTAAGTTTTTTAACAACAAAGGTGTTAGGCACCTGGCTTAACTGCATTATAGGAGAAATTACTGTCATCCCATTGAAAGATTCCTTCTTGAAGTTTGATCGTTACGTCAAAAGGGCGGGTAATCGGTAAATTACCGTCTTGAGGAATTTCGTCAATGCTGCTATAGTTTTGATCGATTAATTGCTTCTTAAGATGAAGCATATCTAGTTTTGAAGCAACACGTATGATTTTATCAAGAGTCAACTTCTTTTCACTAATCCCATGGCTGTTACATATGCTTGTCTGAAAGCTTTTATTGTACTGAAGCATCATGTGCAAATCATTAATGCTCGCCACACCAAAAACCTCTTTAATTACGTCCTCATAGCGCAGCTGGGTGCCAGTTGCGAATTTAATAATATTCTTTTCAGGATTTTCTAAGAAATAAACCGTTTCGATAAAATCTTCCATGAAAACACCCTTCCTACTTAATAAATTCTCTTACGGATCACTGTTGAAGAAATGTGAGGTCTTTTAAATGATAAGGAGTTTTTCCCATCCGGTCACTCGCAGAATACCGCATGTAGGTTTATTATATCACATATTCATTTTAGTTGCTGACTTTCCTCGATACATGTAGAAATTTGTCGGAAAATATAGAGGTGAGAATAGGAGTGGGTATTTTTTCCTTGTGAAATTATAGATTATTATGTGAATTTTGATATAATGATATAGTCATATTTAATCAGAATATAACTTTAAAGGAGGAAAAATGAGATTTTTTGTTAGAATTTTAGTTTACACTATGGTATTAGCACTATTTTTCCCATTGATTATTCCTAGTGAAAAAGCCCTGGCAGCAACATGTAAAGACTTAAGTCCCATAACAGATCCTGTTGCACTTAGGATGGAAAAGGGAGAAATGGTTATTTGGGAGGATGTTCATCCAAATTTACTTTCGGCAAAAATAAAATATGAACAATTGCTTAAATCCAAAGGCTGGAAGATCAAATATAATTCCGCTTATCGACCCTATCAATATCAAAAACACTTTTATGAAATTATCACAGGTGTTTCATCAAAGTGTAAACGGTCTGAAAGAAGCAAGCACGAGCTGGGGTCTTTGGTGGCTATACCTAGTACAAAAGCACCGCATACGAGAGGGATTGCATTTGATGCCATTATCTTTGATAAAAAGGGAAGGCCGTTAAATGGAATGCATTATGTAAGCAGTTCACTTGTAAAGGTAGCAAAGCAAGCTGGTCTTAAATTTATTAGTACAAGCAGAGATGGCGTTCATCATGAACTAATTAATACTTCTATGTCAAAACTCAATGCCAGGGTTCCATCACCTGTACAAACTACCTATCTAGTAAAAGGGAATATAACTTATAAAACAGGACTTGAAGTAAAAAACTTCCCCTATAATGACGCACCAAAAATAGGCAGGGTGATGATAAAGGACAATGTCGTGATAGCCGCAAAATCGGGTAACTGGTATAAAATTAAATTTGGAAAAGGGTATGGATGGATTAAAAGTGGAAATAAAAACCTTTCTTTGCTTCCTTATCTGCCGTTCATATCAAATCTAGTGATTAAATATGAAGTTAATTTATATGACGAGCCCGCCATATCATTCAAACAAACCGGAATGGTTGCCCCACAAACCGTAAATGTAATGAAGAAAAGCGGAAATGGCTGGTACTTTATCCATACAACATTAGGGGCGAAATGGATTTTTATTAATCCTAGACCATTGAAATATCTTCAAATAAACAAAGTAGAAAAATTGTACAGTAAGCCGTCCAAATCTACTAAATCAAACGGTCAGATCACGCCTCGAAAAGTAAAGGTCTTAGTTGACCGGGGCGATGGCTGGTATCAAATTTCAACGACTTCGGGTGCTAAATGGGTTAAAATTACTGCCCGCTAATAAAAATTCACCAATTTGGTGAGTTTTTTTACGTTTAATCCGGGACTTATGACTTACCAATATTATCAAGTTGTTAATTAATAGCTTCATAAAGTATTATTTTTATATTAAAAACCTCATACTCTTATGAATGGAGAATGATTTTGAAAAAATGGATTGCAGGGTTACTGGCCCTTTTATTACTATTTAACATGCTGAATTTAGGTGTTTCAGCTGATAATATTGAACCTAAAATCAAAGTCAAATTGGTTAATTATCTTGGAAATAAAACCGAGATTACGATAAAGCCAACAGGTAATTATTTGGTTGAGGATTCAACAGTCCAGTTAACTACTGGAAAGTCATATCTCGTAAAATACGATAGTACTAAAATAACGATACTAGATGGAACCACACCGTTATTTTCCTCGGAAAACGTAAAAATAATCCCTTCTAAAGAAACGGACTATTTATCTATTAATAATTTGAAATATTTGGGTTCATTTCAATTTGTCTCTGAGAATTCAAAGTATGTTCGTCCTATTAACGAAATCTATGTAGAAGATTATTTAAAAGGTGTTGTCCCTTCTGAAATGTATGCCAGCTGGAACCGCGAAGCCTTAAAAACCCAAGCGGTAGCAGCTCGAACCTATGCACTATCTTATAAATCAGTAATCATTGATGATACGATTAATTATCAAGTTTACGGTGGTTATAATTGGAATGCAAATAGCTCAGCGGCAGTGGACGAAACTAGAGGGGAAGTCCTCAAAGTAAATGGACGACTAATTAGTGCTGTTTTTTCTGCAAGTAATGGTGGAAAAACAGAATCGAATGCCAATGTTTGGGGATCCTCACCAGTTTCATACTTAACAATTAAAGAAGATCTCTTTGATGCCAAAACAGCTTGGGAATTNNAAACAACAATTTAATCCAGCCAACTTGTCATGGAGTCAAATGAAAGAGAAAGATACCACCATTACCAATACGATTAAGGCGTGGATGTCCACTCATGGCTTTGCCGGAAAAGAAATAAAAATAACGGACATTCCTGTCTTGACCTTACACACCCCGACATCGGGCGGACGTGTATCAAAAGGGAATATTACGGTTGAATTTTTCACAAAAGATAAAGTCAACGCAGATGGCGCTTTTATCCCGCAAAAATTAGAATACAATAATGTAGCAGCATCACAGATTCGTGCCATGGTTGGCAATCGGATGATGTTGAGCTATCTTGTTTCAAACATCGCTGATACGGACGAAACCATAACGGTATCAGGCTTGGGTGATGGCCATGGTGTCGGTTTAAGTCAATGGGGTGCGAAGAACCGTGCCGAAGAAGGGCATCAAAAATACAATGAGATTCTTGCCTTTTATTATAATGGGGCATCTATTGTAAAGGAATATGGTGACAGACCACAGCCGGTGGTTCAGGATACAACTGAACAAACAACTGATGGAACTACGGAACAGGCACAACCGGAAACGAGTGAACAAACAACTGCAGGAACTACAGAACAGGCACAACCTGACCCAGGTGAACAACCATCAACAGGTGCCACAGATCAACCGTCAACAGTTGAGCCATCAGCAGGAGAAGCTGCAGTAGAAGAACCTGTTTCAGTAGAACCAGCTGTACCAACCCCGATTGTCGATAAAACCCCTCCATCAATAAGTGATGTCAAAGTAAATGTCGATAATTCGAAAAATAAAGCAATGGTAAGCTTTAAGATGAATGAGAAAGCAAAAGTAACTATTTATCTTAAGGACAGCAATGGCAAAATCTTCACCTATTTAATAAAAGATGCAGTAACAGGAGCAGGTACGATTACCAAAGAATACAACAGTTATTCTTTATCTAACGGAAAATATTATGCAGGGATCATCGCCGTCGATATGAGTGATAACAAATCTTCGACATTGCCATCCTTTGAAATAAAAAAAGACAAGACTGCTCCCAAATTCAGCAGCGTTAAGGCAAGCGTAGATAACATCAAAAATAAAGCAGTTATTTCTTATAAAACCAACGAGACGGCAAAAGTAACTGTATATATTAAAAACAGCTCCGGTAAGATCCTAAGTTACTTGAAAAAAGATGTGTTAACCAAAGCAGGGACTATCACCCAAGAATACAAAACAACTTCACTAGGAAATGGTAAGTATACAGTTGTGATGTCTGCCACAGACACAAGTAAAAACCGTGCAAGCGTCACAACTACTTTCACTGTGAAAAAAGTTGTTAAAACAAAAACCGGAAAAGTGACCGTATCAAGACTGAATGTACGTTCATCAGCTTCTACCAAAAGCAAAGTGATTGGTTCATTAAAGAAAAATCAAACAGTAACAATTGTCTCAACAAGCGGATCATGGCATAAAATCAAATATGGTAAAACAACAGGATATGTATCTAAATCATATATAAAATAACTAACTTCTTGCATTGCAAATATATGCGGAGAAGCTTAGTCAATAATCTAAACGGAAAGAATGGCTCGAAGATTTCTTCAAGCCATTCTTTTTTTGCTGTTTTGGGATGGATTTTTGTATATGAGAAGTATCCTATCGTTGCTGGGGGATTTGGACTGTTATTGGAAAATTCCAGGTAGTTGTGTCTGAATCGGCATTGAATTCGGACAGGATGAAACGATTTTCAGGTGAACGTGTCCGAATAGGTATCATATTCAGTCAGGATGAAGCGGTTTCCAGCCGAATGTGTCCGAATAGGTATCGTATTCAGACAACATGAAGCAATTTCCAGGTAAACCTGTC
>NZ_JBALOS010000183.1:0-317 GCF_036962765.1 Neobacillus drentensis
AACATCCCAATAAAACGTATTGATGGGTCTAGAAATTGGAATACTTATCAAGATCGAGTATTTAATAAAATTGAAGTACAAAGTTATTTAGGAGACGACCAAGAACACAAGATACTAGCGCATTATCCATTTAAGTATGATGATTTTATATATAACACAGAGAGCCAAATTTTACAGTTCAAGACACCAACACCAGAGTATCTTTTAACTGGTGAGCTACATGAATCAGTTTATTTCTTAAAAAATGGTGACTTCGTAAAAGTAACGAAAGAGGGAGCACTTTTAAGAACACAGCCTACTACGTCTTCAACAGGGAC
>NZ_JBALOS010000183.1:389-3373 GCF_036962765.1 Neobacillus drentensis
ACTACTGATCCTACCGAAACTCCTGAACAATTTAACAGTAAAAATCATTTTGTTTGGTTCCATGTTAAATCAACTGATGGAAAACCTTTGGGGTATATAGCTTCTGCCTATATCGCGAAAAAGAAAGATTTTGTTGCGCCAATTGTAATTGGAGTCAAAAATAATGCTGCTTATAATAAAGATGTGACAATCACTTTTGATGAAGGTACAGCTTTATTGAATGGTGTTGCCTTTACGAAAGGTCAAACAATTAAAAAAGACGGCAAATACACTTTAGTTGTAAAGGATGAAGAAGGTAACAAAACGACAATCATCTTTACAATTGATAAGACTAAACCAGCTACTCCTTCAATGAATAGTGTTTCAGATCTTTCGACTACTGTAACAGGGAAAGCTGAAGCTGGAACAACAGTTAAATTATCAATCAACGGTAAGTACCAAAAAAGCACAACAGCGGCATCAAGCGGCATCTACAAATTTACGATTTCGAAGCAAAAAATCGGAACAACAATTAGTGTAACTGCTACAGATAAAGTAGGAAATATAAGTGCACCGAAGAGTTTAAAAGTCGTTGATAAGACGCCACCAGCTATTCAAAGTGTTAATAAAGTCACTTCTAAATCTAAAACTGTAACTGGAAGCGCCGAAAAATACGCAACAGTGAAAATTTATAGAGGAAGTACACTTATTGGCAAAGGGTCGGTTTATTCAAATGGCAAATTTTCAGTAGCTATAAAAACTCAGAAAGCTAATACATATTTAAAGGTTTACGTGATTGATAAAGCTGGAAATCAAAACTACCGTACGATTAAAGTCGTAAAATAATTAATACGATGTGATAAGAAGTGAATTTCTTATTGCATCGTATTTTTTTTTAGGCAATCTGGAAATAAAAGTGGAGAAGTGCAAAGCTTGTTGAAGCTCTGTTTGACGGTTCCGATCGGACCATCCTAGATGTGGGTTTGTTCCCTTCTCTCTCACTTTGATACAACCCTCTTAAAATACCCCGCTATAGCAGGAACACTCTCGAATTCCTTCCTCATATCCCGAAACGAAATCACATCATTTCCTCTAGCAAGCTGGTAATCTAGCGAATATTCGTGACAGTTCAATGGGTTTTGATGAAATGTTTTGGTATAGAAATGGATGGCTTCTTGCTTGCTGGATGCAAAAATAAAGACAAAATCCTTCTGATTCATCTTCAGTGAGTAGATGCCAACTTTATGAAACCCTAATACATTGTTTTGAATCAATTCCCTTACTTTCTGATGAACAGCTTGTTCTAAGTCTATTTTGGACATATCGTCATCTAATGAAATTTTCTTCTCTGTTAGTAAATGGTAGATGCAATGGGCCAATGAGGATTCTTCATAACGGAAACAATCCATGTAAAGATCTTTCACAATCATGTGCTCACACCTCGATATAAGATTTTTTTCTGCTAAATAGAGGTTATACAACGGTAGGACTCGATTCCTTCTGGTCCTCAATCCTTCCTGTATGCTCGTTGTAATTTACAAGGAGGCTTCCAACTGGACCATTTCGGTTTTTCGATACAATGATTTCAAGTGATTGATTGTCCGTGTCCTTGTCATAATACGACTCACGATATAAGAACAAAATGACATCGGCGTCCTGTTCCACACTTCCCGATTCCCGAATATCAGACATCATCGGCCGTTTATCCGCTCTTGATTCCACCGAACGATTAAGTTGGGCCAAACAAATGACGGGACATTCAAAATCCTTTGCCATCGCTTTTAGGGATTTCGATATTTCCGTTACTTGTAAATGGGAATTCCCTCCGTAAAATTGACCAGATTGGATCAGGGTTAAGTAATCGATAAAAAGGATCGGTTTCTTGTATGGAAATTGATGCAGCATTTTTCGCGTTTTCGCTCTCATTTCTGCAATGGATTGTCCTGCCCCATCAAAAATTTGCATATGGGTTTCAGAGAGATCCCCAATCACATCCGACCATTTATTCTTTTGATTTTCATTAAGCATTCTTTTTGGATCCCGCATTTTTGAACGGTTAAAGCCCCCTGTCGAAGCCATTAATCGAGTGGTTATCAGCTTTTCAGGCATTTCCAAGGAAAATACGAGTGGCAGAAACCCTGCCCAACCCGTCATTTTGGAAAAATGAAGCATCACATCGGTTTTTCCCATCGATGGTCTTGCTGCTAGAATCGTCACTTCCCCATCCTGAAAGCCTCCCGTTACTTCGTCGAGCTTTTTGATGCCCGTTGTTGCACTTTTCTGGCGTAGTTGGTCTTCCCAGGGTGCCTCATAGATATTTGATAACGCTTGTTGTAAGGACGTGTGATCCTCCATCTTCATTTGGTTAATTTTATCCAATTCAGCAATGACTCTAGCAATCTCCCAATCATTCATCGCTGCAACCGTCAAGATATTTCTCTTTTCCCGTTCCTTCCACAGCTCAAGAATGAGCTTCTCCGTACCGTCAAATTTCTCCAGATCCGCGTAAGATAACAGTTCCGATAGGTAAGACATTCCACCTAATGAATCGAGGTCTGGTAAGGTGGTCAAGGTGATCAAATCAATATGCTTCCCCACACGGTTTAACTCCACCATTCTTCGCATTAATTCTTTATGCCGTGAACTTTCCAGATGTTCAGGTTGGATGACGGTATCCTTGAGCAAATACTCCGCCTTCATCAAGCTTCCTAAAAACGCTTTTTCGGCGATGCTCATTCCTCTTCACCTGCCGTAAGGTCAAGTTTAAATCCACTTGGAATTGCTCTTCCGGCAGGAAAGGATTCGGTTGATTGCCTATGCTTTGGTGCGCAATTTTGACTCTCATAAAAGGAATCAATTTCTTCTACGGTCTGTAAGGAGTCATTTACCCAGTTTTTCAGAATCCCAACCACATAACTCAGCTTTCGCTTGTTATTGGCACAAGCAATATTCATCGCTTTTAAAATCACCTCTTTCGGTTGTAAATAGATAGAATCATCTAACCA
>NZ_JBALOS010000184.1:0-2803 GCF_036962765.1 Neobacillus drentensis
ATTCATTATTTTTTCAAAATTTAAACTCTTACTAATCTTTATATAAGATTAATCAACACTAAAATGGTAAAAAACCTCACTTATTGGAAGCGTTCATAGGACGCTTCTTTTTCATCTTTTTTACCTTAAATCTATTCACTCCACAACCACCTCTTATCGTCGTCTTTTATCTCAAATGCGACATTAATAATCAAATTACTATTTCAACTAACCTGCCCAGTTAGCACAAGAAGAAAAGCTGCCTGAATGACAGCTCTGTTCTTCAACTCTTGCATCCATTAGTTTAAGTACATAATTTCACAATTTGACTAAAGTAATTTATTAAGTTATGATTTTTTCACTTTAAAAGAAAGGCTGAAGATAATGATTCGTCGTTTGAAAAAGTTTAAAAATGTCGCTGTGGTATTAAGCTTCTAAGTAAGTCGTAGAATCTACAATACTTAGAAGCGAGGTATATAGTTATGAATCATCCATTATTTAATCATTGGTCTGAAACAAAGTATTTAAAAGATATAGTGACAAATCCACTCATTGAAGTAGGGGAGTATTCCTATTATTCAGGGTATTATGGTAATCAAAATTTTGAAGATGGCTGTGTAAGGTATTTATGGGGTGATGCTAGATCTCAAGAACTCTTCAATCCAATTGAACAGTTTGGTTGGCATCTAGATAAACTCATTATTGGAAATTATGTTTGTATTGCAAGTGGAGTTGTCATTTTAATGGGGGGTAATCATAACCACCATTCAGAATGGATTACAGTTTATCCATTTGTTGAGCAAATAGGACAATCATATGAACCAAAGGGTAATACAGTCATTAAAAGCGATGCCTGGATTGGTATGAATGCTATAATAATGCCTGGCGTTTCAATTGGTGAAGGTGCAATCGTTGCAGCAGGTTCTGTGGTCTCTAAAAACGTTCCACCGTATACAATAGTTGGTGGTAATCCTGCAAAAGAAATAAAGAAACGGTTCACAGATTCAGAAATTATTAAGCTAATGGAAATGCGTTGGTTTGATTGGGATAGAGAATTGGTTGAGAGAGCGTTTCCTCTTTTGTCCAGTTCATCCATTGAACAGTTATATGATTTTTATAACATTGAAGTAAAGAAAAGATAATCCAGTTAGAAAAGCTACATTCTATATAGGATGTAGTTTTTTGTATACATTTTTTATTTATCACACAAAAATTTAATAGTTTACTCTTTTGAGCTAACCTGCCCCGTTAGCACAAGAAGAAAAGCTGCCTGAATGACAGCTCTGTTCTTCAACTCTTGCATCCGTTAGTGGAATAAGACCCTTTCCAAAAATGAAATTATGAAAATACTCAACCCATAAGCCGTAATTGACTTCTGTAGATTATTTCACTTATTTTCAATTACAACACATCATCGCTTAATCAATCCCGACAGGTCTACTTCTAATACTTTATCTTCTTTATCGTTGTAAGTAGATAACAATACAGTAATGATTCCCGATTCATTCTTCGTCTCTTTCTTATCGATAACCTCGGCGATGGTATACAATTCATCACCTGGATACACCGGTTTTATAAATTTCATATTATTCATCCCTGTTCCAGCGATGATATCATCACCATAGATACCTTGTTCAATCCAAAGCCTTACTGAAATGCTTAATGTATGTAGTCCGGAAGCGATGATTCCATCAAATCTCCCCTGCTTTGCTTTTTCCTCATCTAAATGCATATATTGAGGATCAAATTCTCCTGCAAATCTCATAATATCCGCTTTTGTCATTTTGAAGGACTTAGTTTCAAACACCTGTCCAACTGTAAACTCATCAAACTTCATAATTACACCTCTTATTTAGAAACTTTTGCACTTGTTTATATTAAGGTAGCATCAAATGCACATCAAGTTAAAAAAATACTCAAAATCCTCTAAAATCAATAGAAAAGAATACTTTTTTTGGGATATATATAATTCATCTTTGCAATTGTAAATACCTTATTTAACTATCCTGTTTCGTAAGTTCAATAAGAAAAAAAGACGCTGCTGCAGCAACCCATTCTTGAACTCTTGCACCCGATGTTTAAGTACATTATTTCACAATCTTTGATTTCATTATAAAAAAAGAATCGCCGCAGCGATCCCCTAGTTTCAACTCTTGCCCCCTTTCCGTGAAGTTAGAAAATTTAATTTACCTCTTTATTATTTCTTATAATTTTTAATGTCCAAGGTAGAACAATCCCAAATAGCAACAAATAAAAAGGGATTGAGTAAACAGGTTTCCAACCTTTTAATTTTAAAAAACCTAATTTCCCTAATATATATTCCACTAGAAAAGATAACATTGAAAAGAAAATTACCCTGATTAACTTTGTAGGAGTGTTATATCGATTTAAAAACAAGATCGCAGTTGCAGCTGGTCCAATTACAAACATAAAAATATCAGGTATACCACCAATAGAGGGATCTCCTGAATCCATTTGATCAAATATAAAAAATAAGATAATGTTAGCCATCCAACCATAAAAACCAATCATTCCAAAAAGTAAAAGCCACTCTCTCCGTGAAATATTTTTAGTTGTAGTAATAGAAAGAGATAGCAGTATTGATCCTATTAGATAAATAAACTACGAACCTTTAGCAAATAGGTCTAATCTTTTTAATACACCATTCCAGTACATAACATCCCTCTTTAAATAAGTTAACTATTTTAAATCCAACTGATAAATACCCTTTCATATTATTTCAATTACTTACTTTTTTATGTACCATTGGAAAAAAAGACCTTCCAAAAATTTTTTCCTTTATTGAACTAACCTGCTTCGTTAG
>NZ_JBALOS010000185.1:0-4932 GCF_036962765.1 Neobacillus drentensis
AATCCGAGACAATTCATATTGATCATCAGCATACCCTGCTTCAAAAACGGCTCTTGGCATCCCGTATACGATACATGAAGCCTCTGCTTCAACAAATACCTTTCCATGATATTTCTTTACTAACCTACAACCATTAGTCCCATCACTACCCATTCCCGTTAAGATCACGGATAACAATTTATCCGTGAAAATGGGCGCTGCCGAACTGAGAGTAATATCTATAGAAGGTTTATATAATTCCTGTCCATCATCATGATTCTCCACTTTAAAAATGATCTTCTCCGCTTGTTTTTCAAAACGTGTTTGAAAACCTGAAGGGCATATATAAATGGTCCCCGCTTTGACCTCTTGACCATTTTGGGCTTCTTTTACATCCATTTGACAAAGCGAGTCGAACCTCTCGGCCAAATGTTTAGTAAAACCAGGCGGCATATGCTGAGCAACAACTATCGGAATCGGAAAGTCCTTTGGAAAACTTGGCAAAATCGTTTGCAAGGCTTTAGGCCCGCCAGTTGAACAGCCAATAAAAATAAGTTCTGTCCCCTGATGGTTTACATGACTGACTTCAACTTTATGTGTCTGAACTGTTTCAAGGATCGGCGGGAGTTTTGCTTCTACAATTCCTATTAATCGATATAAAAATTCTTTACTCTGATCGTCGCCATCCTGATTTCTAATCAGGTTATCTTTTAAAAAGAAATCAACTGCACCCAAGGCGAGGGCCGTTAAGGTTTCATGCGCACCTTCGCCTGTACGTGAGCTAATCATAACTATAGGAACGGGATTGGTCTTCATAATCCGCTCCAATGCTTGTAGTCCGTTCATTTCCGGCATCTCGACATCCATGGTAACAAGATCGGGCTTTAGTCGTTGAACCTTTTCGACCGCTTCCAACCCATTCCTTGCAATTCCGACGACCAAGAATCGAGGGTCCTCTTCCAGCATTAGACTAATCGCTCGGCGCATAAATGCAGAGTCATCGACCACTAATACACCGTATTGTTTCATCCTGATCAGATTCCTTTCGATAATAAAAGCTTTTATCTGAGCGTACTTTTTGAAACCCTAAGTTTGGATCCGTTATGGATTCTGCATGACCCAGAAAAAGGTATCCGGATGGTGATAAATTTCTGTATAAACTTTGAATCACTTTCTTCGTTTTATCTTGATCAAAGTAAATTAAAACATTCCTACAGAAAATGATATCTACTTCACCAATTTCAGCTACTTTATCCTTGTGAAGGAGGTTTAAATGGTGAAATTTCACCATTTTTTTAATGGCTGCCTTTATTTGGTATCCACCATTTTCATCAACAAAATACTTGCCCAATAAGTTCTCGGGAATACGCCGAAAAGCAAACGAACTGTTATGATACCATCCCTTTTCAGCTTTTTGGAGGACCTTTTTGTTAATATCTGTCGCAATAATCTCTACTGTACCTGGTAAAAAACGGCCTGTTTCGTGAATTAACATGGCAAGAGTATAAGGCTCTTCTCCGCTTGAACAGGCTGCACTCCATATCCTTAGGGGCCGATCTCTATTTTTATCCTTCATTTGTGGTAGTACAATCGAGCAACACTCGTTTAATTGATCTTCTTCTCGATAAAAGTAGGTTTCATTAATCGTTAATAGCTCTACAACCACATCCCATTCTGCAGGTGATGTTGTAAGATATTTATAGTAGTCCTCATAGGTTAATTCGAGTTCAATAACCCGTTTTGATAGTTTATCTCGTAGGATCGAAAGCCGATCTTGATAACCTAGTCCACAATAGTCATAAATGATTCGGCTTAATTTAGTTAATCCGTTCTTGTGCATGTGCATCTCCCTATTTCACGCTCTACTTTCAAATAGTATAGCGGACCTATTTTCACAAATTAAAATCAGGTTAAATGTTAAATATCAAAAACCACCAAAAATGCAGCAACCATGGTACGGATACACATTAATTCAGTATAAAATTACTAGATAAATATTCACCCGTCAATTAGAATTCCTAAAAGTTTCAACAATAAAACATAATTAATCAAAAACATTTTGATTCTATCAAAAATCGTTATTGTCGAAATATCATGATTGACGTACAATGACATTACAAACTTTTTAATTGAAGGAGAAAATGATGTCTAGTATTTTTGGTATAATCTTGGCATTGGTAGCAATAGGAGTCGGGATGGTTTTAAAAGGGGCTTCACTATCAGCCTTAAACAATCCGGCAGCATATCTCATAATTTTTGGAGGAACAGCAGCAGCAGTTTTAATTGCTTTCCCATTTAGTGAGATTAAAAAGTTTCCTATTTTGTTAAAGATCGCCCTTTTTGAACCAAAACTATCATCTAAGTCTGATCAAGTTACCAGCTTAGTAAAGTGTGCAGAAATTGCAAAAAAGGAAGGGTTATTAGCACTAGAGGAAATGGCAAACAATACACCAGATCCTTTTTACAAAAAAGGTCTAGAAATGATTATTGACGGTCATGATATTGAGTTCATTGAGGAAGTCTTATTGGATGAAGTAGCAGCAATAGACAAACGGCATAAAACGGGAGCTCTTATCTTTACCCAAGCAGGCACTTATGCCCCAACCTTAGGAGTGCTTGGAGCTGTAATTGGACTAGTCGCTTCATTAGGTAACTTAAATGATGTTGAAAAACTTGGACATTCCATTTCCGCAGCTTTTATTGCAACTTTGTTAGGTATTTTTTCGGGTTACGTGTTATGGCATCCCTTAGCCAATAAATTGAAGCGGATTTCCAAACGGGAACAGGAGTTTAAACTTCTAACAATTGAAGGATTGCTTGCTGTTTATCAAGGTGTTTCTCCTAGCTCACTAGAAAAGAAATTAACAGTCTACATACCGCCAAAGGAACGGAAAAAGATCGATAAGGTAAACGAGGAATCAGTCAATGAGAAAACTGCGTAATAAATTCGATGACGAGCATGAAGAACATATTGATGAATCATGGTTGATCCCATATGCAGATATCTTAACACTTCTTCTTGCATTATTTATTGTATTATTTGCATCCAGTACGGTCGACAAAGAAAAATATGAGTCAATCATGGAAGCCTTTAAATCGGAATTCACTGGGACAAAAATTGAGAATACGAACACAGGCCTATCAGTAAAACCATCGGATAAGCAAACAAAAGAACAAACTCCAAAAGAACAACCCCAACCAGCACAACAGGTTGCTCCTGCCCCAAGCAAGGATGAAGTTGAACTTAACGAATTAATGAAGAAATTATCCAAATATATAGAAGATAATAATTTGAAAGCCGTTATTACTCTTCAAAACACAAAACGTGGGGTTGAAATTTCCTTAAAAGATGTCATTCTATTTGATCCCGGAAAAGCAAATTTAAAGTCGAGTTCATACAAAACACTTAATGTCTTAGTCGGTTTAACAAAAACGGTTGATAATCCAATAAGTATTGAAGGCCATACGGATAATGTACCAATTAAGAATGCAGCCTATGCTTCGAACTGGGAGCTTTCCTCTGCCCGCGCTGTAAGTGTTCTTCATTACTTTGAATTAAAAAAGGTCGCCAAAAGCCGTTTACAATTTGTTGGATTTGGAGAATATCAACCCCTTTATCCAAATGATACCAAGGCCCATAAACAAGCCAATCGCAGGGTAAATATAGTTATACTACGGAAGGCCTAATCTCAATCATTTAAAAGCCAGATTCCTTTATTCCAAGGAATCTGGCTTTTTGGTTCTATTATTTTTTCATCATTTGGACCTGTTCCGTTTTTTTCTCGATTCCAAGGTCCAACATGATTGGAAATATCGGACTAGTTTGCGATGTATTAATGGTCATAAAACTAACAGGATGATTTGTTTCTCCAGAAATAGTAGTCAAAATAGACTTAACGGTCTCTTCTTTAACTTCAGCAACTAATTCCAGTTGATATAAAAAGACTTTTTCCACTTGCCCCTGTTGATTCCATGCCCTTTTAAATAAGGAGTAACCAAGTGGATTCTGATTTTCGTCATAATAAATCTGCGCTTCTCCTGACCTAACACTTTGCCACTGACATTGCCACGGAAGATCTTTTTTATAAAAATCGTAGGTTGGGAGCTGCTCGGGCCGAACAGATTGGCATGGAATCGGAGCATGGTTTAAATCTAATGTCCCACTTAGATAAACTAGGGAATCCGTTATTTCATAGCCGAATCGCTGATATAACCGTATGGCCCTTTCATTTTCCTTAATGGCTTCGAGAGTAGCCACTTCGACTCCCTCTTCAGAATAAACGTTTAAGGCTGCCTCCATTAATAGATTGGAAACACCCCTACCACGATAATCAGGTGCAATCCCAGTCCCGCCATTCCAGGCTGTCTTTTTCCCGGCGATGATTCGGAATCCATTTAGTACGATCGCAACAGGTTCTTCTCCGTCAAAAGCAACCAACGAATGCTGCAAAGACAATCCTTCATTAACCAAACGGTTATAGAATAGTTCAAGTGTCATTTCTAATGGCACAAAATAGCCTTCAAACCCCCGATTCCAAGCCGTAATCGTATCTTGGATTGTACATTCGGTTAATTTTTTAATAATAAGATTCATAGGTTTCTCCTCCTTTTCTAAAACGCTGATATGCATCTTGGCTTTTCTGTAGTTGAAAATAAACTATTGATTGCATTCAAATAACTTGAATTGGACAACTTTGCTTTTCCAAATAAGTATAACTCTCTAAATGAAACGACTCCCATTAATAAAGACGAAAAATCTGATATATCCAGCGAAATATTAACATCATAGTCACCATGGTCCATTACTTTTATCCGGCCTTCGGTTGCGTGAAGAATCAGGTCACCATTATTCTGAGGCAGTATCGTATCTGTAATCTGCAGCTTTACATTTGCATTGATATGATTGAAATTATGATGTTTTAACTCTTCAAATATCCCTTTAATATCTATGAT
>NZ_JBALOS010000186.1:0-8088 GCF_036962765.1 Neobacillus drentensis
GACGGGCACTCTGGACTTCTCACAAGGACCGTGAGATGCTTTTTTTCACTTTGACGGGCACTCTTCTAGACTACGTATCCCAATTAAGTATCAAAAGTACTCTTACCTAGGATACGAACCCTAAAAAAACAGATGCATACCGCATCTGCTTAGGATAATTGCTTTATTTTTTCAAGTAAAAATGGTACGGAGTGAAAGGCATAGAGTGTTTCTTTCACTTCTCCTGCTTCGACAAATAATAGGCAGGGGACGCTTTCGATTTCATATTGCCTAGCGAGCTCTGGGTAGAAGTTTAGGTTCATTTTTCCTATATCTATCTCTACCAATTCCCTGATAACCCGAAGCATTTTGGAAGCTACCTGACAGGTTCCGCACATTGGTGTATAAAAATAAACTAATCCAGTTGCCTTTTTATCAAGAAAGGCAGATAATTCGTCTCGATTCCATTCGTTCATTTATCTTTTAACCCATTTCTAAAAACTCAGTATGAACATCGATATTTGCCCCTAAAAGGACAGTGGCCAAGTGGTGGACTGGCGCGGTGGCTACCTCGCGATACATCCGGTCAATATATAAATGTTCAGCTTGTGGTAATTCACGCTTTAATTGTTTGCGAAGCTTCTCACCTGAAAAGTCCGCATCGACAAGAATATAAACATCCTTATCTTCAAGGAATTCAATCAATTCATCTAATTTTGAAATACTGATGGTCCCATTGGTGCAAATAATTTCTACTGGTTCCTTCACGATCTTTTTTACCTTATTTTTATCTGACTTTCCTTCGACAATAAGAACTTTGTCAACATACGAATCATTCATCATCCATCACCTGTATTAGAAGTTGTTTTATGTTAACATATTCTAAAATATTGATTACGTGTGCCATCTTCTGACTATGTTAACCTTATCATTATTGTCTTTGTAAAAATAGGTTTTTGCCTACGAGGAAACGCTAATCCATTAGCACCAACCACCATCATCACAATCGGTATATTTTGCATCAGGTCCTTCGGTCGTCGTAACATGTTGATAAATCTTTTGCTGCTCCACTTCAAAATGATGCTCTAATTCCACTTGCATGTGATCTGTAATTTTCATTTTTCCAATTGGCGTATTATCAAGAAACAGTTCCAATTCCCCGTTCTTCATTTTTCCAATTACTCGGTCAGTAACATCTACTCTTTGCTGCTTTAAAGTCATGTCCCCACCCTCTTCAATATATTTATTATAAGTTTCCCAAAAATAGTAGAAGAAAAAGTGGGAATTTAAGAGAAAAAGCACCTGGACAAGGTGCCTTTTCAGAATTCATTAGTCTTCTTTAGTCATTTCTTCATATTGCTCAGCTGTCATCAACTTATCAAGCTCGCTGCTGTCAGATAGTTCAATCACAATCATCCATGCTTTTTCATATGGTGATTCGTTGACAAACTCAGGGCTGTCACTTAAATCTTCATTCACTTCAACAACTTTACCGCTGACAGGTGCATAAAGCTCAGAAACGGTTTTTACAGATTCTACACTTCCAAATGGTTCGTCAGCACTTACTTCATCGCCCACTTCTGGAAGCTCAACAAAAACGATATCTCCTAGTTCATGTTGTGCAAAAGCAGTAATCCCAACGCGGACTTTTTCCCCTTCAACCTTTACCCATTCATGTTCTTCTGAATAACGTAATTCTTTTGGTGTACTCATCGCTAAATCCCTCCATTGTTTTTTCTAAAAAATCTATCATCGAAATAATTCGATTTCCATAGTAATGATGAAGAACAGGCTTAAAGCCACATTTTTTCAAACTCTTCTTCTTTAAAGCCTACAGTAACACGTTCGCCATCCGATAAGATCGGCCGCTTGATTAACATACCATCGGAAGCAAGTAACTCTAGCAATTCTTCATCTGTTGCGGACTTCATTTTATCCTTTATACCTAATTCACGGTATTTCATACCGCTTGTATTAAAGAATTTCTTTAATTCCAGTCCGCTTTTTTGATAAAAATCCTGCAATTCCTCACGACTTGGAGGATTTTCAACAATATGTACTTCTTCATAGGAAAGCTGATGGGCATCCAGCCATTTCTTCGCGTTTCGACATGTGCCGCATTTCGGATACCAGTATAACGTCAGAGACATCAATTTCACCACCCTTTCCTACAAAAATCAATGACTTGTCTAACGTCACTTGAATATTATCATAACGTTTTTCAAAATCCTAATGCAAAAAATATGTTCCACTTAAAAAAATTCGACTAATTTTTTAAAATCCCTTCCTTTTCTAATATAAAAATTTAAGCTCCCTTCCTAATAGAAAGGGAGCCCGTTTTAATTAGACAATATAACGTTCTGCTTCAATAATGACATCAGCGGCTTCACGTTTTTTCGCAATGACATTAATTGGGGTATGACGTGTAAATTTACGAAGTGACGATAGCATCATCCGAAGTGTATCGCCCTGTTCAACTGCAATCAATGTTTCTTTTGCAATCGCTTCAAGTTCATTGAAGGCTTCTTGGCAGTAGATTTGTGTATAAAGAAGCTTCTGCTTGTTCTTCTCTAAACCAGTTTTTGCAATCGCTTTTTCAGTTCGTAACACAACGGATTCCATTGCATACACGTTAGAAATAAGGTCAGCGATATTGGCTAAAACTTCCTGCTCTTTTTCAAGTGCTTTGCCATATTTTTGAGCGGCTAAACCGGCTGCTAATAATGCGATCTTTTTCGCATTTTTGACAAGGTATTTTTCCTGTGCAAGCGGCTCGTCACCCGGCTCTTCTGGCATTAACATCATTAACTCCTCTTGCAGGGCCATCGCTTTTTGGAATAAAGGGAGCTCACCCTTGAAGGCTTTCTTTAATAAGGTGCCTGGCACAAGCAGGCGGTTAATTTCATTTGTTCCTTCAAAAATACGCTGGATCCTTGCATCACGGTATGCTCTTTCAATTGGATATTCCTGCATGAAGCCATATCCGCCATGAATTTGCACGCCTTCATCTGTTACATCCGCCAATACTTCACTTGCAAAAAACTTATTTAGTGAACATTCAATCGCATATTCAGCAATCGAATTCGCTACTAATTTAATGTCTTTTTCTTGTTCAGTAGTCAGCTTGCCTTGGTTATCTTCGTACAAGCCAATTGTACGATAGACAGAGCTTTCTGCCGCATATATTTTAGAGGCGAGTGTACCAAATTTTTCTTTTGTTAGATTAAACTGAGAAATTGGCGTTTTGAATTGTTGACGTCCGTTTGCATATTTTACGGTTAATTCGAATGCTTTTTTAGAGCCGCCTACACTTCCAACCGCAAGCTTATAACGTCCAATGTTCAAGATGTTAAAGGCAATTACGTGACCTTTACCAATTTCTCCTAATAAATTTTCAACAGGAACAGGAACATCTTCTAAAATAAGCGTCCGAGTGGAAGAACTCTTAATGCCCATTTTCTTCTCCTCAGCACCTGTAGAAACGCCTGGGAGATCTCTATCAACAATGAAAGCGGTAAATTGCTCGCCATCAATCTTGGCATAAACAACAAATACATCAGCAAAACCAGCATTGGTAATCCACTGCTTTTCCCCGTTTAGGATGTAATGCGTACCTGCTGCATTTAATTTAGCCGTTGTTCTTGCTCCAAGGGCATCAGAACCCGAACCTGGTTCAGTTAAGGCATAGGCAGCTAGTTTTTCACCTGATGCTAGGCCAGGTAGATATCTAAGCTTTTGGTCCTCATTTCCGAATAGAACAACTGGCAGCGAGCCGATTCCTACGTGGGCCCCGTGTGAAAGGGAGAAGCCTCCGCCTCCAGCCATTTTCTCCGTTAGTATAGATGAGGTAATCTTATCTAAGGCTAAGCCATCATATTCCTCCGGTACGTCAACCGCTAGAAGACCGAGTTCGCCTGCTTTTTTAAGAAGCTTTACCGTACGATCAAACTCATGGTTTTCTAAATGTTCTAACTGTGGAACCACTTCTTTTTCAACAAAATCTTCCGCTGTTTTCGCAATCATTAAATGCTCTTCGGTAAAATCCTCCGGTGTGAAGAGCTGCTCACAAGAAATATCTTCAATTAAAAAGCTTCCGCCTTTAATGACTTTTTCTGTTTGGTTTGTCATTATTTATTCCTCCTAATCTTTAATGAGATGGGAGCAATTAGCCGCTCCCCTTGTAAAAGGTATATGCTTGGGAGAGACCAAAATGAATTAGAGTAATTCAAATACCCCGGCTGCACCCATTCCGCCGCCGATACACATCGTTACAACACCAAATTGTTCGTTGCGGCGTTTTAATTCGTGAATAAGGGAGAGTGTTAATTTAGCACCAGTACATCCAAGCGGATGTCCTAGAGCAATCGCGCCGCCATTTACGTTGACGATTTCTTCATTTAGACCTAATTCACGAATGACTTGCAGCGATTGTGATGCAAAGGCCTCATTCAATTCGAACAAATTAATATCTGATAACTCTAGACCAGCTAGTTCTACAGCCTTTGGAATCGCGACAACCGGTCCGACCCCCATGATTTCAGGCGGGACACCACCAACTGCAAACGATCTGAATTTCGCCAATGGCTTAAGTCCAAGTGCCTCTGCCTTTTCGCGGTCCATCACCATCAATGCCGCCGCGCCGTCACTTGTTTGTGAGGCATTACCAGCCGTTACTGTTCCTGTTACGGAGAAAGCCGGGCGAAGTTTAGCTAATGTTTGTAGGTTTGTATCAGGACGAACACCTTCATCCTGCGTAAATTGAATCGTTTTTTCCACAAGTTTATTGTCATTGCCAACGGTCCGGATTGTTACATCGACTGGAACAATTTCATCGACGAATTTTCCTTCGGCAATTGCTTTAGCAGCTTTCTGATGGCTTCTTACCGCAAAGGCGTCCTGATCCTCGCGGGAAATACCATATTTCAGCGCTACTTGCTCGGCCGTGTGCCCCATACCCATATAATATTGCGGAGCTGTTTCTGCTAGTTTAATATTGGGACGGACGACATGACCCATCATTGGGATCATACTCATCGATTCAGCACCGCCAGCAATAGCTGTATCAGTGTGACCTAGCATGATTCCCTGTGCGGCATAAGCAATCGCCTGTAATCCTGAAGAACAAAAACGATTGACAGTGATGGCAGGCACAGTGTATGGAAGTCCTGCTAATGCCCCGATATTGCGAGCCATATTGTTGCCTTGCTCTGCTTCGGGCATGGCACAGCCAATGATTAAATCATCAATATTTCCTTCATAGTTTCCAGCACGCTTTAATGTTTCCTTTACCACCAATGCACCCAAATCATCAGGGCGAACATGGGCAAGCGTCCCTTTCTTCGCTTTACCTACCGGGGTCCTTGCTCCGGCAACGATTACCGCTTCTCTCATGTAAGTTCCCTCACTTTCTGTCAAATTATTAATCTATTTTTTCGTGCAGGGCTCAGGTGATTGAGCCCTCGAATGTTAGTTTCTTAAAGGTTTACCCTTCACAAGCATATGCTGCATGCGCTGCTGTGATTTTGGTTCCGAAATAAGGCTTAAGAAAGCTTCTCTTTCAAGATCCAATAAATATTGCTCATCTACTTCTGTCCCGAATGGTACTTTACCGCCAGCAATCACATAGGCAATCTTCTTGGCAATTTTCAGATCATGCTCTGAAATATACCCAGATAAACGCATCGCTTCGGCACCAAGTAACAGGGTAGCATAGCCAGTTTCACCAACGACCGGCACCTTTCTGCGTACTTTTGGCTTATAGCCTTGTTCGTGCAAGGCTAACACTGCTTGCTTCGCATCATAAAGCAGGTGATCGTTATTAAAGCTGATTCCATCAGAAGAATCCAAGAAATTATTTTCACGTGCTTCCTCAGCGGATGTGGAAACTTTTGCGGTGGCAATTGTTTCAAATACTTTATTTGCGACATTTTGCAGGTCAAATGGTACACCGTTTGGAATGTTTTCTAAGTGCTTCATATAAAGCTCTTTGTTTCCGCCGCCGCCTGGAAGTAAGCCGACACCGACTTCAACAAGACCCATATACGTTTCGGCTGAAGCTTGAATGTGAGCAGCCGGCAGGCACACCTCGGCACCGCCGCCAAGTGTCATTCCAAACGGGGCAGCGACGACTGGCTTAGGACTGTATTTCACTTTCAGCAAGGCACTATGAAGGTGACGGACAATCATATCCAACTCATAAATATTGTCATCCTGCACTTCCATGAGCATCATCGCTAGGTTCGCACCAACACAGAAGTTCTTTCCTTGGTTACCGATGACAAGTCCCTTATAGTTTTTCTCGACTTCTTCAACGGCATAGTTAATCATCTGCACGATATCCAGACCAATCGCATTGTTTGGTGAATGGAATTCTAACAGTGCAACACCATCACCGATATCAATCAGACTTGCACCGCTGTTCTTTTTAATGACACCCTTTTGTTTCTTTATCTTTTTAAGGTCGAGTGCCTTTGGATTATATTCCACCAATCGGTATTGGCCGTTATGATAGAAGAACCGTTCACCGTTTTCTTCTAAATAGAAGGATGAATGTCCTTTTTCCAGCATTTCTGTTACCCATGCTGGAATTTCAAGGCCAGCTTCCTTCATTTTCTGCACGGATTTTTCGACGCCTATGGCATCCCATGTCTCAAATGGGCCTGTTTCCCAGCCAAAGCCCCATTTCATTGCGCGGTCGATGGAAACGATATCATCTGCAATTTCGCCTAATAGCTGCGCCGAGTAGACAAATGAATGTGCCATCGTATTCCATAAGAATTGTCCAGCCCGATCGTTCGAATATACAAGCGCTTTCAATTTATTCGCCGTGCCTTTTTCCTGCTTCGCCAGTTCAACCGCAGGTGTGGACAGCTTTTTACGCGGTCCATACTCCAATGTTGTGGGATCGAGCTCGAGAATTTCTTTGCCCTTTTTCAAAAAGAAACCTTGACCGGATTTGCTTCCAAGCCAGCCTTTTTCCACCATCTTTTTTAAAAAGGCAGGAATTTCGAAAATTTCCTTTTCTTTGCCTTCGACTTTTTCATAGACGTTATTCGCGACATGATAAAAGGTATCTAAGCCCACCACGTCAAGTGTGCGGAAAGTTGCACTTTTTGCGCGTCCAATGAGTGGTCCTGTAATGGAATCGACTTCGCCGACACTTAGACCCGCATTCAGCATTTCCTGAACAGTTACTAGAAGTCCGTACGTTCCGATCCGGTTAGCAATAAAGTTTGGTGTATCCTTCGCAACCACCACACCTTTTCCTAATACATCCTCACCGAAAGTTTTCATGAATGAAAGTACTTCTGGTGCAGTATATTGAGTAGGAATCACTTCAAGCAATTTCAGATAGCGCGGCGGGTTAAAGAAGTGAGTACCAAGGAAATGCTTTTGGAAATCTTCAGAACGGCCTTCGACCATCGCTTCTACTGAAATTCCCGAGGTATTGGAGCTAATAATGCTACCCGGTTTCCGGTATTGGTCCACCTTTTCAAATACCTGTTTCTTGACGTTAAGGTTCTCAACAACAACTTCGATAACCCAGTCAACATCTTTCAGTTTGACTAAATCGTCTTCAAGGTTACCCGCCTCAATTAAGGCTAAATTCTTTTTCACCGCTAATGGTGCAGGTTTTTGCTTCAATAATTTTTGGATAGATGTTGCACTAATGCGATTGCGCACTTGTTTATCTTGTAGTGTCAGTCCTTTTGCTTCTTCTTCTTTTGTTAGCTCACGTGGCACGATATCCAATAATAGTGTTGGGATGCCGATATTTGCGAGATGGGCAGCAATTCCTGACCCCATGACACCAGATCCTAGGACAGCTGCTTTTTTAATTAATTGGTTCAACATTGTCTCCCCCTTCAAACTTTGAATGAATACTCATTCATTTTTTAGTCAAAAAAAATTCACAATTGAATGAGTCTTGTTACTACTTACTATAGAATATTTAGAAAATTTGTGCAATCAATAAACGCGGAATTTTGAAAATTTTTTTTGCTGTGTTTATGTGCAGGTTGATTTGCGCTCCAGGTACTTCGCTTTCCGCGGGCACAGCCTTTTTAAAAATGGCTCTATTAAACCTGTCTGTTGATTTGCGCTCCAGGC
>NZ_JBALOS010000186.1:8146-14569 GCF_036962765.1 Neobacillus drentensis
CTGGAACGTAGATCAACAGAGTGGCAAAATCAACAATAAGCTTTAACATAGCCTTAAAAATAAATATTTCCACAAAAATGGGCATCCTATTTGGTGAGGTGATGACGATGGCGAAAATGAAAAAAAATCCTTCTAAAGCAGGAGTAAGCGCTGCAAGTGTGAAGGGCAATGGCGGGCCAGGTAATGAAGAGGCTCATCTTGATAAAAAAAACAGCCAGAACAATCAATATAAGCGATAAAGGAAACAGGCTGATGAGTTCAGCCTGTTTTCTACTTTTGCATAAAAATTCCTTTTTGAGAGACTATATAGTCGTAAAGATTACATGAATTAGGAGGGTTATTATGCAGCAACAAAATATGAATATGCCCAACATGAACATGCAAAATCAGCAAACAACCATGCAACAGCCTCCCGGGGTCGTATCCACAAAGGATGCACTTTATTTAACCGACATGATGTCCTGGAACTTGCTGTCTGCTAAGAAAGCACACTTTTTCGCCGGGCAATGTCAAGACCCTGAAATAAAGGCAGAGGCTGAAAAAGTTTGCCAAATGCATCAGCGCCACTATCAACAACTGCTAGGTCACCTAGGACAGCACGCCAATCAACAGCAGCCCTTAAATAATATGCAATAACAAAAAAAGGAGGATGCATTTTTAATGAACCAACAGCAGAAGATTCAAAATCCTGAAACCCAAGTATCTAAAACGCCGCAAATGAATGACCGCGATTTTATCAATGATTTACTGACTACGGAAAAATATATGACAAGTTCGTACAGCATGGCTCTACATGAAGCAAGTCACGAAGGTTTATATCAGGACATTATGAAGATCTTTTCCGAAACTCAAAACTGTCAGCGCGAACTATATGATTTGATGTTTAAAAAGGGCTGGTATTCCATCGAAGCTGAGGATCAGCAAAAGCTGCAGCAGTCCTATCAGCAGTTTCAAGGATATACGAACCAGTTACCAAGTGGCGGCACCCTTCAATAATGGCAAAAACCGGAGGCATCTCTGCCTCCGGTTTTTGTATGTAGTTTATTTTTGAGATGAGCGATGCTGTTCATTCATGATTTTAATTTCGTTAATAAGCTGTTTCATTTCTTCTTTCGCTTCAGGATAGAGCCCATTCCAATGCTTAGCTAACGCTGGCATTGACTTGGCGATATGGGTGTAAAGTGCCCACATCTTCACTTTTTCCATTGTTTCATCGGTGGCTTCTCCCACCAATAGTTCACTATATTTTTCAAGCAAAGCTTCGAACTGCTTCACAAATGCTTTCTCCATCCTGACACCTTCCGTCCTTAGAAATATAGGTACATGGGCAGGTTTTACAGCGTTTCCCTGCTGGGAGCTGATAAGTAAAACAACAAGTCTTTCTTACTCTAACCTCTGTATCCCATTCTTTCAAGTAAGTCTTTCCAACAAAGTATTTTTGCAGTGGATTTAAGTCGTAGCGGCCAAATAACGGACCAGCGGCTTCTAAAATTAAAAAGCGGAAATCGGCTGCAATATGATCATTTGGATATTCTTTTAATTCAGTTTCATAGAGCCAAAATAAGTAGACAGCGATATTCTCCCACAGGATTAACTTCGATATTCCGACGGTTTTTTCAAGATGTGTGATCAGTGGATAAATATTGTTCGCAAACAGATCTTTAAAAACGCTGGCCCGCCATTCCGAGCGTTCGGTTCCATCCCATTCCTGCCCGGTAACATCCTTTAATGAAATCCCAGGCAGCCACTCTTTCCCCTGTTCGGGTGATTCCATTTTTACATTATCCAACGATACATTTAGCTTTTTATTCCAAGCCGTCATCGCATATAGCGATATCACGGCTATAAAGGAATACCGTTTAATAAAAATGGAAGCAGCTATCTTTTCAGACGGAGCCTCAATGGCAGCGCATAGATTTTTCAAAAAGTCCTTAAGGAATGATTCATCCAAGAGATTTGCAACTTCGAATGAATGCTCTAAATGAGGATTAAATCGGTATTTCTCCATTTTTTTTTCCGCGAATAGTTTATCCATTCATCGCTACCGCCTTCTCAAGGATACATCTGCCCTTTCCATAAGGAATGCAGAGCGGGGTCCCAAATAACGGGTCCATCGTTACCTCACAGTCCATGCCAAACACATTTTTGACTAGACTGCAGTTGATTACATGTTCTGGTTTCCCTTGGTCATACACCTTTTGATCCTTGATGGCAACCACATTATGAGCATAACGGCATGCTAGGTTGAGGTCGTGAAGCACCATGACAACGGTCCGTTTTTTCTTTTCATTTAGTTCAAACAGCAAATCGAGGATTTCGATTTGATGGGTCATATCCAGGTAGGTAGTCGGTTCGTCAAGGAGGATGATATCCGTATCCTGGGCCAATGTCATTGCAATCCAGGCACGCTGTCTTTGCCCGCCAGAAAGTGAATCAACTGTTCTTTCTTTCAGGTCCTCTAAACGTGTGGCCTTAAGGGCGTCATTGACCTTTTTCTCATCTTCCTCTGACCATTGTTTTAACCAGGTTTGGTGTGGATAACGTCCTTGTTTGACAAGCTGCAGAACGGTTAATCCTTCAGGTGCAGCTGGCGACTGTGGTAAAATCGCCATCTTTTTCGCAATGTCCTTCGTGGATAATTTGGCAATCGCCTTCCCTTCAAGCAAAACAGCGCCTGACTTTGGCTTTAACAGACGGGCGATAGAACGAAGCAGAGTTGATTTTCCGCATCCATTTCCGCCAATAAACACAGTAATCTCACCTTTTGGAATCTTCAAATCTAACTCATCAATAATGAGAGTCTCCCCATATGATAGTGATAAATTCTTCGTTTCAATCGCATTCATCATCTGACAGCTCCTTTTCGACTTTTTGCTTGCTTATTGTCTAGCTCCAGCGTCCAACGACTAGTGTACTTCGCACACCTCAATTCGATAAGTCAACATCGAATCGACTATAGCTCCGTGTTTCCTTTATCTCGTTCTGCGTGCCCCAGTATATACGTCGCTAAACGGGCGCTTCCGCTTTTCTAGGAATTTCGTGCTTTAAATAATAAGTAGATAAAATACGGTGCCCCGATGCCGGCAGTGAACACACCCGCCGGCACTTCTAATGGAGAAAACAGCGTTCTGCCGATGAGGTCGGCTACCATGACAAGAATTCCACCAATCAGGGCACTCGCAGGCAGTAATGCACCAAATGAGGAACCAACTAACCTTCTTGCCATATGCGGTGCCATTAAGCCGACAAAGCCGATGCCTCCGGCAAAAGCAACCGAGCCTCCAATTAAGGCGGTGCTAATCATTAATAATAGAAACCGTTGTTTTTGAACCTTGCCGCCTAATCCGGTCGCAACCTCATCACCGAGCTCTTGAATATTAATCGTTCGGGCCAACGCAAGAGCAATAATCATGAAAATAACGGTCCATGGGACAAGAATCGCTACATTACTCCAATTGGATCCGTATACGGTTCCGGTAATCCAGATATTGGCTTGACTGGCCTGATAAATCGGGCCCATTACCATTGTTAAAGTGGTGATTGCTTGCATTAAGGTGGAGATCCCAATCCCAATCAACACCAGCCTGATCGGAGAAACACCATTTTTCCAAGCAAGGAAATAAACTAAAAAGGCAACAACAGCTGCTCCCAAAAAGGCAGCTAATGGCAGCCAAGCGATACTGACTGTTAATGAATGGTTTTTATCACTAAAAATGGCTAAAAAACTAACAACGGCAGCAGCCGCTCCGCCAGTAATCCCTAAGACATCTGGGGAAGCAAGTGGATTGCGGATCATGCCTTGTAAAATACCGCCGGCAAGGGCTAAAGAAATTCCCACCATTAAGGCGACAATAATTCTCGGGAGACGAAAGGATGTAATAACAAGTTTCTCCATCTCTGGACCGCCGCCGAATAATACTTTTACCACAGTAAACGGATTAATTTTCAACTCACCACTCCCTGTACTAACCACAAAAACAAGAAAAGTAACAACGAGTAGGATGGTGAAGGTGATGGTAGCTTTTCGATCCAATAAAAAGGACAATCGTCCATTAAAAAGGCGGAAATTTTTATATTTACTCATCGTCCATTGAACCCCCTTCTTGCGATGTAAATAAAGAATGGAGTTCCAATGATGGCAGTCATGACACCAACAGGCACCTCAGACGGCATGAAAATATATCGTGCGGCGATATCTGCTGCGATTAATAGAATCGCACCTAACACACCTGAAAATGGGATGACCCAGCGATGGTCAATACCTACAATCGATCTAGTTATATGAGGGACAACAATGCCGACAAAACCAATCGGACCAGCGACAGCGACAGAACCACCCGCTAATAAAATAACAATGACACCAATCGCGATCTTGATAAGTCCGGTGTTTAACCCAAGCCCTTTCGCAACATCTTCCCCCATGGACAAGATATTCATTTTACCAGCAATTAAAACGGCACCTACCCAGCCTATCCCAATATAAGGTAAAACCGACACAAGTGTCTCTAATTTTCTGCCTTGGACAGAGCCTGCCAGCCAAAACAAAACCTGATCAAGCATGACCTCATCCAACACTAGCAATCCTTGGGTAAAGGAGGAAAACATGGCGGACATCGCTGCCCCTGCTAATGTTAGTTTCATTGGTGTTAACCCCTCACGGCCAAAAGAACCGATGGCGTAAACACTAATCGCTGCAACGGCAGCACCGATAAAAGCAAGAACGCTAAACGCTTGTAAACTATTCACTGAAAACACAGTCATGGCTACCACAACTGCAAATCCTCCACCGGCGTTGATCCCAAAAATCCCCGGTGATGCAAGCGGATTCTTTGTTAAGGTTTGCATCAGAACACCGGCAATGGCCAAGCTTGCCCCAACGGCTGAAGCGATTAATGCTCTTGGCAGCCTTACGGTTTGAATAATAATATGTTCATTCGATCCGTTATTTTTAGTAAATGCATCAATTGCAGTTTGCCAGCTGGTATCGGTGTAACCATAAATGACACTAGCACACATGAATACTACCATCACCAAGATAGCAATTAGTAAACCCATCCATTTTAATGGAGTACTTTTTAAGAGCATGTCATAGAAACCTTTCTACCTTCTTAATAGTTTTATTTAAATTAAGTCTATCTCCAATTGATAATTATTGTCAATGACTTTGAAAATCATTTTCAATTAAAACGTTGACATATTGGTACTTGTCATTTTATGATTAAGGTGTCATTGAAAATGATTATCATTAACAATTAGCTAAGGGGGCTACATAAGCAATGAAGGCAATCAAGACAATACTTACTCTTTTCTCTGTCATGACCATTTTCTTGTTAGCTGCGTGCGGCAGCAATGAAGAAAAATCTGGTGGTGAAACGAAAACTACCGCAGAAAACTCTTATACGGTAGAGCATGCAATGGGATCTACTACCATTAAAGGTACTCCTAAAAAGGTCGTTATTCTTACCAATGAAGGAACAGAAGCGCTTCTAGCTTTAGGGGTTAAACCAGTGGGTGCTGTCCAATCCTGGCTTGGAGATCCATGGTACGATCATATTAAAAATGATATGGACGGCGTAGAAGTCGTTGGGGTTGAAGGTGAAGTAAATGTAGAGAAAATTGCTTCGCTAAAACCTGATTTGATTATTGGGAATAAGCTGCGTCAAGAAAAGGTGTATGACCAGTTAAGTGCCATTGCTCCAACCGTTTTTTCCGAAACACTTAGAGGAGATTGGCAAGAAAACTTTAAATTATATGCAAAAGCGTTGAACCTTGAAGAAAAAGGCAATAAAGTTTTAAGTGATTTTGATCAACATGTAGCAGATGTAAAAGGAAAACTGGGTGATAAAGTAAATCAAGAGGTTTCCTTTGTTCGCTTTATGGCTGGTAAGTCTCGTATTTATTACACGGATTCTTTCTCTGGTGTTATTTTTGATAAATTAGGCTTCAAACGTGCAGCCCAGCAGGAAGCACTTTTCACTCCTGACAATAAGCTTGGTTTACTCGCTGTTGAGGTTGGTAAAGAAGTCATTCCAAAAATGGATGGAGATCTTCTATTCTACTTCACCTATGCTCCACAAGGTGATCAAGCAGCCTTGGATACGGCAAAAGAATGGACAAATGATCCACTATGGAAAAACTTAAATGCGGTTAAGAGCGGCCATGCGTATGAAGTAAGTGACGCAACATGGAACACTGCTGGCGGTGTTCTGGCAGCAAACATCATGCTCGATGACATTGAGAAAATCTTACTTAAGTAATAAGCAATTTTATCATTGTTGTTAAAAACCTTCCCATATATAGAGAAGAAAAGAGCAAGGCTTGCCATGGCCTTGCTCTTTTCGTTTAGGTTATTTTTTTTGGGGTTCAGCCGGATTTCTGGGGGGGTTCCGCCAATCGGGGTGGGAATTCCGCCGATTGTTTGAG
>NZ_JBALOS010000187.1:0-2403 GCF_036962765.1 Neobacillus drentensis
CCCCAAATATAAGCACGATTTTTCGGATAGCCGGCTTTTTGATGTGATCCATTTCATCTCCCCCCTTACACTTTTTGTTGGATAATTTTTCCGAATATTCCTTGCGGACGAACTAATAAAATAAATAACAATATCACCATTGCGACCGCATCACGATAACCGGAGGAGATAAATCCAGCCGCAAAGCTTTCAATGACTCCAAGTAATAATCCCGCAATCATGGCGCCAGGAATATTGCCCATGCCGCCCATTACGGAAGCTGTAAATCCTTTTAATCCTGCAAATACCCCCATCGTTGGATATACTAAGAATACGGGTCCTACTAAAATACCTGCGAGCGCACCAACCGCTGATCCAATAGCAAACGTGATTGATATAATCTTATTTGCATTAATCCCCATTAGCTGTGTTGCTTTAATATTCTGTGAGGCAGCTTGAACTGCTTTCCCCATAAGTGTTCGATTAATAAATAACTCCAAAACAATCATGACAAGGATGGTCAAGATTATGATAAAGATATAATGTTGATTGATCAGCATATCTCCAACAGTAATGTTTTTTGATAAAAAGGGTGAGGTTAGTCGCTCTGGTGTCGCCCCCCAAATATATTGAGCTAAATTTTGGAGAACAATCGATATTCCTATCGCTGCAATCAACAGATTTAATTTAGGTGCATTTCTCATCCTCATATAAACCATTTTTTCCATTAAATAACCAAGTAAAGCTCCTGCGCACACTCCCCCAAGATAGGCGAGCCAGATTGGAGTATCCAATAAAAGAAGATATAGGGACACGAATGCCCCTCCCATATAAACCTCACCATGTGCAAAATTGATAAAACGTAATACATTCCATACCATGGTGTAGCCGATTGCCATTAATGCATATATACTGCCGAGGACTATTCCATTTATGAGTTGATCAATGAACACAAGTAATCACCCTATTCTGAATCTTTTATAACCACGAAATTACCTTTTTGCACTTGCATAATCATTGGTGTGTTGGAACGGTCACCGTTTTTGTCAAATTTAATCGGACCAGTAATGCCTTGAAAATCGATGTTCGCTAATGCATCACGTGATTTATCAGAGTCCCCGTCACCATCAGTCAGAGCCTTTGCCAACGCCATAGCTGCATCATAAGAAATAGCGGTATTTGCTTGTGCCGGTATATCATTTTCTTCTGCCAATTTCTTAAACTCTTTCATTTCTTCTGTATCTGCATTTAAATCAATCATAGATGCAAAAATATGATTCTCAACCGCATCGCCTCCTAATTTGATGAGTTGCTCAGAATACATAGAATCATCCGGTGAGAAGAATTGAATATTTAATCCAGCCTGCTTTGCTTGCTGTTCAATTAAGGCCACTTCATTGTATAGCCCGACAACCATTACCGCATCTGCATTAAGTGTTTTAATCTTTGATAATTGAGAAGAAAAGTTTTTATCACCAGGGTTATATTTCTCAGCTGCAATGAATTTTACGCCTAATTCTTTGGTTGACACTTTCGCTGCATCATACATAGTGATTCCATAATCTGTATTTTCAAAGAGTGCTGCGATTTTCTTTACCTTTTTCTCTTCTGCCATATATTTCATAACGGCAGGAACGTAAACGGAACCTGTTAAAATCACGCGGAATAGATATTTGTTACCGGTTTTAGATAGGTCTGGGCTGGCCCCCATGTTTAAATGAAGGACTTTCGCAGGTCCTGAAACATCCTGTGCAGCTAATGTTGGTGATGAATTATACCCTCCAATAATTGCCTTTACTCCATCATTCATAATCATTTTATTCACTACTGCAACAGCCTCAGTCGGGGTGGCTTTATCGTCACCGACGATTAAGTCAAGCTTTTTTCCTTTGATGCCTCCATCACTATTAATCTTTTTAAAAGCAAGTTCGACTCCATTTTTCATATCCTGACCATACTGGGCATTATCACCAGTCATTGGTGCCTGTAATCCAACCTTTATTGTGTCGCTGCCCTTGGAAGATGAATGGCTGTTTCCTGAAGAAGAATTCGTTGCCGAACATCCAACCAACAATATGGCTAGCACCAAAAACATCACCAATTTTTTAGCAATTGACCTTTTAGAGAATACCAACTTCATTCCTCCTCTTTCTTTTTACATTTTTTAATCTTTTTTAAATTTTCATAATCTCCCTTTTGATGAAACTTATTCTATGGGTGTATGTAAAGACAGATAAACGGTGAAGTTTAGAATGGATGAAGGCGGCAGATTCTAAGGAGTGAGGGAAAAGGGCATTTTTCCCATGGAATTAAGACATGATCAAAAATAAGTAAGGTATCTATTTTCCTGTCAATTTATTCCGCACAGGTTCCTCCTTCCAATAACGGATGAACAATATCCTTACTTTTTATTTACGGATTTTT
>NZ_JBALOS010000188.1:0-18228 GCF_036962765.1 Neobacillus drentensis
TGATGATTGACCATTTATTATGTATCATGGTGATTAATGAAACATAATAACTTTACCTACATATAATGAATAATGTTTAATATTGAATTACTTGGTAAAAATATACTATTGTTAAACCATCTAATTAATCGGTTTATTTAATATAATGAGGGATCTAAATGTTAATTCGTTATAAGAAAACTTTCGAAAAAATAGCCATGGGATTATTGTCCTTTATGCCAAGCGAAAAAGACTTAAAAAAGCTCCAGCATACTATGAAAGAATATGAAACCGAAGAGGAATGGCAGCTATTTCTTTGGAAAGAAGAAGATATTATCGGGCTTTTGGGTGTCTTGAATCACAATGACACCAATTCTTTAGAAATCTTGCATATCTCCGTTAATCCCTCCCATCGGTATCAGGGAATCGGTAAAAAAATGGTTAAAGCATTAAAAGAAATGTATGCGGAAAAAGAAATTACTGCGAATGAAAATACGGCCGCTTTTATCGAAAAATGTGATTTTTGCTAGATTACATTCAAAAGGCAGTGAATAATTATTTATTCGCTGCCTTTTCGCATTTTTAATGACTGCTGTCTTTCTTCTATTATGCTGGTTCTGTCACGCAATTTATGACGATCGATAATGGATTTATTTTTTAAATCGCTTTCCCTTCCCCAAATAAACCCTTTTTGTTCACATGTCTTTCTCGAAAGTTCTGCTAAGGCTTTGTCTGAGATAGGCAGGGAAACGCTTTGATAGGATTCTCCTTTTTCAAGGGCGGATAGCAGTCCATTTAATAAATGTAAAAGCTCCACATTCTGTAACCCTAGTTTAGTCATAGCATCTGGCTGTAATTCAAAAATCTTAATTGCTTTTATTAACGTCCTCTTTGCACCGCTAAAATTATGGCGGCGATGATGATAAAGAGACACGGACATTAAGATTAATCCCACCCAGATGGAATCTTTGTTTCTCGAATCAATCTTTTTCCAATAGTCTTCGAGAAGTTCGTGGCATTCGAAATAATCACGATCTCCATGAAAATGTGCTAAAAATTGGATATACTCGCTCGGGTACAAGCAATTACCTCCTTACTAAATATTTATTTTTAGTTTATCACAGTTTAATGGATCCTAAATAAACCAAAGATCCCTAAATGAAAAAAACCCGTCAAGGATGACGGGGACAAAAGGTCTAACTAAAATTGGATGCCTAAGGGAACCGGTTTGGTGGCAGTTCCTTTTAGCCTGCCAAGATTAATTAATAAACCCAGGAAGCACCAACGATAATTAACAAGATAAATAGAACTACAATTAACGCAAATCCGGATCCAAATCCGTCAGACATATTTAATACCTCCTAAAAGTTGTTTTGTTCTTTTCCTTGTCATCATATGTAGGATATTTGTCCATTGTTATGGGCAAACATCATGATTTGATAATATTCCCACGTCAAGTTGATTTTTCTATTGGATAACCTTATCTAATCCTCTATACTATTAATAGTCGAAATGAATAATTAACAACTTATTTTTAAAGAATTTTGGTGAAGTACAATGCCATATCAGGTGAAAATTGATGCATTTGAAGGACCGTTAGATTTGTTGCTCCATTTAATTAATGGGCTGGAAATTGATATATATGATATTCCTGTTGCCCAAATAACCGAGCAATACTTAATGTATATAAAGACAATGAATGAGCTTAAGTTAGATGTAGCAAGCGAGTTTTTGGTGATGGCTGCGACTTTACTTGTAATCAAGAGTAAAATGCTTTTGCCCAAGCATGAGGAGGTTCTTGATCATGAGGATCCTGACATGTTATATGAAGAGGATCCAAGAGACGAACTTGTTGAGCGTCTAATAGAATATCGAAAGTATAAAGAAGCGGCACATGATTTAAAATCGATGGAGGTGGAGCGTGGGCTCATGTACACAAAGCCTCCAAGTGATCTCTCCGAGTTTACAAAAGACAGCCAGCCTGAAAAAGCAGAGTTAAATGTATCTTTATATGATATGCTGGCTGCATTTCAAAAATTAATGCGGCGAAAGAAGCTTCAGCGCCCGATGGCCACGAAGATTACGCGTCAAGAAATATCGATTGACACAAGAATGACAGAAATTATGAATGATTTAAAACAGCTAACAGGTCGGAAAAACTTTAATGATTTATTTCCTTATCCCACTAAGGACCACATCGTTGTAACCTTTTTGGCGATCTTGGAGTTAATTAAAAGAAAAGAGATAGATGCACACCAACAAGAGAACTTTGGAGATATTTATGTCGAAGCTGTAGAGAAAGGGGCAGAAATGGTTGGACATCATTAATTGGAACAGTATTCTTGAAAGCCTTTTGTTTGCTGCCGGAGACGAAGGACTTTCACTGAAACAACTAGCAGAGGTCCTCGAAGTTAGTGAACTACAAGCAAATGAAATTATCGTAGATCTGAAAAAAGAATATGACCGTGACGTCAATAGGGGAATTATGATCGTCCAGCTTGCGGGAACTTACCAGCTTGCGACGAAAAAAGAAAATGCTTCTTATTTAAAAAAACTAGTTGATTCCCCCCATACTTCAACATTATCACAGGCAGCATTAGAAACGTTAGCAATCATAGCTTATAAGCAGCCAATAACTCGGGCTGAAATTGAGGAAATACGTGGTGTCAAAACGGAAAGACCGTTGCATACCCTAATGGCAAAAGCGTTGATCAAAGAGGTTGGTCGTGCGGAAGGTACAGGTAGAGCCTATTTATATGGGACAACAAAAGAGTTCCTTGATTATTTTGGGCTTAAAAGTATTGAAGAACTTCCTCAACTTCCTGAAAAGGCAGAAGAAGAATTCGTTCAGGAAGAAGCAGATTTATTTTTCGAGAAATTTGAGGAAACGATTAATTCTTAATTTTCAAATACTTATTCGGATTTATGTTAAAATAAATCTAAGTAAATTATTCAATTCTTTCACAATGAGTTGACCAGATTTAGTTGCCATATTTTCATTGGCCAAGGAGTGGAATTAATTTGTTAATTAAAGAGTGTAAAGGGTTTGAATTAGAAAAAGAAAAATCAAATACTTCTGAGGATTTTTTTAACAGAAGCATCATTACTTTTTATGAGGACGGAGAGGAAAAAACACTTCATGTTCTTTATGTAAGGTATTTTGATGAACTTCGCCATGAATTCACACCATACCAACAGGACCCCATTTTTGTTCAGCAAGATCAAGAAATTACCTTTAAAGATATTGTTGCGCTTGTCTGTCTTTTGAAAAATCCGGGCCTGCGCAGCCGGAAACGGCTTTATATTAATTCTAAGCAGGAATTTTCTTCGTATTTTCAAGATATCAATTATAGTAAATTACCTGAAATCTTTCTTTCTCTAAATCAAAAGAAAGAATATGAACTTCGTTCTCCACTTGAATTCATAATGCAGCCAAAATAGTCTAAAAAACGAAGTAATAAATTAGGGGGTAAACAATGGGTAATACATTGGTAAAAACACAATTAAATGATGTAAAGAGTTTTCTTGGAAAGTCCATTTCAATATTAGAGGAATTTTTAAATGAAACAACTATTTCACAATTAAACTTAGAAACTGATGAGGATCGTCACTATAATAAACTGATCTTAGCAAATTTACGAAAATTAAGTGTTTATAGCGAAGAAGGATTTGATGCATGTTCTGTTATTTTACAGGGTAATCCTTTTCAAAAAGCTGCTGCTGAAAAAACTCTGTATAAAATTTATCATCAATGTATTGAAGAGTTTTTCTCGCCGAAGAATGATGCATGGTATGAAGACAGCAGATCCGCTTATACCGGAAGGAACTCCATTAAGTTTTACCGCCCTGTTTCAGACATCATCGTTCAGTTGGTCAAAAGTTTAGAAGGTGACTTTCAAAGAATAAGGGAAGAACTTGAGTACTATGAAACAGATTACAGAACAAAAATGATCCAATCAAAATAAGCTTGACCTTTTATCGGCTGTCCTAATAGGGCAGCTTTTTATTTTGTTCTTATTAATTCCTAATACTCATACCATTTAGGTAGATTAATTATCAATACCAAGTGGGGGATGGGGAATTGTATGGATAAATTTAGTCAGTATGTAAACGAAATGTTTGATTGGAATGAACAAATGAAGCAGTTTCTTCAATCAGATAAGGAGGGAGGTAATTCCGAATTATGGGAACATTTGGACGAATTTACTGAATTGATTGAAAATACAAGAAAACAGTTGACAAATGAAGAGCTGCTATCTCTACAAGCTAAAGCTGAAAATATCCATGAGCAAATGGAAAATTACTTTAGTAGAAAACAAGCCAGCGGTGTCATTGTGGTGGCAGAAAAAGCACTTCCTCCTGGCGGGCATACACTACCAGAGTTACCCTATACCTATAATGCTTTAGAACCCTATATTTCAGAGGAGATCATGAGGCTCCATCACGATAAGCATCACCAGTCTTATGTCGATGGATTAAATAAAGCAGAACTTAATCTTAAAAAAGCAAGGGAAACGAATGATTTTTCATTAATAAAACATTGGTCAAGAGAGCTTGCCTTTCACGGATCAGGACATTACCTTCATACGATTTTTTGGAAAAACATGAGCCCTGATGGAGGAGGGAGCCCAAAAGGACTGCTGAAAAGTGAAATAGAAAAATACTTTGGTAGTTTTTCGGCTTTTAAGAAGCATTTTTCTGAAGCGGCCAAACAAGTAGAGGGAGTTGGCTGGGCGCTATTGGTTTGGTCACCTCGAGCAAGGCATTTGGAGATCCTGCAATCTGAACGACACATGCTTTTGACCCAATGGGACACAATTCCACTCTTAGTATTAGATGTTTGGGAGCATGCTTATTATCTTCAGTACAAGAACAAACGACCTGAATATGTAGACAACTGGTGGAATATAGTCAATTGGCATGATGTAGAAATGCGCTATGAAAAAGCTGCGGACATAAAATGGCCTGCTTTCTAAGAAAAGCCGAGCCCCTAAAAGCAGACGGTGACCTGTCGTCTGCTTTCGTTTTTGCTGCAATCGGCTTTTCTGAATAAATAGTCATAACAAGACTCGTCCTGCATAAACTTGTACAAGAAATATGAAAAGCAGACGCGCCTTGGCGCTAGAGTAGATAACTTTACAAGGGGACGAGGTTAATCTAATGAGAATGATTTGGAAGCTAGTTATTTTTTCTCTCATAGTCTCACTATTCATTGCTAACATTCCTCAAAAGGTGGAAGCTTCTGTTTCCGTAAGTGCAGCAAGTGCTGTTTTGATAGAGCAGAATTCAGGGCGTATCCTTTATGAGAAAGATGCCCACACAAAAAGGCGAATCGCAAGTATTACTAAAATAATGACTGCGAAACTTGCAATTGAATCAGGGAAAATGAATCAATATGTAAAAGTAAGTGAACAAGCAACTCACGCAGAAGGATCCTCTGTTTATTTAAAGCCCGGTGAAAAAATTAAACTTAAAGATTTAGTTTATGGATTGATGCTTAGGTCTGGAAATGACACCGCTGTAGCCATTGCCGAATATGTTGGTGGAAGTGTAGAAGGATTTGTCTATTTAATGAATCAAAAGGCAAAGGAAATTGGGATGTTAAATACCCATTTTTCTAATCCTCATGGCCTTGATGATCATGAAGAGCACTATTCCACTGCTTACGATATGGCCATATTAATGCGTTATGCCATGCAGGATAAAACCTTTAAAAAAATCTCTGGTACAAAGGTCTATCGAGCATCGAACCCAACAGAGGATTGGGATCGTGTTTGGAAAAATAAAAATCGATTGCTAGCAAAATATAAATATACAACTGGTGGAAAAACAGGTTACACAAAACGGGCAAAACGGACCCTGGTCACTACTGCAACAAAGGGAGATATGAGTTTAATTGCAGTCACTTTGAATGACCCAGATGATTGGAATGACCATATTACCATGTATGAAAGTGGTTTTAAAGGATTTGATATGGCTGAAGTATTATCTGAGGGGAAAATTGATGGTATTAAAAATAAATATTATAAGAATCATTTATTCGTTAAGAAAACCATTGTCTATCCGGTAACGAGTGAGGAAATGGATTTGTTTTCGATTAAATATAAGTTGAATAAGCCGGCCAAAAAATTTTATGAAGATAAGAAAAATGATGAGGTTGTAGGTAAGGCAGCAGTATATTTAGACGGGCGAGTGGTCCAAGAAACCCCCATTTACTATCAAAGCTTACCCGAAAAGAAAGAAGGATTGTTTGATTTTGTAAAGAAAATTTTTCTGATCTTCATTGGTGTGAAGGACAATGGTTAATTATATCTGGGGGTTTATGATCATTATTGGTTTTATTTTCGCACTAATCAATGGGACAATGGCTGAAGTGAACAAAGCAATCTTTGATGGGGCGAAAGAAGCAGTGACACTTTGCATCGGGCTAATTAGTGTCCTTGTCTTTTGGCTGGGAATGATGCGAATTGCTGAGGAATCTGGCCTTTTAGAACGTCTTTCCCGACTATTTCGTCCACTTGTTAAACGACTTTTCCCTGAAGTACCGGTAAACCATCCAGCAATGGGGTATATATTATCAAATATGATTTCCAACATGTTTGGATTAGGAAATGCAGCCACTCCTCTAGGTATAAAGGCGATGGAGGAACTAAAAAAGTTAAATGGAGGAAAGAATTCAGCCAGCAGGTCCATGGTCACCTTTTTAGCCATTAATACGGCGAGCATTACGATTATTCCCACAACTGTCATAGCGATTAGAATGAATTATCATTCTGCTTCCCCTACCGAGATTGTCATTCCAACAATCATTGCAACAATTATCTCTGCAATAGGAGCAATCTTAATCGACCGTTATTTCTACTATCGCAGAAACAGAAAAGGATGAAGAAACATGGAACTGATTTCGACTATATCCCTAACTTTTATCCCCTTATTGATTGGGTTTATTCTATTATATGGAACGATCAAACGCGTCTCAACTTATGAAAGTTTTGTTGAAGGCGGAAAGGAAGGCATTAAAATTGCCGTATCGATTATCCCCTTTCTTGTGGGTATGCTCGTGGCGATTTCCGTCTTCAGGGCATCAGGTGCATTGGATGCTCTTATGAATTGGATTCGTCCACTCATGAAAACAATGGGAGTGCCTGCTGAAATTGTTCCATTACTACTGATTAGACCGATTTCTGGTAACGCTGCACTTGGGATGACGAGTGATTTAATTGCGGTTTATGGCCCTGATTCATTTATTGGCCGTTTAGCATCTGTTTTGCAAGGGAGCACTGACACGACTTTTTATGTTTTAACGGTCTATTTTGGAGCGGTTGGTATTAAAAAAATGGGTGACGCTCTTAAAGTAGGTCTTCTCGCTGACGTTGTCGGCATTATCGCGGCGATTGCAGTAGTAGCTTTTATTTTTGGAAATAAATAATAATAGAATATATGAGGCATGTTCTTTTGGACATGCTTTTTTATTTTTGGCTGTGTACAAAGTTATTGTTGATAGTTTAGCCGTGTTGATTGGATCGGAAAGGGCGAGACTCCTGTGGGAGTACGGGCTGGGGAGACCCCGCAGGCCTAAGCGCCAAGGAGGCTCCACGGACCGCCCGCGGAAAGCGAAGCCCTTGAAGCGGAAGTTAACATGCACGTATTACACAGCCTTATTTTTTAACCTATTAAAATCCCTTACTTTGAAAAGTGGAGGAATTGTGTCATAATTCATAAGGATAGGTTCCTGTTTTCGTTTACGTGCATTCAATCTGATCGAATTGCTCAAACGAAACAATAGCACTATGCTGGAATCTTATCTTTTTATATAGATAAATTCGAGGTGGAATAATGGAAAGATTGCAAAAAGTAATTGCTCGAGCGGGCATTGCTTCTAGAAGAAAATCTGAGGAATTGATAAAAGAAGGGCGAGTAAAGGTAAATGGAAAGGTTGTTACTGAACTAGGTCTGAAGGTATCACCATCTGATAGGGTAGAAGTAAATGAAATTCAGATTGAGAAAGAAGAACCTGTTTATTTCCTTTTATATAAACCAAGAGGTGTTATATCAAGCGTTAATGATGAAAAGGGCAGAAAGGTCGTCACAGATTTCTTTCCGCACTTAAAGGAAAGAATATATCCAGTTGGACGCCTAGATTATGATACATCTGGTTTATTAGTGTTAACCAATGATGGAGAATTTGCTAATTTGCTCATGCATCCTAAAAATGAAATTGATAAAGTTTATGTGGCAAAAATTAAAGGAATTCCATTAAAGGAAAATCTGAGGAAACTCGAAAGAGGCATCCGTTTAGAAGATGGAAAAACAGCCCCTGCAAGAGTGAAATTACTCTCTGCAGATAATAAGAAACAAACTGCGATCGTTGAAATAACCATCCATGAAGGTAGAAATCGTCAGGTTAGAAGGATGTTCGACGCAATTGGCCATGAAGTGTTGAAATTGAAGCGTGAACGATATGGCTTCTTAACACTAAGTGGGTTGAGGACAGGTGATGCAAGAGAACTGACTCCGCATGAAGTAAAACAGCTGAGAGCATTTGGAATGGGGTCAGGTAAAAAAAATTCATAAAACCGTCACAAATTATGTTCTGCTTTAACACTGTGGTTATGTTGGAAAATGCTATAATTTAAACAAACTGTGTCAGGTGATTTATTGGAGGGTTATTTATGAAAAAGCGGCGATTAGTTATAAGATCAATCATCTTACTATTACTAGGTTCAGCCGTTGTTTATACGCTATATGCTAATTTTACGAAGGATACCAAACAAAAAGTAGCGGTGGGTGGACAGGCGCCTGATTTTGCATTGGTAGATATGCAAGGGAATAAACATCAGCTGACAGATTACCGCGGACAGGGTGTTTTCTTGAATTTCTGGGGAACATGGTGTCCGCCTTGTAAAAAAGAAATGCCCTATATTAATAATCAGTATCATCAGTATAAAGACAAAGGCGTACAAGTCTTGACAGTAGATATTCAAGAATCTGAACTCGCTGTTAATCAATTTGCTGAACGGTTAAAACTGGATTTTCCGATTATGATTGATACGGATAAAGAAGTGATGAATACTTATGGAATTGATCCGCTTCCAGCTACATTTTTGATTGATAAGAACGGCAAGGTCGTAAAGTATTATACGGGTGAACTTACCGAAGAAAAAGTAAGGGAGTTTATGGAGAAAATTAAACCATAAGGTTGTAGGGAGTTTTTTTTATGAAAGATGTTAAATGTGAATGTGGGCATGTGAATCCACATGGAACCGTTTTATGTGAAGCCTGTGGAAAAGAGCTAATCATTCAAACTAACTCAGAACAGCTTATTGATATGCGCTATGAAGGTAGTGCACGCCGTTCACAAACATACAATAAAACTATTATTGATAAAATATGGAACTTTTTTTCATCGGTAAAGGTTGGCGTTTGGCTGATAATTATTACTTTAATTGCCTCATCTCTTGGAACCATTTTACCTCAGGAAATGTATATTAATTTACCTGCAGATGTATATTACGAGCAAGAATACGGCTGGTTTGGTAAATTATATTACCAATTAGGATTCAATGACTTATATGGTTCCTGGTGGTACTTAATCTTGATTGCGATGATCGGTATTTCGCTAGTAATTTGTAGTCTTGATCGGGTTGTGCCTTTATATAAGGCTCTTAAGGCCCAAAGGGTAACTAGGCATGAGGGCTTTTTAAAACGCCAGCGTGTTTTTGGTGTGAACGAAGCAGCAGGTGAAGGTGATTACACGGCGATTAAAAAACATTTACAGAAACGACGTTACCATATTCGTGAAGAAAATGGTGATATTTTAGCGGAAAAAGGCAGATTTTCTCGCTGGGGTCCATATGTAAACCATGTTGGTTTGATTATTTTCTTATTTGGTGGAATGCTCCGCTTTATTCCCGGAATGTACGTAAATGAAGACCTTTGGGTACGCGAAGGCGAAACAGCTGTTGTTCCAGAGACGGATGGGCAGTTCTATCTTCATAATAATAAGTTCATTCTGGAGCACTATGATAAAAATAAAGATAAAACCTTTGAAAAGGCGATTAATAAGGCCGGAGAAGTAGTAAAAAATTATCAATCCAATGTTATTCTATATAAGCATGTTGGAGAAAATCTGCCTGGTGAGAAACCGACGCTTAAGAAAATTAAAGATTATAAGGTTCGGGTTAATTTACCACTTACCTATGAAGGCTATTCGGTTTTTCAAGCTTCATTCAGGAATGAATTAAGTAAGATGTCATTTGCATTGACAAATCAACAGACAAATAAATCAGCTGGGGAACTTACCATTGATCTCCGGGATCCGAAGATGAAGTATGATCTTGGAAATGGTTACTCGGTTGAAATACTAAACTATTTTCCCGACTTTGAATTTGCGGACAATGGTGAACCATCAACTAAATCCCGAGTACCAAACAACCCGGCTTTTGTCTTTCGGATGGTCTCTCCTGAAAAGCCAAAAGGGGAAACTAGTTTTGTAGCCATCAAGCAAACGATTGAACCTTTCGGTGATAATCAGTATAAGATGACGTTTAAAGGCATTGAAACGACAAACGTTTCAGGATTTATTGTTCGAAAGGATTCAACATTATGGGTGATTATTATAGGTGGAATCATCTTTATGATCGGTGTTATTCAAGGTGCTTATTGGAACCATCGTCGCATCTGGATTCAAAACAAAAATGGACAAGTGTGGATTGCTGCACATACAAACAAAAATTGGTATGGTTTAAAGCGAGAGATGGAAGTTGTATTGGCAGATACGAATCTTGCAATGCCGCTCGATCAAGCGCAAATAGAAGAAACGGACAAAGGGGGAGCCTAGTTGGCAACACTAAGTAGTAATTTATTATTTATTTCATTTATTTTGTATTTAGTAGCCACTCTATTTTTTGGTGGGTCAATTAAATCCAAAAAGGCTGATTATGAAAAGCAAGGAACCAATAGGTGGGGAAAAATCGCAGTCTTTTTAACGATTGTTGGTTTTATCTCGCAATTAGGGTACTTCATTACTAGATGGATTGCTGCGGGACACGCTCCAGTCAGCAACATGTTTGAGTTTACAACATTCTTTGGAATGGCTCTTGTCGGTGCATTTATTGTTATTTATTTTATTTATCGGACGACCTTACTAGGATTATTTACAATGCCTGTAGCCATTTTAGTAATTGCTTACGCTAGTATGTTTCCAAAAGACATATCCCCATTAATACCCGCATTACAAAGTTACTGGCTGCATATTCACGTAACAACAGCTGCGATTGGAGAAGCCATTTTAGCGATTAGTTTTGCGGCAGGTCTTATTTATCTTGTAAAGGCAATCGATCAAACAAAACCCAGCAAGCGGACTTTTTGGTTAGAGGTTGTAATGTTTTCATTAGTTGTCGTTCTAGGATTTGTTGCTATATCTTCGATTTTTTCAGGAATGGGTTATCATGAAAAATTTAATTGGATGGATAAACATGATAATGAGGCAGTTGTTGAATATACGATGCCTGCGATTTCCGGACCTCATGAAGGAGAACTGCTAACGAAAGATGGATTCAAGCCCTTGTTTGAAGTGCCTGCCTTCATCAATGCTAAAAAATTAAATACTGTCATCTGGTCATTGATGGCGGGACTCGTTATTTACGGCATAATTCGTTTAATTTTAAGAAAGCGAATTGCGGCAGCCCTAAAACCGATTGTGAAAAATATTAAATTAGACTTTGTTGATGAGATTAGCTATAGGTCTGTATTAATCGGTTTCCCAGTTTTTACGCTTGGTGCGCTTATTTTTGCTATGATTTGGGCACAAATGGCGTGGTCAAGGTTCTGGGGGTGGGACCCAAAAGAAGTTTGGGCGTTAATTACATGGTTGTTCTATGCAGCATTTTTACATCTCCGTCTTTCAAAAGGATGGCATGGAGAAAAATCCGCATGGCTAGCTGTCATTGGCTTTGTCATCATTATGTTTAACCTAGTTGCAGTTAATCTTGTTATTGCTGGACTTCATTCTTATGCAGGTTCTTAATAGGAAAGAAAAAAAGAACCTTTAATTTTATAGCCTTCACTTATTTATAAGTGAAGGCTTTTTAAAAATCTTTATTCTGTAATAGTTGTCATTATTTAGACACTTTTTACAGGACTAATTATCACGAAAATATAGCATAAAACAATCCCGTTTTGTAAAATAAACTCCATGGGGGGATTAATAATGGAAAAAGATGTGAAAATTTTAGTGGTAGATGACGAGGAAAGAATTCGTCGTTTATTAAAAATGTATTTAGAGCGTGAAGATTATAAAATTGATGAAGCGGAAGACGGAAATGAGGCTCTAGAGAAGGCATTTGAAAATGATTATGATGCGATTCTTCTCGACCTAATGATGCCTGGTAAGGATGGAATTGAAGTTTGTCGTGAATTAAGAGAGAAAAAGGCAACACCGGTAATCATGCTTACCGCGAAAGGTGAAGAGATTAATCGTGTCCAAGGCTTTGAAGTGGGGACAGATGATTATATTGTCAAACCATTCAGCCCAAGGGAAGTTGTTTTACGAGTTAAAGCTTTATTAAGAAGGTCATCGCAAACAAGTTACCTGCAAACGGAAACAACAACGAAAGACGTTATTGTTTTTCCACACTTAACAATTGATAATGATGCACACAGAGTATCTGCTGATGGTAAAGAAGTAAGTTTAACACCGAAAGAATATGAATTACTTTATTTCTTAGCGAAAGCACCTGATAAAGTCTTTGATCGCGAACAGTTACTTAAAGAAGTATGGCATTATGAATTTTTTGGGGATTTACGTACGGTTGATACACATGTTAAGCGCCTCCGTGAAAAATTAAACAAAGTTTCCGAACAAGCTGCAAGAATGATTGTTACAGTTTGGGGTGTAGGCTATAAATTTGAGGTTATTAATGAATGACATTTTTAAGAAGTGTTGTAGGAAAGCTATGGTTAACGATCCTTTTGTTAGTATCATTTGTGCTATTCATCTTAACAATCATGCTTCTCGAATTTTTCCAAAACTACAATACTCTTGAGATGAAGAAGGATTTGACCAACACAGCTGAGAAGATTGCTTACGTTATTGAAGAACACTCTAATGGAGAATTTTCATTAGGAGTAGAGATATCCTGGGAAATTATCGATAAAGTATATAATGTAGTGATTATTAAAAATGAAAATGAAATCTATTACTCTCCAAACACGGAAAAGACCAAAAGGTTATCATTGGCAGATATTAAAAATGATCCAAGTTTATCAAAAGTCTTTAATAAGGATGTAAATGTAGAGAAAATTTCCAATCTGGCTTTCAATGATGATAAGGGAACTCAGTATACGATAATCGGTGTCCCTTTGCACATTCCTGGGGAAGAACATAGTGCAGTTTTCATTTATCAATCATTGGAAGTCATGCAAGAAACAACCCATGAAACAACCAAATTTATTCTACTGGTTGCGGGTGTCGCTATCATCCTTACGACTATATTTGCTTTCTTTTTGTCAACAAGAATTACCGCTCCGTTAAGAAAGATGAAAGAAGCAGCTTTTGAAGTCGCAAGGGGGAAATTCGATACCAAGGTTCCCATTCTTACTCATGATGAAATTGGTGAACTTGCAACTGCGTTTAATCAAATGGGCAGGCAATTAAAATTTAATATGAGTGCTCTAAGCCAAGAGAAAGAGCAACTCTCCAGTATTTTAAGCAGTATGGCTGATGGTGTTATAACTTTTAATCGGGATGGAACAATCCTCATTACCAATCCTCCCGCAGACCGTTTTCTTCAGTATTGGTATTATGAAATGGAGGGATATAGTCCCGATTCAGAAGCTATACCTCCAGAAGTGATGGATCTATTTCAACAGGCAGTTGATACTGAAGCAGAACAAGTGGGTGAAATTTCATTTCAAGGAAGGCATTGGGTCATGCTAGTTAGTCCGTTATATAGTAATCAATTTATTCGTGGTGCAGTTGCTGTTCTAAGGGATATGACAGAGGAACGGCAGTTAGAAAAAATGAGAAAAGACTTTATTGCTAATGTTTCACATGAACTTAGAACGCCGATATCCATGTTACAAGGTTATAGTGAGGCAATTGTTGACGATATTGCTGAATCCCAGGAAGAGAAAAAGGAAATGGCTAAGGTCATCTATGATGAATCATTGCGGATGGGGCGGCTTGTTAATGAGTTACTTGATTTGGCCCGTATGGAAGCAGGACATATCCAATTAACAATGGAAGAAATGGATATTACCGCATTTATTAATCGGATTATCCACAAGTTTCAAGGCTTAGCCAAAGATAATGAAATTCAGTTGTACGCAGATATTGCTAATGGAATCAGCTCTATTTCCTTTGACCCTGATCGTATTGAACAAGTACTCACTAATTTAATTGATAATGCAATCAGACATACACCTAAAGGTGGTTCGGTAAATTTAAGTGTGACATCAGAAGATAAAGGGATCATGATTCGAGTGAAGGATTCTGGGTCTGGTATTCCTGAAGAAGACTTGCCATTTGTCTTTGAACGGTTTTATAAAGCTGATAAAGCCCGAACGAGAGGCAGAGCTGGGACAGGCCTGGGTCTTGCCATAGCTAAAAATATTATCGATGCACATCGTGGTCATATTTCTGTTCAAAGTAAACTCGGTCAAGGTACGACATTTTCCTTCCTCATACCACGAAAATAGTAAAAAGAACAAGTTTTTTGCCGATTGTTCTTGATTCATGAGAAACACTTAAAAGCGGAAGCGACTTGTTTTTAGGATTGACAAGTATAAGATGAGCCGTCAGGAAGGTTGATTTTTAACCTTCTCGACGGATTGGCCTATGACCTCGAGTCCCTAGTGGCTGGAGCTATTTACAATAAAATGCTCATCCCTTAAAGGGATGAGTTTTTTATATTATTTGGGAATTGAATTCCAAATAATACCTTTCCTTTTGTCACAAAAAAGTCTATATTTATAAGGTGAAACTTTTATACATAAAAATCGACTAATATTATGAACGGGGAGGGGAATTGATGGACTCCGTTTTCGATGAACTTTATCAAAAATATCATCATGACGTATTTCAATTTCTATTTTATATGGTAAGAAATAAAGAACAAGCCGAAGACCTGGTTCAGGAGGTCTATATTAGGGTTTTTAAATCCTATGGACGTTTTGAAGGAAAGAGCAGTGAGAAAACATGGTTATTTTCGATTGCCAGAAATGTAGCCATCGACTTTTTCCGAAAACAAAAAGGATGGAAAGAACGATTGCTGGAAAAATTTGATTGGTCGACTGACCAACTGAAAGATAGGTATCCGATACCGGAAGAAATCGCGGTGCAAAGGGAGGAAATAAGGTGGGTGTACAACTGCCTGGAATATTGCACTTTTGATCAACGCGCAGTTATTATACTCCGGTATATTCAAGATTTGTCTATTTCTGAAACAGCTCAAGCTTTAGGATGGACTGAAAGTAAGGTGAAAACAACACAACACCGTTCCTTAAAGGTTTTGAAGAAACATATGGAATTGTCTTATGAAAAGGAGGGATCAGCTAGTGAAAAAGTCAGAGTGGAGCGATAAGCAGCTCGAAGAATTACTAAGGCAAATGCCTAAAATACAAGATGATCGCAATCCTCGTGACATATATCAAAATCTTTCGATTAGGAAAGCAAAAACAAAACAATGGCTGGTACCTGGCTTAGCCACAGTGGCTGCCTTGCTCATATTCTTTATCTTAGTTCCAAAATTAATGGTCGGGACCCTATACTCGGGAGATAAAGTAAGTCAAGAAAAATCTTCAGAAAAACAAGATATGCAAACAGCGGATGAAAAATCCTCCATTTCCTTGCAAGAGGATAATGCAAGTTCAAAAGCAAGAACATTTTCAAGTGCGGAAAAAATAAAAATTATGAAAACGGCTATCTATGATGAAGAAGTGGGGAAGGGAAAAGTGTTAACTTATTGGATTCCTGACCCGCAAGCACAAATTCTTATTCCAGTTTCAACCATAGTAAATGATACAAAAGATAAAACATGGCTTACGCTATTTAATGAAAATATGGAAAATTTAAAGGAGCAGGAATGGGGATTAAGTGAGTTCTATCCACTAAATGCTACATTAAATCTTGATGATAAAAATAAAACTGTTTTGGTTGATGTCCCGGAAAACCACCAGTATGGACAAGGATCAGCAACAGAAACAAATTTTATGAATGTTTTACAAAAGGATATTTCTACAAACAGTAATTTCAAAAAAATAAAGTTCTCAACTAATGGTAACCCTGGAATTGAGTTAGGAAATTTTGGGCGCCAGGAAGAATTAAATATTCATGATGAAAAGAATCATGCCTTCTTCTTTTACTATTCCGAAGGTAATGAAATACCCTACTTAGTCCCATCCATCGACACTTTTAAAGATATTCAGACTGCTTTAGATGCGATGAAGAAGGATCATCCTTTACTAGGGTTAAAAAGTTCGCTTATTCCTTCATTGCCTATAAGTGAGGTATCTATTAAGGAAAAAACATTAATTGTTACAATTAAGGAAAATACCATCATTGAAGAAGACCAAACAACAATAAATGCTTATGAATCACTGTTATTGACAGCAAAAGAATTTGGTTTAGAAAAAGTCGTTATTACGAATCCCCCAATAAATAATATTGGACCATTTGACCTTTCAAGAGAAAACAAAGTCCCTCGAGCTCCGAACCTACGGACGATTCAATAATTTTCCCAATCAACCGATGATGGTTGATTTTTTTTATGTAAGGACTGTGTTAAAGGTTATAGTTGATAATATAGCAATGTTGATTGGAACGGAAATCAAAATACAAATATTACACTGCATATGTATAAAATAACGGTTGTCTCCAAATTATAACAAGTATGCCTAATCACTTCTCCAATAAGGAATATGTTCTAAATGTGAACGAAACAACATATTGTTTGGAGGAGGAAAAGAACTAAGGAGGTTGACAAAAGAAAATGCGAGACTACATAAAAAGGGTTATTATAGCCCTAATTATGGCGCTATGTGTCAGTTTGTTATTTTTAGGAGGAAGACATTCGGAAGCAAGCATGAAGGTTGAAAATGAGGTAAAAGATGGATGGATTTGGCCTGCAGATGGGATTATTTCTGATACATATGGAACGAGGATGGGCAAACATAAGGGGATTGATATCGCTGGAAAATTGAATACACCTGTCCTTGCGGTAGCTGACGGACAGGTGGTAAAATCTTATTATTCTAATACATATGGAAATGTAGTGTTTATTAAACATCCAAGTCATTTTGTTACTGTCTATGCACACTTAAACAAACGAAATGTATTTGAAGGTCAAAAAGTTAAGCAAGGTACAGAAATAGGGAAAATGGGGAAAACTGGACAAGCTACTGGAACCCATCTTCATTTTGAAACCCATCAAGAAGAGTGGAGATATGATAAGAAGTTTGCCTTGGATCCTGAAAAGATCCTAGGAAGAGCCGACACAGGGGAGATGGTACGAGGAGGTATCGCTGCCAGTTATGACGATGTATTAGAGGCAAGTTCACATATTAAAATCCAAAATGAAGATAAGCTAAAACCATATATCGTTAAACAAGGTGATACATTATATTCGATTTCGATGAAAAGAAACATCTCAGTTAAACGTATTAAAGAGCTTAATCATCTTTCCTCGGATTTGATTAAACCTAAGCAAATTTTAAATGTAAATTAATGTACAACAACAAAACCCGTTGACTACTGTCAGTGGGTTTTGTTGTTGAAATGGCTATAAAAGTTACAAACTCGTTAAAGTGAGAACCTTTTACTTAACAAAAAATCGGTTCTAAAGTATAATTAAATTTGTAATTAAATATCGATCTATCTTCGGGGCAGGGTGAAATTCCCGATCGGCGGTATTTGAGTAAAGCTCATAAGCCCGCGAGCCGTATTTGGCAGGATTTGGTGCGATTCCAAAGCCGACAGTATAGTCTGGATGGGAGAAGATGGAGGTTCTGCAGACGTTCAAAAATTACAATTGTAAAGAACGTTTATTAAGCGTGCCTTTGTTAACTCCCTCAAGCAAACATTGTTGAGGGAGTTTTTATTTACATAGGTTGCGCTGTTTGCTGAACCTCTCTTCCTTAACGCGATGGATCAAAAAAGGAGAGAGGAAGATGAAGAAGATGAAGAAAAAGAGAAAAATGAATGTAAAGGCTTATGTGTCAATTGGAATGCTGAGTAGTATTGCCTATCTG
>NZ_JBALOS010000189.1:0-17959 GCF_036962765.1 Neobacillus drentensis
CGAACCCGAACCCGAACCCCATCAATAAGTGCTCACTTATTATTTCTATACAAATACAACCCGAATCCTAACGTATCTCTGCCCCAAGTCAAATAGGTCCGGCGCCATGTTCGGATCCTTTCGAGCATGGCATGGCAATCCGGGTCATTTGGATTCTCAAGACAATAATTCTCCACTGACATGGAATACAACCATTCGTAATTATCCCATTCATCTTCGTTGGCAACATAAGACCAAAGCGGGATTAATCCTAATTCTTCGCCAGTTTTAACTGTATCTGCGTGGCTTTTACATTCCGACTCGTCGGCCCCTCCAAGTGCCTCTAAGTAGGCAGGGCTTGGAGTCTGCTTCCAATAGCCTTCCCCTATCAGAATATAGCCATTATTCTTTACTAGACGCTTCAAGGTTTGCAGTGTGGGTTCCATTCCGCCTAATGCGTGAGTGGAACCAATACAAATTCCGAAATCATAGCTATCTTCCTCACATTTTTGGACAGCCGAGGTTGCATCATCCACAATAAACTGGATGCTGCCCTCAGGAATTCTGCTGCTTGCTTTCCGCTTTGCTTCCTCGATGGCTCCATCATACAGTTCGATTGCTGTTGCAGATACTTGATAATTTTCCACCAACCGAATCAATAGTTCACACTTTCCTGCCCCGATATCGATCACTTTATCAGCCGCATTAGGAGAGACAATATCGAGCATTTTCATGATTTTTGCTTCACTGATTGGATTATAAAAAGCATGCGTGCGATGGGCAATCGCCGAAAATTTGTTTCTATCCATATATTTATATCCCCTTGTCAAATTAGTCTGTATGAAGCGTATCTTACTCGGCTAAATGAAGCAAGTAAAATGGCAGAATGCAAATAAATTACGATGAATATGACAAGCTAAAAGTAATGAGACATTTAGAAAGACAAATTTTTCAATCCGGTCGGTTCGGTTTCAATNNNGCAAACACCAAAAGGAGTTAACTTGAATGGTTTTATTCTTTTATATCGTTTTAAATGTGCTTGCTTTATTTCTTTTTATTAGAATTGTTAGAAAAAGGAAAATGCTTCATATTCTTGAAATCATCGTTTATTGGATGGTTAGTTCTTATCTATATCAAAACTTCTCTGCCCTGTGCTATATGAATTTTAAAACGTTAGTGATTCCTGAGAAACTTAGTTATGAATTCTCACATTTCCTAAATCGCATTATTCTTTTTCCAATCATTATGGTTACATTTCTTCACTTTTTTCTTACCCTAACCACAAACATAAGAAAGCTGCTTTTACTGATATCCTTTATCATGCTTTTAACTGGGCTGGAATATTTAGCTGATTTTTCAGGCGTGCTTATCCATGTTCACTGGAAGTTTTGGTGGTCATTATCCTTTTGGATGGCAGCCCTGTGCGTATTAATTGTTTTGATGGAGATTTTTCGAAGGATCCTTTATAAAGGAGACTGGCATATATGAATGTTACGTTTGATTGGAATGAATGGTTTTTCATCCTGACTACTGCTATGATGATCTGTCTGTTTTTACCCATAAGAAAGTACTTTCCAACTATTATGGTGATTATTATTTGGATAGGTAATATTGGATGGGTGTCAACGATTGATTATTTTCTTCTCGCAACTCCCTTTAAGCTTTATATTTATGGTGATAATCCAACATATGAGTTGTCGGGGGCATTATATCATCTATTCATGTATCCTTGTGCCTCTGTACTATTCTTATTTGGCTACGATAAGTTTGAACTCTATGGACAAAAAACGGTTTGGTATATTCTTTTTTGGACGGGATTTTCCTTATTATTTGAATGGATTTGTGTGAAAAATAATGCCCTGACATATACCGGCTGGAAACTCTATTATTCCATCCCTTTCTATCCAATTACTGCTGTTTTATTGATTCTTCTATTTCGCTTTATCAAAAAGAAACTTAGAGAAATATCTTTCCAGAGGAATCCTAGGTATTAATCGAGAGAACAAAGTCCTTTAGTTGCAATCCATAGCACAATTCTATTTAATAAGAGCGTAATGCAAAAATTAGTTTGAATGAGGTAATAGATATGAAAGCATTAGTGTTTAACACGTTTGGCGGGCCTGAGGTCCTGGAGTATACAGAAATCATGGAACCTGTCATCGGTCCAGATCAAATACTTGTTAGAATGAAAGCAATTGGCTTAAACTTTGCAGATATATATCGAAGAAAAGGGAACTATCATCTTGCGGGCGAGCCGCCTTATATTTTAGGGTATGAAGGAGCAGGGATTGTCGAAGAAACGGGCGCAAATGTCCAAGGGATCAGTGTTGGCGACCGGATTGGATTTGCCGATGTGCCGTATGCAAATGCAGAGTTAGTTGCTGTTCCTATGGAAAAAGCAATCCCGTTGCCTGAAACAATCTCATTTGCTGAAGGGGCATCCGTGCTGCTACAAGGTTTGACGGCTCATTATTTAACAAAGGATAGTTATGCTGTGAAAAAGAATAATATCGTACTAGTTCATGCGGCAGCAGGCGGTGTCGGGCAGCTCCTTGTTCAAATAGTAAAATTACTAGGCGGCACGGCTATAGGGTTAACCTCTTCCTTGGAAAAAGCGGCTGCAGCAGAAGAGGCTGGAGCGGATAAAGTTTTCTTATACCAGGATGACTGGAAGAGACAAGTTCTCGAGGCGACGAATGGCAAAGGTGTCGATGTGGTCTATGAATCAGTAGGTTCAACGCTTCATGAGAGCTTTGCGGTTACTCGCACAGGAGGAACTGTTGTATTTTACGGAATGGCAGGCGGAGACCCTGCATTGGTTGACCCAAGGATGCTAATGGATACGTCAAAAACCCTGACTGGGGGAGACCTATGGAATGTGCTTACTTCCCGTGAAGAACGAGTAATTCGTTCAAATGAGCTGTTCTGCTGGATGGAAGAAGGAAAAGTACGGGTATCCGACCCGACAGTGTTTGCACTGCGTGATGGACAAGAAGCACACCGTTATCTAGAGAGCCGAAAGAGCACAGGCAAAATAGTATTAATTCCTTAGGGAAAGAGGAGAATCTATGATTCAATTTAAAAATGAGCACATAACCGTGTTTCAAAGTGCGCTCTACCAGACAACATGTACGGTAGTAGAAACAATGGAGTTCGTCCTCGTGGTAGACCCAAACTGGCTGCCGCATGAAATCGAGGAAATTCAAAAGCATGTAGCCAGGATTCAGGGGGAAAAAGAGCTGTACCTTCTTTTTACACATGGAGATTTTGACCATGTCATCGGCTATCGTGCTTTCCGTGGTGCCAAGGTGATTGGAAGCAAAGGACTGCAAGAGCATCCAAATAAAGAGCGAAAAGTAGAGATGATCCATCAATTTTACAATGATTATTATATTTATCAGCCTTATCCGATTGCCTTTCCGGAAGTAGACATTGTCATCGATGAAGATGGTCAGCAGCTTGTTTTAGGGGACACAACCTTTACTTTCTACTTGGCTCCAGGACATTCACACGATGGATTATTTACGGTTATAGAACCGCTTGGGGCATGGATTGCTGGAGATTATCTCTCCGATTTCGAGCTTCCCTTTATCTACCACAGTGCCAAAGCTTATGAAGAAACACTTCAAAAAGCAGAACAGATTCTCGTGCACCATGAGGTTTCTGTATTGGTTCCAGGTCACGGTCAAACCACGACAAGTCAGGAAGAGGTCAAGCGACGGATTCAATTATCCCAAGATTATCTCGCACGACTGATTGCAGCAGTGACGAAAGAAGATACAGAGGTGCTCGCAGGAATGGAAAAAGAAATGCCCTTTCCATCGAATTTCACAAAACAATGCCATACGGACAATATCTCTATCATTCGTAAGGAATATCTACCTACTAGTTGATTTTGTATAGAGAGAAAGCGGGGTACCCATTAAAGTATGGGTCCCTTTTTAGCATGATAAAACTAATCAGACGTTTGATTAAATTTTGAAAAAAATTTCTTGCAAAAGCGCTTACATTGAGTTTATAATATGAGTAAATCGATTTACTAAACCGATTTATTAAAACGGTTTATTTCATAAATACTTTTTAAAAAGGGGGTCTTCTTTATGCAAAATGTAATTGTACCGATAAACGCTTTTGATAGATTTGAAGTGTTGAAGAAGGGGCAAACTTCATTTATTAGGCTCATTGCCGATTCAGGTGCTTTTGGAATAGAGATTCGGCGTGAATTACTGTCGGAACAAGATCCGTCACTAGATAGCATTAGACAAGAAATTGAACAATATCACCTTTTTACCGTGTACTCGGCTCCGATTGAGCTATGGAAAGAGGACCACGGTTTAAATGAAAAGGAATTAATCGAAATTTTTCAAGAAGGAATAGAGTTAGGTGCTAAATGGATAAAAGTATCACTTGGCCATTTTCATAAGGGTCAATCCAATGTCTGCGAGCTCAATACCTTTTTGAACCAGCACCAAGGAATTCAATTGCTAGTTGAGAATGACCAGACGCTTCAAGGCGGGATTATCAATCACTTAACGTCCTTTTTTGAAAGCGCCACCGAACAGGATACACCAGTTAAAATGACATTTGACGCGGGAAACTGGTTTTATTCCGGTCAGGATGTCGACGAGGCATTAAGCAAGCTTTCACCATTTGTCCTTTATCTACATTTGAAGCAGGTAGAAGACGATAATGGCAAGTTCATTACTGTTCCACTCCAGAAAGATGGGGGTCACAGTTGGGAGAAAATCATGAATCGCTTTCCAGCTGAAATGATGAAGGCACTTGAGTTTCCTATTGAACCAAAGGAGAAAACGAAAGAGTTTGTTCAGATGATAACGGAAAGGGCGGCTTTATCATGCAACAGTTAGATTCAATTACCTTTGGAGAAGCAATGGCGATGTTTATGGCCAATCATCCTGGTACTTTACAAGAAGTCAGCCAATTTACTCGTGAACTTGCCGGTGCAGAAACCAATGTAGCCATTGGACTTGCCAGACTTGGCCTCCATTCTGGTTGGGCAAGTAAAGTTGGCAACGATGCGTTTGGAAAATTTGTCATCGAAAGGCTCAAAAATGAAAACGTTGACATTAAACATGTATGGATTGACCAACAGCATCCAACTGGTTTTCAATTGAAATCAATGGTATTAGAGGGCGACCCAGAGGTGCAATATTTTCGCAAAGGCTCAGCGGCAAGCCATCTGACTAGCGATGATTTTAATGAAGAGTATTTTCAACATGCAAAGCATATGCATATGACGGGAATTCCATTAGCCCTCTCGGAAAGTGCAAGAGCTTTTGCAAAGCATGCCTTATCGTTTATGAAGAAGAATGGCAAGAAGGTTTCCTTTGATCCGAATTTAAGACCTACCCTTTGGGCATCACAAGAAGAAATGGTAAAGGAAATCAATGAGGTGGCGTTCCAAGCAGATATTGTGTTACCTGGAATCGCTGAGGGTGAAATTTTAACAGGTTTTAAGGAACCTCGTGAAATCGCTTCCTTCTATATAGAAAAGGGCGTAGAGCTGGTAGTCATTAAGCTCGGGGCTGAGGGAGCTTTTTATAAAACAGCAACTGAAGAAGGTACCGTTCCTGGTTTCCATGTGGAAAAAGTGGTGGATACCGTTGGTGCGGGTGATGGTTTTGCTGTGGGGGTAATTAGTGGATTACTTGAAGGACTTGAATTTCATGAGGCAGTTTCAAGGGGCAATGCGATTGGGGCATTAGCCGTTCAATCACCTGGTGATAATGATGGTTATCCAACCAAAGCGGAATTAGAAAAATATATAGAAAATCAATTAGAGGGAGTGAAATAACATGAAACAAACGATTGCAAAACAACGATGGATGCGTCTTATTCCAATTGCTTTTATCACGTATAGTCTTGCTTACCTAGATCGTGCCAACTATGGATTCGGGGCCGCTTCAGGATTGGCCGAGGATCTACACATAACAGCTGGTACTTCATCCTTACTTGGTTCTCTTTTCTTCCTAGGCTATTTCTTTTTCCAAGTGCCTGGTGCTGCATTTGCCGAGAAAAAGAGTGCAAAGGTACTGATTTTCTGGTCATTGATTGCATGGGGGCTATTAGCTTCTTTTACAGGTATGGTCACGAATATTAAATTATTATTTGTGATTCGCTTTGCCCTTGGGGTCGTAGAAAGTGCCGTCATGCCGTCCATGCTAGTCCTTTTAAGTAATTGGTTCACGAAAGCGGAGCGTTCTCGTGCGAATACGTTCTTAATTTTAGGAAACCCAGCAACGGTCTTATGGATGTCCATTATTTCTGGTTATTTAGTTAACTCTGTTGGCTGGAGATGGATGTTTATTGCTGAAGGTCTTCCTGCCGTGATTTGGGCCTTTATTTGGTGGAAAGTTGTCAATGATAAACCAAGAGAAGCGAAATGGTTAACCGAGCAAGAAAAGAATGATTTTGAACAACAATTAGCAAAAGAACAAGAAGGTATTAAACCTGTTAAAAACTATGGTGAAGCCTTTAAGTCAAAACCAGTTATTTTGTTAAGTGCACAATACTTCCTATGGAGCATTGGTGTATATGGATTTGTAATGTGGCTGCCATCGATTATTAAAGCCGCGCCAAACATGGATATCGTAAAAACAGGCTGGTTATCATCGGTTCCTTATATTTTAGCTATTGTCCTTATGTTAGTTGCTTCTTATTTCTCAGATAAAACATTGAATCGAAATGCATTTGTTTGGCCGTTCCTATTAATTGGTGCAGTGGCATTCTATGCATCTTATGCGATTGGAACACAACATTTCTGGATTTCATTTGTCTTACTTGTAATTGCCGGCGGTGCCATGTATGCTCCATATGGTCCGTTCTTTGCCATCATTCCTGAAATCCTGCCGCGTAATGTTGCAGGTGGCGCAATGGCTCTTATTAATAGTATGGGTGCGTTAGGTTCATTTGTTGGTTCTTATATTGTAGGATATTTAAATGATTCTACAGGTGGTTTCGGTGCTTCTTATATCTTTATGGCAGGATCTCTATTCGTTTCCGCAATCTTAACAATCTTAGCAGTAAAAGCGGCAAAAAAGGAAAAAAGTAAGACATCTCATGTAAAAGTGAGTGCTTAAAAACGTGGTAACAGCTTTGGAATTGATCCAAAGCTGTTTTTAATTTAAAGGGTTCGAACATTACTGGAAAATTAGTCACTTTGCCGCTAAAATGAAGTCAGTGAACCAAGAGGAAAGAGGAAGATAGGTATGGAAAAAGTAACAATGGCCGACGTAGCAAAAGCGGCAGGTGTATCGAAAAGTACCGTTTCTCAATACTTAAATAAACGGTTTGAATATATGGGGGAAAAAACGAAACATAAAATTGAAGAAGCCATTGAGGAGCTTGGCTACCAGCCAAATTTCATCGCAAGAAGTTTAAAGCAAAAGCGGACCTCGATGGTTGGAATCATTGTCGCGAATATTACCCATTATTTTTCAACGGAAATCAGCCGTGCCATTGAGGATTTTTGTCATAAGCATGATTTGCATGCCATCGTTTGTAACGCCGATGATGATCCCGAAAAGGAAAAGAAATATATTGAAATGTTACGAGCAAAGCAAGTGGATGGTCTGATTATTTTTCCAACAGGGCAAAATAATGATTTATACAAACGTATGGTGAAGCAGGGATATCCGGTTGTGTTTGTAGATCGAAAAGTGGAGAATCTCGATGTGCCTTCAATTATTACCGACAATACAGATTCTACATGTAAGGCCGTGCAACATTTCATTGAGCGGGGCCACCAGAATATTGCTTTTGTGGTGCAGCCGCTCAAGGTTAGTACCCGTATCGACCGATTAGCAGGGTATAAAAAGGCATTAACCGATGCCGACATAGAGATAAATCCTGCGTTTATAATCGAAGCAAGCATCCCCGAAATGAAAAGCAAACTTGAACAACTTTTTTCATTAGAGGTTAAGCCAACAGCACTCTTTGCAGCAAACGACCGTGTTTTACTGGCGGTTATGGAGTTTCTAAAGGAAAAGGGAATCAAGCTTGGGAAAGACTTGGAATTGATTGTCTTTGATAATATCCCATTCGCCCATTTGCTGGATGCACCTATTTTCTTCATCATTCAGCCGGCAAAGGACATGGGGCAAAAGGCTGCCGAACTATTATTTGAACAGATTAACAAAGAACATATTCGCCCTGAAGTGTTTGTTTTTCCAAGCAGGTTGATGTAAAAGAATCGTTAGTGCCTGACACCATGAGTCGTTCAGGCACATTTTGTTCATTGAAAAACGCTTACAAATGGAGTATAATCTTTTCATAAACCGATTTAGTAAACCGATTTATCTATCCAGATCCATTAAAAGGAGTTTGATTATGAACATACAACTTGCTTTAGATCGAATGAGCATAGCTGAAGCGATCGAACTAACTAAAAAAGTGGAGAATTCCATCGATTGGATTGAGGTTGGAACTTCGCTCATTAAAGAATTTGGTACAGCAAGTATTAAAGAGATAAAACAAGCATTTCCTCATAAACAAATTGTTGCAGATATTAAAACGATCGATAATGCCCGCTATGAATTTGAACTGTGTTTTGAGGCGGGAGCAGATGTTGCGACCGTCATGGGAGTGTCTCCTTTAGTGACAATTGATACGTGTATGGAAGTAGCCAATCGTTATCAAAAAAAGGTCATGATTGATCTTCTAAATACTTCGGATGAACAAAAACAAGCATTACGAAAATACAATGACGCCATTTTTTGCGAGCACGTGAGCAAAGATCAACAAGAGGAACTAGGCAGTCAAAATCAAGGCACAAAGGCAAGTGATTTCTCAGCGTTTCAGGTGGCAGCAGCAGGAGGAATTAAGCTAGATTCGATTCATAATTTGATAGAGTCACTGAACCCAACAGTGGTCATTATCGGTTCGGCGATTACAAAAGCGAAAGATCCATCTCTAGCGGCGGCACAATTTAAACAAGTTATTTTACAAACGGAGGGGAAATAGAACATGTCAGTTATTCCTACTATCTTAAAAGAAGTCGAAACAGTCCTTAGCCAAGTGGAAGAGGGTAAGCTTCAGGAGTTAGCGGTGCAATTGCAAACAGCGAAGCGGATTTTTGTCATCGGGGAAGGGCGTTCCGGGTTAATGGCCAAATCATTTGCGATGCGCTTAATGCATTTAGGTGCAACCGTATTTGTTGTAGGAGAAACCATCACACCCTCAATTGCAGAAGGTGACTTATTAGTGGCCATTTCCGGTTCAGGTACAACGAAAAACGTGGTTTGGACAGCTGAAAAAACGCAATCACTGGGTTGTTCGGTATTGGCTGTTACCACTAATCCAGAATCTCCATTAGCAGCAGCGGCAACACAGATTCTTCACGTACCAGCCGCCACAAAATATCGCCGTGAGAATGAGTTGAAAACAATCCAGCCGCTTGGTTCCTTATTCGACCAATGTGCCCATATTCTATTCGATACCCTATGTTTACTTTACAGCAAGCTCAACGAAGTCGATCACACTCTAGCGTTCGGCCGACATAGCAATTTAGAATAGAAAGAGAATGGTGCCTGACACCGATTCGGAGACCCCCGAATTGGTGTCAGGCACTTTTTTTTTACAAGAGAATGAAAACAGGGAATTGAGGCAGTTTTCAAGAATATATAAATTGTACACGCATTTCTAATTGAGAGTTGGTGTGGATATGAGAGTAGAAGCTTTGACAGATCATAGAGTTAAAGACTTTATTGAGTATTGCAAGAAACATCGAAATGAGGTCGATGATTCTTTTTTGTATGAAGAAGATTTAAAGGGATTTGAGCCGAATGCCGAGAATCCGACGTATATTATGATTGATCAACAAGGCGAAATCACCGCTGCGGCTTCGCTGATCATCGATGAATACAATCGACGCGGACAGCGGGCCCGCTTTCGAATCTTTCATTCCGAATGTAAGGACGTCTCCAGTTATAAGCAGCTGATGGCATCCCTCTTAAAGCATACCGAAGGACTAAAGAAGGTTTACATTTTTATTCCGTTAAATAATTTACCTTTAATGGAGTTGATGGACCAGTTAGATTTTTCCGTAGAGAGATACGCTTTTTTACTTGTCAGAGAAGACAGTGATGTGCCTGAATGGAACATACCGCAAGATTATCGTATTCAAGCTTTTCGTCCTGGGAAAGATGAGCAGATTTGGAGTGAAGTCCGCAATGCCGGGTTTGCGAAACTAAAGGGAAATGAAACACCGGTCACTCCAGAAATGGTTGCAAAAATGGTTTCAGAAAATGATTACCTAGAAGGCGGAATGAAAATTCTTTATCATCTCGGAAAACCAGTCGGAATCGTAAGAGGTGCTGACGACGAATTTGAAAATGCGCCGATTATGAATATAGGCCCGCTTGCTGTCATCCCTGAATATCAAGGACTTGGACTAGGCAGAATTCTGTTAAGAGCCGCCCTCCAGTTTGCGAGAGAAAAAAATTACAAAAAAACCATCCTGTCGGTCAATGGAGAAAACGAGCGGGCACAGGCTTTATATATTAATGAAGGTTTTCGGCAAGTGGAAGGTGTAGCTTGCTATGAATATATTTTGAACTCCTAAAGTAAACCACTACCATCACCTAGACTAGAAACCCTCAGATGGTTTAGAATAACAGGGATGAATGGAGGAATGGATTATATGTCTACCTTACCAAATTGCCCTAAATGTAATTCAGAATACACATACGAGGATGGAAGTCTTTTCGTGTGCCCAGAATGTGCCCATGAATGGAATTTAGAATCAGAAGTGGAACAGGAAGAGCAAAAAGTTGTGAAAGATTCCAATGGAAATGTATTAACCGATGGAGACTCTATTACTGTCATCAAGGACTTAAAAGTAAAAGGGAGTTCGTCGGTTTTAAAAGCAGGTACAAAGGTTAAAAGCATCCGTTTAGTGGATGGTGATCACAATATTGATTGCAAAATTGATGGTTTTGGCGCGATGAGCTTAAAATCTGAATTTGTTAAAAAGTTATAGTGTAAGAATGAAAAGAGCTAGGTAAAAAGACCTGGCTCTTTTCATAGGAAAAATTTCTAATTTTCAAGGGGGATGTCGTGTTGGAAAAGGTACTTATTCTTGGGGCAAGCGGACTTGTAGGAAGAGCGTTACTCGATGAATTTAAAGATGGATTTGACCTATACGGAACCTATTCCACATCGGTTACAAGTCTCCCTGATGACAAGCAGTTCCAATTGGAAGTTCAGCAAATAGACAAGTTGAAGGAAATGATCCAATCAATTAAACCTGATATTGTGATTTCTTGCCTAAGGGGAGATTTTGACCAACAGTTCAAGCTTCATAAAGAATTGGCGCTGGAATTACAAAATACTAGTAGCAGGGTGTATTACTTTTCCACCACAAATGTATTTGATGGCGACTTTTCAAGACCACACAGAGAAACAGATATTCCTATTGCTGAATCAGATTATGGGAAATTCAAAATTGCATGTGAAAATATACTTAAAGAAATTTTGGATGAACGAGTGATGGTTATCCGAATCCCTGCTATCTGGGGGAAGAATTCCCCTAGATTAAATTTAATAAAAGAAAGCATAAAAAATAATAAAACAATCGATGTCTATAACAATTTGGTCTGTAACAATCTTTTAGATGTTCATTTAGCAAAACAACTACACTTCATCATTGAAAATCAACTAAAAGGGATCATTCACTTAGGCTCGACGGATACCATGACGCAAGGACAATTTTTTGAAAAAGTTATTAGTAAACTTCCGAGTGATAAGAGTATATTAAGATATCAAACATTTCTGGACAAAGATGACACTTATTATTTTCAATTAACATCCAATCGCGAGGATCTCCCAGATTCTCTACAATGTACGAACGAGGATATTTTAGAATGCTTGGTATAAAAAATGTTAAAGAGCTTGGTTAATCCAAGCTCTAATTTCATGAGTATCTAGTTGACGCTAGAATTGTCCCATTTCCACATGATAGTTTTTCTCAGTCAGAACTTTATGCAATAACTCAATATGATCGTGGTTTTTGGTCTCGACCGAAATCTCGATTTGGGCATAGCCAGGATATATATCCTTACCAATCCGGTGGAGATTAACCGTTTGAACGTTTGCATCTAATTCGGTAATCGAACCTAAGACTCGTTGAAGTTCACCAGGTTTGTCTTTTAAGGTAATCATAAAATTAGCGTATCTGCCAGACTCAACTAAGCCCCGTTCAATAATTCTTGAGATAAAATTCATATCGACGTTCCCGCCGCTCAACACAGCTACCACTTTTTTCTCTTTAATATTTATTTTTTCATAAAGCAAGGAAGCAAGTGAGACGGCACCTGAACCCTCTACTAACAGCTTATTTCTTTCCAATAGCATAAGCATGGTCCTGGCAATTTCCATTTCATCGACACAAAATACATCATCCACGTATTTTTGAACAATTTCAAACGGTTTCAATCCAGGTTTCTTAACAGCAATACCGTCAGCCATTGTCGGCGTTGACTCAACCATAACGGGCTTATGTTCAAACAAGGACTGCTTCATACTCGGGCAGGCAAGTGCCTGAATACCGTAAACAGAAACATGAGGATTTTTCTCCTTTACTGCCATAGAAACACCAGAAATAAGTCCGCCGCCGCCAATTGGGCAAATAACTGCTTCTACTTCAGGAAGTTGATCAAGAATTTCTAAACCGACCGTTCCTTGCCCGGTCATGATTGCTTCATCATCAAAAGCATGAATAAAGGTAGCATCCATTTGCTCCTTCAGTTTTAATGCATAGGCAAGCGCATCATCAAAAACTGCCCCTTCTAAGACAACTTCGGCTCCATATTGCTTTGTAGCTAGAATCTTGCTAAGTGGTGCTCCTTTTGGCATTACAATGGTACAAGGAACACCAAGCATTTGGCTCGAAAAGGCCACCCCTTGAGCATGGTTTCCTGCAGAGGCAGCGACTACGCCCTTTTTTAGTTCTTCCTTTGACAGTGAATTAAGCTTATTGTACGATCCCCTTACTTTAAAGGAGCCAGTTTTTTGGAGATTTTCAAGCTTTAAAAAGACTTCATTATGAGCGAGCTGACTGAATGTTTTGGAGTAATCAAGGGGAGTGGTGTGGACAATTCCCTTCATCTTTTCTCGTGCTACGATGATATCATCAATATTCAAGTTATTTCCTCCTCCGTCCACAAGGTTCTTCTATTTAGGATGTGCTGGATAAAATAAACTATGTCTGATTTTCATTCAAATCCAATACTTCCTTGTTGACATTGGTTGTGTAATTAATTATTATATGTTTAAACATTTAAACGTTAGAGAACTTAAAAGTGTAATAAAATAAGGGAGGAGAAAAAATGATGAAGAAGACAGCATTAATTACAGGTGCAACAAGCGGTTTAGGATTTGATTTTGTAAAACTGTTCGCTAATGATGGCTACAATCTTGTACTAGTTGCTAGAAACGAGAAAAAACTCGAGGAAATCCAGCAATCCTATACTAATATAGAAGTGACCATCATCTCTAAGGATTTGAGTATCCATGGTGCTGCTAAGGAAGTTTTTGAGGTATTGGAAAGTAGAGGAATAGACATAGATGTGCTGGTGAATAATGCCGGTTTCGGGTTAATGGGTAAGTTTGGTGAACTGGATATCCAAAAACAATTAAATATGATTCAATTAAACGTATCCGCACTGACTGAATTTACATATTACTGTTTACAAAAAATGAAACAAAGAAACAGCGGCAGAATTTTAAATGTTGCAAGTACCGCGGCATTTCAACCCGGTCCACTCATGGCTGTGTATTATGCAACCAAGGCATTTGTCCTTTCGTTTTCAGAAGCACTTGTTGAAGAGCTAGCTGGCAGTTCCATCACAGTAACAACGCTTTGTCCAGGTGCAACCAAAACGAATTTTGGTTCTGTTGCGAGTGTCGAGGGCACGAAAATGTTCAGCAGGGCGATGGCTTCTGATCTAGTAGCAAAAAGCGGTTATGAAGCATTGATGCGTGGGAAACGTGTAATTATTACAGGCGGATTAAATAAAGCAGGTGCAATTGGGGCTAAATTTATGCCAAGAAGCCTGGCCGCCAAAATCGCCAAGTATGTCGCAGGGGAAAAGTAATTACTAGGTTTTGAAAAAGGGGAAATTCTTTTATGGCACAGCAAGCTATTGATGTATTCAGGGCATGTATTCCGTTGTTTAACGCTTTAAGTGATCCAGCAAGGCAGGATATTATTCTTTTGTTGGCAGAATATGAGCGGTTAAGTGTTAATGAAATTGCCGAGCAGTCGAATCTGTCACGCCCGGCAATTTCTCATCATTTAAAAATTATGCGCGACAACCATCTTGTGGGAATTGAACAAAAAGGTACACAGCGCTATTATTCGCTTTCATTAGATCAAAGTGTAAATCAATTAAAGCAACTGATAAATATTGTTGAGAATGAGTGTATTCTTTAGCTCATTCTTTTTTTATTTTATCCGTTGGAGTCTTACTAAAATTCCCTATCTATGAGAGGGTGAACCGAACCATAAGTAAATGAGTTTTTATTTCACATAATCCGCACCAAGTGATTTTACGTACTCATGAATATGGCTCATTCACTCTAAAAAAGAATTTTTAAAAGCTAACAAGTAAAAGATAAAAATAATGAATACAGGTTCGAAAGGGGTGTGAATATGCCTGATCATTATGAAGTTATTCTTAGGTCAATCACTTCCTTTGGTCTTTTACTTATCGGTGCGCGGATATTAGGCAAACAAACTATCTCTAAAATGACCATATTTGATTTTATTGCTTCCATTACAATGGGAGCAATTGCAGCAAGCTTGGCCTTTAATACTTCTATAAAATTTCATCTTACTTTCCTTTCATTTAGCATATTTGTTGCTGTGGTATTCTTGACTGCTGTTATTTCATTAAAAAGTAAACGAGGTAGAAAATTTTTTGCCGGAGATCCAACCATCGTTTTACAAAACGGAAAAATATTAGAAAATAACATGAGGAAGATGCGCTATACTTTAGATTATTTAAACCAACAATTAAGAGAAAAAGATATATTTAATATTGAAGAGGTTCTATATGCAATTATCGAGACAAATGGAACATTAACCGTATTAAAGAAACCACAATATAGGTACGTTACAAGACAAGATTTAATGATTCCAGAAATGCAAGAACAAAGGCTAGCTATTGAACTAATAATGGATGGAGAAGTGATGGAGCAAAATCTAAAACAAAATAATCTTTCACATAAATGGTTGCAATTAGAATTAGATAAACGTAAATTAAGCAAAAAAGAGGTAGTTTATGCTGTTCTGGCTGCTAATGGCAATATTTATGTTGATACATACAAGGATCATATTATTTCACCCATTGATAAAGAATAGCCACCAAGCAGTTCACTTATTATTTCAAATTTATATACTTATCCTTACAAAAAAGTGTTGTTTTCCGCACGAAAAAGTCATAATTAGAGATTCCCGCGGAATTAGAGTTTTCACAAAATCTTTTCAAAAAAACTAACTCTGACTTCCCGGTATTGACTGCCAATAATAGCTATGTTGATATCAAAAAGCAAGACATTTTGATACTCCTTATCTCTATGCTGACTAGGTGATCGAGGTAACCAATCAGGAAGGGAAGCTGGGGATTAATATACCGGATTAGGTGGATAATTTTTGTTCTTCAAGGAAAGAGGCGGCAGGATATGGTTCCTGCCGCCTTATCAAATGTTCTATTAATGAGAATGCAAACTACTCTCTTCCATCCAATAAGCTTCCCGAATATTGATCTGCTTGCGAATTTTTCGGGTGATATCGCTGGTGATTTCCCCTTCTTCGTACAAATTCTGAATTTCATCTCGTTCAGCCTGGAATGCTTTTACGCGCAGTTCTCTTTGTAAATGCCTGTAATGAGCTGAATCGGCTCCTTTTTTTGCTAATTTAAACTTCGTGAGCATTTCGCTATACTCTCCGATAATGACTAAATACACATATTCATTTTCAGGTGTCATCTGGTTATTTAAATACTTTATGGCAGCTTTAGCCATGTTCATTTTTAACTGGATCATTTTCTTCAGTTGTGCCTGGCGGGTTTTAAGCTGTTGCTGGCTTTTCGGCATGAGAAATTGGATTAGTTTTAATACACTTCTTTTAGCCAATGTCCAAATAAATAATCTTCGAAACTGCATCCGATTGGTCACAGCAAGCCTCATGCGCTGAATATGTTCATCAGACATATAAAAACTTTCGCGGTCAATCTTCCCCTCTGATTTTAATTTTTCAATGTAGTGGCATTCGGCATCTAGGGCCTTCATTCGAATTTCAGTTTCCAGTAATTTCAACCGTTCGGAGTTTTTATCATGCTTAGTGTTCAGTTGATTTCGGATTTGATTGTATGAGGCGATAACCGAAACCGCCGCTCCTCGATTTTCAGCATTCATCAATTCACGAATCGAACGAATGGCTGCGTCAATCGTCCTGATCTTCGACTCTCGCTCCATTTCTTCCCGTAGTTCATTGGTGTGTCCTTTTTCCGTTCTAGCAAGGATGGGCAAGAAGATACTGGCCGTTATGAGAGTGACTAGAATAACTCCAGCGGCAATAAAAATGATTAAAGAACGCTGAGGAAAGGGATCTCCATTGGCTAGAACATATGGAATGGTAAATGCTCCAGCAAGTGTGACCGCCCCTCTGACTCCGGAAATAGTGATAATGCCGATAGCTCTCATGGAAGGCATTTCGATTTGCTTTTTGAGCCACTCCCACTGCCAGGCCGCACCAATCCATAAGAAACGCAGGAAGAGAAGTGCAGCCGATATGATGAAAATATACTTGCTCACTTCCCAATTATTAAACATCGGATCTTTAAAAATTTCATTGATAACACTTGGTATTTGCAAGCCTAACAGCACAAACACCAATCCGTTCAAAATATAGATAAGTACTGTCCATGTACTTTGGGAAACCAATTGCAATTTCATTGCAGGGGATTGATCACGTTCCCGGTAGATGGTATGTACAATGCCTGCCGCAACCACAGATAAAATACCAGATAGATGAACATGCTCCACGATGTAAAATATCACGAAGGGGGTGAGAAGTTGAATCAACATGTGAATGGTCACATCCTCCATCCCAAGCCGGCGAATGAAGATTTTCAGTTGAATGATTAGAATTGAAAGAAACGCCCCGCCAGCCAAACCGCCAATGGCAATCACTAAGAAACTCCCGCTTGCCTGAGCCAATGAAAAAACGCCCGTTACTGTTGCGGCAACCGCAAATTTAAATGCAACCAATCCAGAGGCATCGTTCATTAGTCCCTCTCCTTCAAGGATATGCAAAATTGTTTTTGGTATCTTCACCCGGCTAGAAATCGCACTCACAGCCACGACATCGGTAGGAGAAAGAATCGCGGCCAGAGCAAAAGCGGCAGGCAGTGGAATTGACGGAATCATCCAATAAATTAAGTATCCAATCAAAAATACGGTAACAAATACTAGACCGAGGGCTAGCAAGAGGATTGGTTTTCGTAGTTTCCATAACGCATGGCGTGAAACATTTTTTCCATCATGAAAAAGCAGCGGGGCGATAAACAACACGAAGAACAATTCCGGCTCCATAGGGATATGAATCCCTAACGGCAGGGATGCAAGAATTACCCCGAGCGCAATTTGAACCAGCGGTACTGGGACGTATGGCAAAAAGTGATGGATGAAACTAGATAACCCAATGACAGCAAGTAATAAAAGTGTAAGTAGAAAAAATTCCATAGCACGTCTCCTCTCATAATTATTTTGTGTAACAATGAAACGTTTTTATGAGGGAATTAGATATTTTATTTAATTTTTATAAGATTTTGGTAAAGTTTGTTAGACAATACATAATTACTCCTAATGAAGGACAAATCAGATGATCCTGCGGCGACTTTGTCCTTCATACTGCTCATGAAGGACAAATCCCATAATCCTGCGGCGACATTTGTCC
>NZ_JBALOS010000190.1:0-5698 GCF_036962765.1 Neobacillus drentensis
CTCCTGCGGGAGGACGGGGCAGGGGAGACCCCGCAGGAGCGCAGCGACGAGGAGGCTCCCCGGACCGCCCGCGGAAAGCGAAGCGCCTGGAGCGGAAATCAACAGGCAAGTTTAACAGAGCCTTATTCTTAGGAGGTTATTAAAAGTGAATCAGCATACTCTCAATATTTTAGAATTTCAACAAATCAAAGACATTATTGCAAATTTTGCCTTAACCAAAGAAGGTAAGGAAAAAATTGAGTGCCTAACACCATCAACCAACTTGAAGCAAATAGCAGCCTGGCTTGATGAGGTATCTGAGGCGGTAGAAATTTTACAAAAAAGTGCTAGTGTTCCTGTGCATGGCTTGGATGGGATGGATGCTTTATTGAATAACATGAATAAAGGAGTAGCACTAAGGGCTGACCAACTGGCTAAGCTTTATGATTTTTTGGATTGCTGCGGAAAGATGCGAAGATACATGAAAGATAAAGTTTATTATGCACCAAGAGTTTCTTCCTACGTTGATGGAATTGAAGAATTGCCGGAGCTTGCGAGTGAGATTATCCGCTGTATTAGAAATGGTCATGTTGATGACTATGCTAGTAAAGAGTTATTAAAAGTAAGGAAACAAATAGCAATTCAAGAGGAAAGGCTTAAAGAAAAAACACTTCAGTCGATTCGCTCCAATAAATATAAAAATTATTTGCAAGAGAATGTGATCAGTCAAAGAAATGGCAGGTATGTAATCCCGATTAAGAAGGAATATCGGAACAAAATAAAAGGAGTGGTATTTGATACCTCTGCTTCTGGTTCTACTCTTTTTATAGAACCTGAAGAAATTGCAACTTATCAAGATCAATTAAATTGGTTATTCGCTGATGAAGAAGTGGAAGTTCAAAAGGTTTTAACCTATTTAACAGGGTTGGTTGAAGAAAAGGAGCGACAAATTCGACTTGCGATCGAAACCATGGTTCATTACGATTTTTTATTTGCAAAGGCCAAGCATAGCCGTTCGATAAATGGATCAAAAGTGGGTATAAATGAATCTGGTCAATTGAATTTAATTGATGCAAAACACCCGTTATTAGGAGATAAGGCTGTCCCGCTTTCCTTTACTCTCGGTTATGGCGAGCACGCTTTGGTCATTACCGGTCCAAATACTGGCGGGAAAACGGTAACGATTAAAACGGCTGGCCTATTGACCTTAATGATCCAATGCGGTCTCCATATTCCGGCAGCCCCAGAAAGTAATTTGAATATCTTTGAACGAATTTTAGTGGATATTGGGGATGGGCAAAGTATCACGGAAAATTTAAGTACATTTAGCTCACGAATTGTTAATATCATCGAAATCTTAAAGGAAACCCAGCATCGAACCTTGGTTTTATTAGATGAGTTAGGTTCTGGAACAGACCCTGGGGAGGGCATGGGGCTGGCTACCGCGATTTTAGAAACTTTGTATGAAAAGGGGGCAACCATTCTCGCAACAACCCATTATAGTGAAATCAAAGTACTTGCCGAAACGCATCCTGGATTTATTAATGGATCAATGGAGTTCGATCTCACCACTTTAAGTCCCACATATCGCTTAACGATTGGAAGAGGAGGAGAAAGCCAGGCCTTTGCAATTTCGTTAAAACTTGGGATTCATCCGAAAATTCTTGAAAGGGCTCATACGATCACTTATAAAGAGGAAAAGAAATATACAACTGATATAACAGATGCATGGAAACTTAAGGAATTGGAAAAACAGGTGATTATTAATAAATATCAAAACGATAGGAACAAATCAAAACCGGAGGTAAAAGTCCCGCTTTTTCAACAGGGGGATAATGTAAAAATTACACCTACAAATGAGTTTGGGATAATCTATATGGGTCCTGACACTCTTGGAAATTACGTTGTGCAAATCAAAGGGCAAAAGCATACAATTAACCACAAAAGAATTAATTTATATATTGCAGCAAAAGAACTATACCCAGATGATTACGATTTCAACATTATTTTTGAATCGAAGGAAAACCGTAAAAATGATAAGCTGCTTTCGAAAGGACATCAAGAACATATATCGATTGAATATAAAGAAGGTAACTTTTAACTCTAATTAAAAGGGTGTGTTAAAGCTTATTGTTGATTTTGGCACCCTGTTGATTGGAGAGGAAGGCGCGAAGACTCCTGCGGGAGGACGGGGCAGGGGAGACCCCGCAGGAGCGCAGCGACGAGGAGGCTCCCCGGACCGCCCGCGAACCGCACGCGCCTGGAGCGGAAATCAACAGGCAAGTTTAACAGTGCTAATTAAAAAAATCCACAAGTTTCCCTTTAAGGGAGTTTGTGGATTTTTTCCTGCTATTTACTATTCCTTTTTATTATTAAGGTATCTTTCCGCAAGTAATTTCTTGACTTCATTATAGCTCATGCCTGATTGGCTATTTAACCTCTTAACTTCTTCAATATCCGTTCCAACTTTTGTATATCTTTTTTCATTGTGCATTCTTTTTCTCAACTCCTAAGGATTTATGGAAATGAAAAGCAACTTATTTGTACATACTATTAAAAAAGGAGGCGGTTCCCATTTTTTACGGTAAAAGAGCAAAAGAAGAAGAAATTGAAACAATTCTGGTTAATACAGAAATCTATTCTTGCATCGATGAAGCCTGTATAGGGTGGATGAGAAAGGACTTCGTTGCAGAAGACCTGCTATGCCCAATGTGTGGTAATGAAATGCTTCAAGAAATGAGAGAACTTCCGCAAATATAATTATTGAAATAATGGACTAAAGACTGTCATGGATCATGGACAGTCTTTTTTTATCTATAGATTTTCATTTTGCTGGCGAATTTCATCTCCGCTGATTAAGGTGTTTGCTTCTTCAAGATTCCTAAGCTCATCCACTGATTCGCCTGATACGGTTTTCGTATTATTAGCAAAAGTTTCTTTTAGGGGGTTTCTAGTTTGATTACTCCATGATTTAGACTTGTTATCCATACATATCAACTCCTTATCTATAGGATTTGCATCAAGAAAAGGGATTATGCCTTCCTAATTCTCTCCTAAAAGGCAAATCTTAAATAACCATAAGTTCCTCTTGAAATAACGAAAAAACTCTCCAATGTTATTGGAGAGTTTTTAGAGCTATTCTTCTTTTTTAGCTAAACATTTGTCACATTCCATAAAATAACTTTCTGCTTGTTCCTCCATGTGTTGACCACACTCTGAACATTGTTTTTTTGGTAAAGTACGGAAAAACTCAACTGGACTCATTAACATAATAAAACTCCTCCTTTATTAATACAGTTTATTAATATCCTTCTTGTTATAGTACAGTATAGCTGAAATAAATAAAAATGTGTAGGCTTTTTTTAAAAAATTCTGCCTTTTCCTCAAAATAGGTCTTTTATCACAAAAAATATTAATTGTCCGTTTTTCCATTTCATTGAAAGGTGAGAAATAGGTTAAAATAAAGGGAAATTGAGGCTCGAAGAAAATTTTAGACTTCCATAACAATTCGCATTACATTACAATCATAGTAGAAAAGCAATAGATTTGGGGGGATGCAGGCAAATGAATGCAATTATAGAGACTTTTCATCCTCTATTCATAATAATTGCCATAGGTTTAACGATAATGGCATCATACACCGCATTAGATATGTTTACTTTAGTAAAGTCGACTGAAAAAAATAAAAGGCTTCTGTTTCTGGGTGGTACAATTTCCATTGGTATCGGGATTTGGGTCATGAATTTTATTGGGCTCATTTCCGCAGATATAAACAGGTTTGCTAGTTATCACATTCCACTAACGGTTCTTTCCATCATCATCGGGATTGCATTTACTGGAATGGCTTTCTTATCATTATTTGGAAAACAGATTAAATTTTATCATTTAATTTCGGCTAGTTTATTTCTTACGCTTGCCGTTTTTGCAATCCATTTAATCGGTTTATATGCCATGAATGTAACGATAACGTACCAAGTTTTTTTGCTCCTTTTTTCAGGTCTATTAATCTTTGCTTCTTTTTTATTCTCTTTATGGATTCTTTTTTCTTCGAAAAGCTATACCCAAGGGAACCAGGTCTGGTTAAAACCAATTAGTGCGGTCATTATGTCGTTAGCGATCATTGAAGGGCATTTTCTTCTAAAGCGAGCGTTAATTACAACAGTAAGCGAAAGGATTAATGGGGAGGGTGCAGATAGTCCTTTCTTTATTTATTTGGTATTATTCTTGTCTATTTTAATTATTGGCGGGCTAATTGTATCAAGTACATTAATTAGTAAACAATTGGCGACAACTGATACGAACTTAAAGGACATCAAAGCAGCGCTTGATGCTTCCACTATTGTTGCGATTACAGATCCCCATGGAATAATCATATATGTTAATGATAAATTTGAGGAGATTTCCAAGTATTCAAAGGAAGAGATCATGGGCCAAAATCATCGGATCTTAAACTCTGGTTATCATTCTAAGGAATTCTTCAAGGATTTGTGGACTACGATCCGTTCAGGTAAGATTTGGCGCGGAGAAATCCGTAATAAAGCAAAGGATGGGTCGTTTTACTGGGTTGATACCACGATTGTTCCTTTTTTAAATAAAAATGGCAAGCCAATTCAATATATTGCGATTCGTTCAGATATTTCGGATAGAAAAAGAGCTGAGGGTCATCTTAAAGATACCATTAAAGAGAATATTGATATTAAATTTGCTCTTGATCAATCCTCGATTGTTGCATTTACCGATGCAAAAGGAATTATCACCAGTGTAAATGAAAAGTTCTGTGAAATTTCAAAATATAAACGGGAAGAAATTCTTGGCAAAGACCATAACATATTAAATTCAGGTTTCCATTCAAAAGAATTTTTCAAAGACCTCTGGAAGACAATTGGTTCAGGGAGAGTATGGAAAGGAGAGATTAGAAATAAAGCAAAAGATGGGACCTATTATTGGGTGGACACCACGATTGTTCCATTTTTGAATGATCACGGAAAACCATACCAATATCTCGCAATACGAAATGATATTACTGAACGGAAAAGGACAGAAGAAGTCCTTCATCGTCAGGATAAATTGGCAGCAGTTGGTCAATTAGCAGCTGGTGTTGCCCATGAAATACGCAATCCACTAACTTCGATGAAGGGGTATGCGGAATTCTTACAGTTGGATGAAAAGGATCCAGAACGATTAGAGTTCTTGGGTATTATTCTCGATGAAATTGAACGTGTGAATACGATTGTTGAGGACTTTATGGTATTAGCTAAACCAAAAGCCGTTGAATTAGAAGAAAAAAATGTCGTTCCAGTTATTAAAAACGTCGTCTCTCTGCTTGAATTTGAAGCAAGAAAGAAAAATGTTCGTTTGACTTTTGATTGCAATCAGGAACTCATTCAAATTGAATGTGATGAAAACCGTTTAAAACAAGTATTTCTAAACTTCATTAAAAATGGAATCGAAGCTATGCCTAATGGTGGTGAACTCCATGTTAAAACAATCATCCACGATAACAATGTTCAAATTTCCATTCAAGACACAGGTGTGGGAATTTCCAAAGAGAAATTAAAGAAACTCGGGGAACCTTTTTACACAACCAAAAAGAATGGGAACGGCTTAGGATTGATGGTAAGTTTCAAGATCATTGAAAGCCATAATGGAAAAGTATTTGTCGAAAGTGAACCAAATAAAGGAACCACCTTTAATATTTTATTACCGGCAAAAATTGCAT
>NZ_JBALOS010000190.1:5713-13885 GCF_036962765.1 Neobacillus drentensis
TTTTAAAAAAGGAATCTACATTTAGAATATATAGATTATTATGATGATAGAGGTACAAATGATTTTAGAGGGGGAGTGAACAGGTTGGGTGAAACAAATTTAGTTAAAACAATTTGCGGTTATTGTGGTACGGGATGTGGTTTAGTTCTTGAAGTTCAAGACAACAGAATTATGAAAATCCGTGGTGACAAAGAAGCACCAGTCAACAAAGGACAAACATGTGTAAAAGGTGCATTTGCCTACGAATATGTACATGCAAAAAATAGATTAACCTCACCACTTATTCGTAAAGCAGGGAAGTTGGTTGAAACAACTTGGGATGAAGCCTATCAATACATTGCAAGTAAGTTATCCCACATTAAATCATCATGGGGATCAAACTCTATATCAATGTTTGCTTGTGCTCGGTCCACGAATGAATCCAATTATGTTACCCAAAAATTTATGAGGACAGTCATTAAAAGTAATAACATAGATGGCTGTAACCGTACCTGACACGCTCCTAGCGTTGCCGGTCTGGCAACTGTTTTTGGAAGCGGTTTCCCAACGAACACACTTGAAGATTTTGACCGTGCTGAAGTATTACTTCTAATGGGCTCGAATACAACAGAGGCACACCCAATTATTGCTAATCGAATGAAAAAGGCTGCAAAAGCGGGGCTGAAAATTATCGTCATTGATCCACGAAAGATTGATATGGTTAAAGTAGCACATCGTCATTTGCAAATAAATGTCGGTTCAGATATTGCCCTTATCAATGCTTTTATCCGAGTCATTCTTAAAGAGGGTTTATTTAACGCTGAATTTATTAAGCAATTTACAGTGGACTTTGAAAAACTAGAAAAACAAGTGGAGCCATATACACCTGAGTATGCAGCAACGATTACTGGATTGCGTGCAGAGGATATTGTCGAAACGGCAAGGGAGTATGCTTTATCCAGTTGTTCAATGATTGCATACACACTTGGTATAACAGAGCATCACTGTGGTGTTAATAATGTCTTCGATATCGCTAATCTAGCGTTATTGACTGGAAACATAGGGAAACCAGGATCAGGAATTATGCCATTAAGAGGCCAAAACAATGTCCAAGGTGCTGGAGATATGGGCTGTCTTCCTAACCAATTAGCCGGAGCGATGAGTTTAGCAAATGAAGAATATCGTGCCCGTTATGAAAAGGAATGGAAGGTTGAATTAAACCCGCAAGCAGGAGATACCCAAACTCGTACGTTTGATCGCTTAGATATGGGTGAACTGAAGGCCCTTTATATTATTGGTGAAAATCCACTTCTTGCTGATGTGGATATGAACCATACGAAAAAATTGTTCGAAAAACTAGATTTGTTGGTTGTCCAAGACATTTTCATGACCGAAACGGCAAGAATGGCAGATGTTGTGTTACCTGCACGTTCATGGGGAGAGGTGGATGGTACCTATACAAACACTGATCGGAGAATACAAAGAGCCCGAAAAGCAGTAGATTCCCATCCAAATGTGAAAGAGGACTGGGAAATTCTTTGTGAATTGTCGACACTCATGGGGTATCCTATGAGTTATAACAATAGTGAAGAAATCTGGAATGAAGTGAGAAAGTTGGCCTGGGAGATGTATGGCGGAATTTCCTACGAACGGCTTGAAAAAGAGTATAGTATTCACTATCCGTGTCCTGACGAGAATCATCCAGGGACGTTTATCATGCATGAGAGATTTCATCAACAAGAAACACCAACGAAAAAATCACCTTTTGTACCAGTAGACTATACGGCCCCGTTAGAATTACCTGATGAGAACTATCCATTTACGCTCACGACTGGCCGTCGCTATGAATCTTATAATACTCATTCTCAGACTCGCCATTATGCCTCTGGGGTTAAGGTGAAACAAACAGAGGAGACCCTTGACATCCATCCGGACGATGCAGCTGTACTTGGAATAAAGGATGGTGAAGTCGTTCGGGTCCGTTCCCGAAGAGGGAAACTTGAGGTGAAGGTAAAGATTACAGAACAAGTAGTCCCTGGTTTAGTTTTTATGAGTTTCCATTGGAGTGAAACACCAACCAATGTGTTAACATTAAATGAGTATGATCCTATTTCAGGTACCGCTGAATATAAGGCATGTGCGGTTGCGATAGAACGGTTATAAACAATTTTTGAACGCAGTTTAATTACTGCGTTTTTTTATTTTAGCTTAGTTATAGCTCACTGCATTGTGCCACTATGTTGATTGGAGCGGATGGCGCCGCGAGACTCCTGCGGGAGAAAGTGTGCCAAGGGAGAACTTGGACGACTCTCAAGCACCGAGGAGACTCACGGGCCGCCCACAGAAAGCGAGCATCTGGAGCTGAATTGAACAGGTAAATTTCGCAGGGCGAGATTAAAAAAAACAGATCGGTATTAACCGACCTGCTGTGTAAGAGTTTTAGCAGCTGTTGCTTTTCTTTGATAAAAATACCAGTTGAGCGCAAAAGAGATAATGTAAAAACCGATAAAGAAGTAAAACGCTGTGACTGGAGTGCCTGTTGCTTTAACGGACCACCCGAATAGCTTTGGAATAAAGAATGATCCATACGCTGCAAATGCTGCAGAGAACCCGATAACTGGTGCTGCTTCTTTTGGAATAAAAAGGTTAGGGATCATTTGGAATGTTGAGCCAGAACCAATACCAGATGCAACGAAAAGAATTAAGAATGATACTAAGAACCCTGCAAACTGTTTTCCATTTAGGAAGTATATAACTCCTGCTGCGCCAATGCCCATGATGACTAACACATATGCAGTGACTTTAGCGCCGCCCATTTTGTCTGCAAGCCATCCTCCCACAGGTCTTGCTGCTGCTGCAACTAATGCTCCAAGAAAGGCAAGTGAAATGTGCTCAGGAAATTGTGATCTTAATAGGAGCGGAAAGGCCGCTGAGTAACCAATGAATGAACCAAACGTTGCTACATAAAGAGCTGTCATAATCCAAGTGTGTTTACGTTTTACAATTACAAATTGATCCGCTACTGATTGTTTTGCACCTGGAACATTATCCATTTTAAACATGGCTAGAATTGTTAAAATAACAATGGGTATAACCCAGATAAATGCTGCGTTTTGTAACCAAACTTCCTGGCCATTCGCTAACACTTGTTTACCACCAACAAGTGCAAAAGTTCCTGAAGTAATAATTAGTGGTGTTACGAATTGCACTACAGAAACACCCATGTTACCCAAACCGCCATTAATTCCAAGTGCTGTTCCTTTTTCTTTTTTCGGAAAGAAAAAGCTGATATTTGCTGATGATGATGAGAAATTTCCGCCGCCTAGACCACAAAGAGCTGCTAGTAATAACATAATTGAAAATGGTGTGTCCGGATTCTGGACTGCAAATCCAATTCCAATTGCGGGAATGGCTAAGATCGCCGTTGAAATAACGGTCCAGTTCTTACCACCAATCGAGCCAACTGCAAAGGTATAAAGAAAGCGAAGTGTTGCACCAACAAGGCCAGGGATAGCTGCAAGTGTAAAAAGTTGTTCTTCCGTAAAATGAAAGCCGATGTCGTTAAGTCTAACAGCTACTACGGACCAAATTTGCCAAACAATAAATGCGAGCATCAGTGAAGGTACAGATATCCATAAATTACGTCGAGCATGTTTTTTTCCTTCTGCTTTCCAGAATTTTTCGTCTTCTGGATTCCAATAATTAATTCGGGCCATGATATTATTCCCCCTAAATTGTTTTTAAAATTTATTTTTAAAGATTTGTTGTTTGTGTTATTAATATAAATCAGATGGTAACATGAATTTAGTGACGTACGTCACAAAATCAGTGAACGAACTGTGAACGAAAGGGGTTTGACAAAAAGTTGTAATAATTTAACCCGATAGTGGTGATTTTTACTGAAATTCACTCCCTTTCTTCCGGCTCGCCCGTGAGCATCTTCGGTCGTGTCTCACTAAGGGGTCTCAACTGCTCACATTCCTGGATGAGTACCGCGAATTTCCCAAAAATCAAATCAACATTCACCTTTAACATAGGCTAACGAAAAAAGAGACCTTTCATGGGAAAGATCTCTTTTTGTTCTGCTTTTCTAGGATTTTTCGATATCTTCATAAAACATTCCTACATAGTTTTTGGTTTCACCTGCATCATCTTTAATTGCTGTAATGGTAAGCCATTCTCTGTATATTTCATTATTTTTGCGTTTATTCCAAATATAGCCTTCCCAAACACCGTTTGTCTTTAAGCTTTCCCACATTTGTTTATAAAAGTCATTGCCGTGTTCACCGGATTGAAGAACACTTGGGGTTTTCCCTGCAACCTCTTTTTGACTGTAGCCGGTAATTTTTGTGAATGCTGGATTAACGCTTTGAATAATTCCATGAACATCAGTTACACAAATGCCGTCTAAAGCATGATTTACAATCTTCGCTGAAATATCAAGCTTATCTTGGTAATATAGCCATACTACGATAACCAGACTTGCTAACGAAAACTCTGAAAGGGACATAAACCCAATGGCATAATGACCAGTCCAATCAAAGAGAATCGTGAGAAGAACGGGCGGGAAAAAACCACCAAGTCCCCCCATAGCTGAAACAATCCCATTCACAATACCAGCTTGCTTGGAAAAATATAACGGAACTAGTTTAAAGATTGCGCCATTACCTATTCCAGCAAAGAAAGCTACTAATAAGCAACCGAAAGAATAGATCGGCAGTGATGGAGTAAAAGACAAAAGAAATCCTGCAAAAGTTAGGCTAAAGAAAACAGCCATTAGAATAAGAAATGGATTAACTTTATCGCCTAACCAACCTCCAATCGGTCTAAAAACGGTTGCCAAAGCAATAAAACCAGCTGTCCTCAAGCCTGCATCCACTTTATCTAATTCAAAATGATTAACTAAAAACGAGGGTAAGTATATGGTAAAGGCAACAAATGAACCAAACGTGATAAAATAGAATAAACTTAGAAACCATAGTTTTGGATTTTTATATACCTCTTTGATCTGGTCTGGCAAGGAAATGTTTACTTTTCGTTCCCTTCTGTCTCCAAAGATAAAATTTAAAAGAGCAAAGAATAGGACAACTAATAGGAAAATTTTAATGGTGTCTCTCCAACCGTATGCGTTGGCAAGAACAGGCGCTGAAAAGGAAGTAATCGCTGTTCCAATATTTCCTGCTCCGTAAATCCCATTAATAAACCCATGCTTTGATTTTTCATAATATTTCGGAAGAGAGGTCACGCCAACCGAAAAAACAGCACCACCAATCCCAAGTAATAACCCGCCAATGATTAGCGTTAGTAGAGAATTAGCATAGCTTAACAACGCAATAGGAATAAGTAGGATTATGAAGCTGATTGTAAATAAAAGTCGAGCACCATAGCGGTTCGTCCAATAGCCAATTGGAACGCGAAGTAGAGATCCAAGGATCACAGGGACTGCAGTTGCCCATGCTATTTGGGTAGAAGTAAGTTTAATATCTACCTTGATAAAAGGCATAAGTGATGATATAAGGACCCAAACCATAAAACCAGCTACCAAGCTTCCTGTTTGTATAAATAATTGTTTTGGACCTTGCTTCATAATAATCCCCCTTCAAACTTATTATTATTTCCTTTATCTGTTGTTATATAGTAGGAAAGTGGTTCATTGGCCCGGAAAAATTTACTTCTTGTATTATAAAATATTCTGAAGTACCTATCAGTGAGTTATGACACACATTTGACACAAACTTATAAAAATATTTGGTAATTGAATAGGAGAGAGATAAATGAATTTTCTAGAAAAACAGACAATAGATGAACGAATAGATTTAATGAATAACCTTGCAAAACAATTCCTAATGCGAGCACATCAAATAGACATTGAAGGTAGTTTTCCCTATGCCAATATAAAGGATCTTAAAAATACAGGTTACACAACATTAACTGTGCCTTCTAGATATGGTGGAAAGGAAATCACACTTTATGAACTCATTCGGCTCCAAGAAACGATAGCCGAAGGGGATGGGGCAACTGCACTTTCCATCGGATGGCATATGGGAATTATGATGAATTTAGCTGAAAAAAACATATGGAAGGAACCAGTCTTTAAGTATCTTTGTGAACAAGTAAAAAATGGTGCATTAATCAATAGTGCTCAAAGTGAACCGAAAACAGGGAGTCCTACACGAGGAGGAAGACCGGAAACCACTGCAGAAAAATGTCAAAATGGCTGGGTTATAAAAGGGAGAAAAACATTTACCACCATGTCACCTGTCCTCGATTTCTTTATTGTTAGTGCAACAATTAAAGAAACCGATGAAGTGGCAAATTTTTTGATCCCACGGACAACAAAAGGAATAAATATTGAAGAAACTTGGGACAGTATCGCGCTAAGGGGAACAGGAAGTCATGACTTACTATTGGATAATTGTTTGGTTCCTAACGATTATCTAGTTGAAGAGTTAAGTTCGGCTGCTAAAAAAGCGAATGGATGGCTTTTACACATACCAGCATGTTATCTGGGCATAGCAAAAGCTGCCCAAAGATACGCAATTCAATTTGCAAAGGAGTATTCACCAAATAGTATAGTTGGACCAATCATTGATTTGCCAAATGTCCAACAAAAACTGGGTGAAATTGAGTTGAAAGTAATGCAGTCGGAGTACTTTTTGTATGGAGTTGCCAAACAGTGGGATGCTTCATACGTTCAAGATAGGGAAAGAATGAGTGCAGCGTTAGGGGCCGCCAAATTTACAGTGACCAATTTGGCAATCGAAATTGTTGATTTGGCAATGAGAATCGTTGGAGCAAAAAGTCTTTCCTTGAGTAATCCATTGCAGCGATATTATAGAGATGTGCGAGCAGGGCTACATAATCCTCCGATGGATGACATGACTTTACAACTATTAGCAAAGCACAGCATTATTAATCATTAACCAAAAGTTGGTTAACTAAACTTCAAACTAAATGGTTACCATAACAGTAAGGAGTGAGGAAAATGCCAAGAGGTAAAGAATTAGAGCAGCTTCCTATGGCTAATATAGCACCAGGTGCAGGAAAAGATGCCAATAGGAATAATAGAGAGGTTCTTGGGGGGATTGTTCAAGGAGTTCAACCAGAACCTAATGATATTGAAAAGGAAAATGAAGACATGGTTTAAGGCAGGAATACTTTCCTGCCTTTTAATTTTTTGATTAAGATAAGATTTTAATTACATTAACTTCTAGAGGAATTATTCTTCGATTAACTCACCAATTTCTACAACTGATCGTTCTTCCAATGGTCCGCGTAAATGAACAGTTGCGGTATTTCCATCTTCATTTAATTGGTCAATCCATACTGATGCACCATTATATTTGACTTCAATATCTGCAGAAGATGACAAAATCTGCTTTACTCGGTTAACATTCATTATATTCACTCCTAGTCTTTTGTTTGGGAATGGTTTTCATGTTTAGGTAAAGAAAGCAACAGCTTTCTTCTATAGTATAGTGGGCATTTATACGTTCCTAAGGATAGTCGATATGTATACCATTAATTGTACCTGGCTCATCAACATCTCCCAGACTATTTAGATAAGAATCAAGCTCGATTTGTAATTCCTTCGGAGCACCAGTCTTTAAATGCCAATTCCCTGGTTCATCAACAAAATATGGGCTTTTTGTAAATTCAGGCCTTATTCTGGGCATAGTATTCTCCTTTTTAAAATTTTTTTAACTTGTTTCCTCTGTGTATATACTTTCCAATGTTTACTTAGTTCATTCAAAGAACCGGTGGCTTCCCACGAGCAAAAGATAAGACTAAATTCATATTGCTCCCTCAAACATACAGGTTTATGATATGTAGAAATGATGACCTCAAAAGACATAAATGCGATAAGTATTTAAGTGGAGGGCCCAATTAAATATAAAAAAATGAAACTAAATGAAATCATCTTCGTCTTATAATATTGAGGATTGAAAATAGTCATGTCCCACCATGACATGACATAGAAATAGAAAGTATATCACGATGTGAGATCATTAATTTCATATGTTAATTGGGGAAAAAGCGGCTGAACAATTAGCAAATGATGTAGATTTTTGTTGATGAGTAAAGTTAGAAATAGCATGATTTTTGTTTTTATTTTTATACGAAGTGTGATATAGTAATTGAGGTTCGTTTACCGAAGCTTAATTGGTAAGTGATGGGAGAATTTTATAAATG
>NZ_JBALOS010000191.1:0-5743 GCF_036962765.1 Neobacillus drentensis
CTTTTCACCAAGTTTTCACTATTCTCTATTAGACTTCAGGTATCAAGTAGAAAGGAGGAAAGAGAAATGAATACGAAAGTGAAAAAAGGTATTTTCTGGGGTGTAATCATTGCTGCGATGGTTTTGGTGGTGAATGTACTCCACTATCTTTTAGGAGGTCATAGCGAATATGCCGAAGTCCGCCACGGACATGAACATGGACCTGGAGGATCGGGTGCACGTGGTGATTTCGAAGGCCGCCATTTTTTGAACGGCGGCCCGCACCACGAAGGAGGATTCCCTTGGCTCTTCCTTATTATTGGACTAGCTCTTGTGGTTATCTTAGTGAAATGGCTTCGAAAGAAAGCTAAGGCAGCATCAATGGACCAATTTATTGACACATCTCTAGTGAGTTCACATACACCGGTACTGAATCAAAGTGGAAATATTTTAGATCAATGGGAACAAAATTTAACCAATAAAAAGGAGAATGTTTAAAATGGGTATTTTTAAAAGAGTAAAGACGATAACAATGGCAGAAATCAATGGATTACTAGATGGAATCGAAGATCCGATTGCTATGTTAAATGAATATTCTCGCGAAATGGAGCAAGAAATTCTAAAAGGTCAGAAAGCTTTGGCTCGCCAGATTTTTGTAGAGAATAAGCAAGCTGCACTCATTTTGGAGATGGAGGGTTTAGTAGAAAAGAGAACACGTCAAGCGAAACTAGCCATCGAACATGGTGAGGATTCAATTGCGAAGTTGGCGGTCCAAGAGAAACTAGTTCATGAAAAGCAACTCAACCTTTACAAGCAACAGTATGAAGCAGTGAAAGCCCAAACTAAACTTCTGATCGAAAAACTTGATCACCTGAAAGAAACCTATAATCAAATGCAGCATAAGAAAATCCTCTTAGCTTCCCGTGCTAATGTTGCTCAGTCAACGAAGCAGATTCAAAATGCAACGGTATCTTTCCAAACCGACAACATTGCAAGAGGAGTCGCTCGCGCGGAAGAGCGGATTTTAATGATGGAAGCAGAGGTGCAAGCGGGTCAACAGTTTTCAACACCATTAGCCCAATATGACGCGGCATACAGCAATTTTATAAATGATGAAGAATTAAATCAGGAACTTGAAAAGTTAAAAAATGAAAAAGTTCTGCAATTAGAAGAAATCACAAAATAGTAGAAGAGGAGCGCCGATCATTTCTGGTGCTTCTTTTTTTCTATCAAAACATGTTCTTAAGCTAATTTTAAGATTGCGTTGCTAGATTTGAGTTACTAATGGTGATGAGATTTATCATAAACTCAATCTCAAAGGGGTTAATTGCATGAATATTTTATTAGCAGAAGATGATATCCGTCTCGGAGAATTAATCGTTTATATGTTGAAAAAGAAGGGTGGCTACCAAGTCGAGTGGATTACTGAAGGAGAGGATGCTTACTATTACGCCACCTCCGCTCACTATGATGTTGTAATCATGGATTGGATGATGCCAAATGGGACAGGTGTGGAAATTTGCAGGCGATTGCGGAATCAAGGTTATTCCGGTGCGATCCTGATGTTAACCGCCAAGGATACGGTTGGGGACCGGATTGAGGGTTTAGATTCCGGTGCAGATGATTACCTTGTTAAACCGTTCGAAATTGATGAGCTATTGGCTCGGCTCCGTGCACTTTCCCGTCGAAACTATGCACCGATTTTGGAGGAGGAGATCCAAATCCACGATATGGTTTTGAATCGGATGAGCCATGTTGTTCGTTTAGATCGAGAGGAAATTCAATTAAGCCCTCGTGAATTTCAGTTATTAGATTTAATGGTGAAGAATAAAGGGCAGGTCCTGCCGCGTGAAGTGATTCTAGAGCGAATCTGGGGCTTTGATTCAGAGGTTGCTCCTAAAACCATTGATGCGACCGTCAAATTAATCCGCAAGAAGCTCCAATCTTTCGGAAAACAAGATTTGCTGCAAAGCGTTAGAGGGGTAGGGTACAAGTTTGGAAACTAAATTGGGATCAATCATCCGGGCATTCACGAACCGTGGTGAAAATGATATTTTTAAAAGTACCCAAGGTCGATTAACGCGCATGTATAGTGGGTTGATCATGCTTTTTCTTATCTTTTTCATCGCGACTGTTTATGTCATCCTCTATGTTGTCATCTTGAACAACCAGGAACGTGAACTTCAATCATTAGTGAATCAAGAAGCGAGTTTCATTGAGAATTATTTGATAAAAAATGAAAAGAATGACCTGCAAGGGATGGATGATCAAGAGGTGGTGTTTGCTGGAGTTAATCAGTTTTTTTATTATGTTGTGAATTCCAGTGGAGAAATAATAATGGGTAATGAATCCGATCAGCGGGTCCGTCCTGAACTGCTTCGGCTAATAAATGGAAGTGTTCAAAATGAACGGGAGATTCGAAAGGAAACTCTGCATGTTGAAATGAAAGCGAACGGCAGGGGAATGAAGGGCGAGTTTCGTCCGCGTGAGGCCCCTCAAGATATTCGGCTAATGATTGCAAGTCGGTCCATTTATGATAAGGGTCAATTCATTGGACGTTTGTATGTTGGAAAAGATATGACCTTTACCTATCAGCTTTTCCACTCGCTATTAATGATATTGATTGCCATCGGCATTGTCTTTTTAGGTCTAGCCATATACATGAGTGTGGTCATGTCAAAAAGAGCGATGGTGCCAATTAGCAGAGCATTTACAAGGCAGCGTGAATTCGTAGCAGACGCCTCGCATGAACTACGGACACCTTTAAGTGTTTTGCTGTCTTCGATTGATGCGGTGGATATGACGATTGAACCTCAAAAGAAAGACATGGTGGAGAAAATCCTGGCGAATATGAGACAAGAAGTGAAGCGAATGACACATCTGGTGAGCGACCTTTTGACACTGGCTCGGTCCGACGCAAATACAATGCAACTTAGTGTAGAGACCTTTGACTTCCGCCCCCAAGCAGAAAGAGCGATAGATTCCGTTCGTCCGCTGGCGGCGGCAAAACAAATTTTGCTCCATTTGAATGCACCGGCTTCGCTGATTACGGTCGGCGATTCGCAAAGATTATCACAGCTATTATATATTCTATTAGACAATGCGATTAAATACACACCACAAGGGGGGGAAGTGAAGCTTTCACTGGCAATAGCAGGTCAACAGCTATGTATCTCCGTTCAGGACACAGGAATCGGCATTAAAGCCGAAGATTATCAGCGCATTTTCGAACGGTTTTACAGGTCTGATCAATCTCGCTCCCGGCAAATGGGTGGACATGGATTGGGGCTTTCCATCGCCAAGTGGATTGTTGACACACATAAAGGGACGATTAAAGTTACAAGTGAACTTGGAAAAGGCAGTACATTTATCATTTACATCCCAATAGTTTCTAAAGGATAGCATTAAGGCGGACAGTGCCTAGCACCGTCCGCCTTAATTTAATGAATTAATTCGCCTTGCTTTCATACTCCATGGCTGCATCTTTTTCTAACAGTCCAACTTGAATAAGGCCCTTGAGAATCCCATGATTAGAAGCTGATGTTGTGATCAAATCAGCAGCAGCCTTCGCTTCGGGAACCCCGTTACCCATAGCAATCCCTGTCCCAATCATCGTTAACATCTCCAAGTCATTCAAACCATCGCCAAACGCATAACAATGCACATTATCGATATCCAAGTACTCAAGCAGTTTGCGTATACCAACTGCTTTTGAGGCACCTTTTGGAAGGAAATCATAAGCGTAATCATGCCACTTAACGAAGTCGAAGTCAGGGTAGCGATTGACGTATAGTTGTTTATCCCCTTGATTACAGTAAAGATGTCCTTGATATATCGGTCGATTTTGATAAAACTCTTCATCAATCATCGGATAGGGCATCATCAATGAGTCAAAACTCGTTTCAATTAATGGATGGTTTCCTTCGCTAACTTTAAAATCATTGCGGCTGCAATAGGCGAGAGCATGCCCTTTACTTGCTGTCAAAGTGGAAATCGACTGAAGACGCTCAGGGTTGATTGGATTTGCATAAATTTCCTGCCCGTCAAACACGACATATTGTCCATTCATCGAAACAAAAGAATCGATATTTAATTCTTTTTGAATCCAATAAAACATTTTCGGGACACGACCGGTGGCAATAACGGTGTGAACGCCTTTTTCCTGAAGTAAACGAACGGCCTTCTTTGTGGAGTCTGGAATAACTTTATCCTCATTAAGCAACGTACCATCAATATCAAAAAACACGATAGGCTTTTTCATTTTTCTTTCCCTCCATAAAATCACAACACAGTCGTTACGCTTAGGGGGTCCTGATAACGCTGACTATGTGTTGTGAACTACTGCAATAACAGAATATTTTATGAAACGCATTTCAGGTCAAGTGGATTTTATAAAAAATTCTGTTTTAGCAGTTACGCAAGGTAAGAAAAGGAAGTAGGAAACGATTGAGACTTACACAGTTCTGCGCTCAATTAATTTTACAGGGATTTCATTTTGTGCAATTACATCATTTTTAAGGATCCCTTGTAAAAATAGTTTCCTGCCAATATCCTCAAGTGGGATTTCAATCGTGGTGATATTCATCATTTTAGCGACGGGCTGATTATTAAAACTAATAATTGCAAGATCGTCTGGAATGGACACACCTAGATTTTGTGCACAGGTAACAATCCCAGCTGCAACCTCATCACTTGTTACCAGTAACGCTGTTGGGGGATGGGCCATTTGTTTAATCTGTTCAACAATCTTTTCGCCATCCTCAAAATGAAGACAATCTTCAAAAATATAGGCAGGTTCATATGGCAATTGATATTTTTCTAAAAATTTTTTATACGCTAAAGCTCTGTTTCTACTATTTGTACCGGATTTTCGTCCAATGCAATAACCAATTTTATGATGGCCTTTATGATATAAGTAGTCTAGTGCAAAAAGAAAACTAGTATAATGATCCACAAAAATGGAGGATACATTTTTTCCTCTGGTATCTTCACATAAAACAATGGGGCCAAAAGGCAAATAGGCTTCGATTGTGGACCACGTGCATGTTCTTGAACAAATAATTAATCCATCAATTTGTTTTTGTTTTAGCATCTGCAATGCTTCTAATTCCCGGCTTTCCACATAGTTGGTCTGAAACAGAACCAAATTATAATGGTTTTTTAGCGCTTCATTAGCGATCCCTTTCATTAACAAGGCAAAGTAAGGGTGATCGATAAAAGGGACCACAACACCAACTAGAAACGTTTTTCCCGTACTTAAATGGACTGCATTAATATTTGGTTGATAATTACTATGCCTAATCGCTTCTAAAACCGCATTCCTTTTTTCAGCTTTTACATAGGGATGATTATTTAAGACTCGAGAAACAGTAGTTACCGAGACGCCTGCCATCTTGGCCAAATCTTTTATATTTGTCATACCATTACCTTCCTTAGCGGTGCCTGACACTCTGCAGCCTGCATTTCAATCCCGCGATTTTCAGTACTATTTATATAATTGTATAGTATAACCGAGTTGTATTATAGTAACAGTCCTTCATTGTATCCATATGAATAAAGGAATGTTTATCTTAAAAAAGATACCAATTTATTTTAGAATACTAGTTGACTTTAATTATATATGATAGTAATATAGTAAATCTGATGAGGGCATTGGAATTGAGAGTATGTAATTTCTAAAAAAACAATCCTTCAACAGTTGACAAAAATGATTGTGGTTGTTATGATAGTAATCTCGTTAATTCGAAAAATATTATTTAAAAAT
>NZ_JBALOS010000192.1:0-14293 GCF_036962765.1 Neobacillus drentensis
GTGAAAAGTATTATTCTAAAATGCTCAAGACTTCAGTTAGTTACAGTACTAATATAGTAAAATATTTAAAATATTGAATATACAATTAAAACGGGTTATAATCATCTATATTCAAAATATTATTAATTTTTTAAAAAATACTTTATAGAAAAAACATTGGAGGTCTGAAAAAATGAAGAAGTTAAAATTAGTTTCAACAGTTTTAATGGTAGCTTTCCTCTTAGTTCTTTCAGCTTGTGGAACGAGTAAAACAAGTGGCGAGGGAGGAAAAAAGACATTGAAGGTTGTCACAGATGCAGCCTACGCGCCATTTGAATACCAAGATAAAGGGGAAGTTGTTGGATTTGATATTGATTTTATTAACGCTGTTGCCAAGGAAGCCGGGTATAAAATCAACGTCAAGCATGTTGGCTGGGATCCATTATTTGTAGAAATAAAAGGTAAAACGGCTGATGCTGCTATCTCGGCCATCACGATTAACGATAAACGGAAACAAACCTATGATTTCTCAGTTCCATACTTTTTATCTACCAATAAAATTATGGTTCCAAAAGGGAGCAGTATAAAGAGTGCAGCGGACTTAAAGGACAAAAGGGTTGCCGTGCAAAATGGAACAACTGGTCAGGAAGCTGTAGAGAAATTACTAGGTGTAGAAACTAAAAATCTTAAAAAATTTAAAGATAATAACCTTGCAATCATGGAACTAAAAGGCGGCGGTGCAGATGCCGTTGTTGCTGACAATACGGTTATTGAGGAGTATGTAAAAAATAACCCAAATGATAATTTTGTTATTATTGAAGATGCAGCTGCGTTTGAAAAAGAATTTTATGGGCTGTTGTTTCCAAAAGGCAGTAAGCTAAAGGCTGACTTTGATAAAGGAATTAAAGGAATTATTGAAAATGGGGAATATGCAAAAATTTATAAAAAGTGGTTTAAGGTGGATCCTGATTTAACAGATATCAAAGCACAACAATAAGGTTAGACAAAATTGCGTAACGCTTCCTAAAAAGCAGTTGCGCAATTTTTGTTAAAATTGGCGCACATTTCTTATGTAGGATTTTTTAGGAGGACTCATGATGGATATTCGTTGGGACATACTTGCTGAATATGCACCATTTTTTGCAAAAGGAACGCTGCTTACCATCGGCCTTTCGATTGCAAGCATCATAATTGGTTGTTTACTCGGTTTGTTCATTGGATTGGGTAAATTGACGAAAAATAAATGGATCGCCTTCCCGTTCAACTGCTATATCACTTTTTTCCGTGGGACGCCATTATTAGTACAAATATTATTAGTTCACTTCGGTCTTGTACCGCTTTTTGTAGGGGAAACAAATGGGATCATTGCCGCTATAACTGCCCTTTCATTAAATTCAGCGGCATATGTAGCGGAAATCTTCAGGGGCGGAATTCAATCGATTGATAAAGGACAGATGGAAGCAGCCCGTTCGCTTGGGATGAACCATGTACAGGCAATGCGATTTGTCATTCTCCCGCAAGCCTTTAAAAGAATGATTCCTCCTCTAGGTAATGAGTTTATCGTCTTAATAAAAGATTCATCCCTAGCGGCGATTATTGCTGTAAAAGAGCTCATGTATTGGGGACAAGCAATGCAGGGACAATATTATCGCGCATGGGAGCCATATATTACCGCGGCCCTTATTTATCTTGTTTTAACTTTTTCTTTAAGTTTACTGTTATCCCGACTTGAAAGAAGGTTGGCCACAGAATGATTACGGTAAAAAATTTAAAAAAGTCATTTGGAAAAAATGAGGTTCTCAAAGATATAAATATAACGGTTAAGCCAAAAGAGGTAGATGTGGTCATTGGCCCATCTGGTTCAGGAAAATCTACCTTTCTCCGATGCATTAATTTACTAGAAACGATTACAGATGGCCATGTTTTAATAGAAGGAATTGATATTACCGATAAAAAAACGGATATCAATAAAATCAGGACGGATGTGGGCATGGTTTTTCAGCAATTTAACTTATTTCCGCATAAAACAGTGATTCAAAATATAATGCTCGCCCCTATGAAAGTAAAGAATGTTCCAACAGAGAAGGCGAGGGCAAAGGCAATCGAGCTTTTACGAAAAGTGGGCTTAGAGGATAAAGCCGATGCTTATCCAGACTCTTTATCCGGCGGGCAAAAGCAGCGGGTTGCAATTGCAAGGGCACTGGCAATGGAGCCAAAAATCATGCTTTTTGATGAACCGACGTCAGCGCTCGACCCTGAAATGGTCGGCGAGGTCCTTGAGGTTATGAAAGACCTAGCAAAAGAAGGGATGACCATGGTGGTCGTGACACATGAAATGGGATTTGCCAAAGAAGTGGGAGATCGAGTAATTTTTATGGATGGCGGGTTGGTTGTAGAAGAAAATATTCCAAGCGACTTATTTGATCATCCACAAGAAGAGCGGACGAAGGCGTTTTTAAGTAAAGTTTTATAACAAGGCTCTTTTCATAAAATTTGTTACTTTTGTATCATCATAATGGTCATTTACAATGATTAATAAGCGATTCTTGCCAATGTTTTTACGAAAAGATGCCACGCAGCATCTAGGAAAACGACTTGGTGAACTTAAACGAAAAACAACAATTAATGCGAAAACAGCTATAACTTAGAGGGAGGCTAGAAGCCTCCCTTTCCTATGGTTTATTTTCCTTGATTCCATCTCTCGAGTTTAGGGATGTTCCTTGTAAACATGCCAGCAATGAACTTGGGCATCCCGAATTCAACGATTTTTTCTTTCACTCTTTCTTTCATTTCCTCTGTAATCACCTTTTTGCCTCCATTCTTATTCAAAATCAAACACTTCCACAATCCTGTCTGCTTTTATCCGGTTTTGACATAGTTTAAATAATTGTTTCAAAAATACATCCACCTCAAGAGGCGAGGAGGGCAGTTTGATTTGAACATTTGTTGAACCAAACATTTGCTTAAAATAAGCTTTTCTTTGGTCATTTTTTCCGTCTCGTTTAAATGGCTTGTATGTCCAGACAATATGTGGAGAACCGTCTATTTCCTGAATTTGCCGTATCTCGGCACAGGTCGTGGAACGATCATGTGCATAAATGACTAAATAATAGTTGTCATTTCGGTGCCAGTCAATGAATACAAAGTAATAGCCACTTTCATTATCTGGTCTAGTTACTTCAAATGCGGCGATCGTAGGTTTTCCATTTGCCCATTGATGAAATTTAACTAAACTGCCGCCCGAAATTTCAAGTGTTTTTATCTCAAAGGCCGCTGAAGTTGAGTTATCGATAAAGTTAGCTAAAATTAGAGCTTGTTCCTTTTCCAACGAAGATTTCCCCTTTAAGTCTTTGAACTAATTATACTTTTAAGGCGGGTAAAAAAGATAGATTGTCTAAAATTAACCCAACTTTATTTTTAACAAGGTAGGAAAGTGGTACACTTAATTTATTGATTATTCTGAAAAAAAGGGGGTTTTTCAAGTTGAATTTTTATAAAGAAGATTTGCCGTTTCAATCCTTACTTAAGGAACTAATGGATCCAGCCTTTTTCGAGTTTGCTGACAAAGAGCTGACAGCCTTTGGTGAGAAATGCGCTACCGACATTGATTCCCGGGCTAGGTTTACAGACAGGGAAGGACAGCCGCGCTTAATCAAATATGATGCGTACGGTGAAGACGTTTCAGAAGTATGGGTGAACGCAGGCTACCTGCGAACGGTGGAAGAAACGTATCAAACCGGAATTGTCGGCTATGTTCATAAAGAAATTCCGGGGCTGGGGGAGAAGGGGAATTACATTTACTCCTATGCTCAAGGATATTTGCTATCGCAAACAGAACCAGGATTCTACTGTCCGGTAACATTGTCTATGGCTACTGCTTATTTACTTAATCAATATGCTTCCGACGAAATAAAGGAGCGTTTTTTGCCGCATGTCCTTTCCACAGGAGATGTTCCACTGTATGAGGGGGCAACATTCTTAACAGAGCGCCAGGGAGGCTCAGACGTCGGGGCAAATGAAACGAAAGCAGTGCAAGCTGGAGATCATTTCAAACTTTATGGAGAAAAGTACTTTGCCTCCAATGCCGGCATGTGCGGGGTGGCCATGGTTTTGGCCCGGAAAGAAGGCGCACCTTCGGGGACGAGGGGGCTGACGTTATTTGCCGTACCATGGCGGAACCAGGATGGCTCACTAAATGGAATCCGGATTCGCCGCTTAAAGGATAAGCTTGGAGTCAGGGCCGTCCCATCAGCGGAGGTTGAATTTGATGGTGCCGATGCTTTTGTGGTAGGAGATCCTGCCAAAGGATTCTACTATATGATGGAGGCTCTTAATCTATCCAGAGTATGCAATGCTGTTGCCTCCTTAGGAATTATGAGAAGGGCCTATTGTGAAGCAAAGGAATATGCCTTTAGAAGGGATGCGTTCGGAAGTAAACTGGCTGACTATCCTATGGTTAAGGATACACTGACCCGTCTCGCTGTTAAGTTGGAAATTGAAACCCGCACCGTTTTTACGTATCTTCCCTTGTTCGAACGGGTCATGAACAATCAAGCAAGTCAAACGGAGACCATTCTTAATCGTCTCTACATTGCCCTTTTGAAAAAAGAAACAGCAGAACAGGCAATTCACTTCTCTCATGAAGCGATCGAATTGCATGGTGGAAATGGGTATATCGAAGATTTTGTGACGCCAAGATTATTACGAGATGCCCAAGTCCTGACCGTCTGGGAAGGAACGGCTAATATTCTCGGGTTGGAAGTCTTGCGCTTAATTGAAAAGTTTAAAGCAGATGAACTATTTGTAGATGAAATGAGTCAACGACTGCGGAGTGTGGCCCACTTGCCTTCTGAATGGACCTATTTAGTAGAAAATAGGTTGATACAGTTACAGAATCTATCGAGATCATTACGAACAGCATCTGCAGACCAAAAGACCTTTCACTCCAAAAAGGCGGCCGAACTTATGGTGAAAATTTTTGAAAGCATTGTCGCCCTTGAACAGGCATCAAGTGGAGAGCTCCGTGCCATCAAGGTAATGGAGATCTATCTAGAAGAAACATGGAAATCTTCTTACTTATTCAATGAAGAAATGAGAACAGTTCATTACTTTTCCGAGATTGTTTTGAATTCAAAGAGTGAAACGACAGTATCTGTTGGATAAGAATGAATCTCAGTAAGCTTGCTGTTTTCAGGCAGGCTTACTTGTTCGCCTAATTAATGTTCTGATTTTCAGTTACTATCCAGTGAAAGTCGTAAGATTTGTAAAATATGTAGTAAGTGTCCGGAAATATGTAATAAGTTCCGAAGAATATGTAATAAGTTCTGAAGAATATGTAATAAGTTCTGAAGAATATGTAGTAAGTGTCCGGAAATATGTAATAAGCTCCGAAGAATATGTAATAAGTTCCGAAGAATATGTAATAAGTGTCAGGAAAAATGTAATAATTGAATGCAATTATGTCTTTTTGTCTCCAAAATGAAATACTACTGACATCTTTTTTATAAATTGCTCTGGTAGAATCGTAATAATTGGGACTTATATTCAGATTATCCGTCGAATAGTATATAGAATAATTTGGGCTCTTTTCCATATGAATGACAGAGAGTGTTGTAATTGGAGGGAAAGATATGACAATAGAGACACAATTAATACAGAAAACGTATTATAAAATGTTCATTAATGAACATGAAAATATCCATCCGATTCAGGTGCTTGGCGACCTGTTTCAGGAGGAAGCAAGCAAGGACTTGCCTGATTTATCGTCGATTCGTTTTGCGCAGGGTGAAGTGTATTTTCATCATAAAGATTATGAAGCAGCTATTTTTAAATGGGAAAATATTATCAATGAACTGGAACCGTGGGCAAAGAAAAACACAGCTGATGCTTATTATCAGTTAGGTTTGTTATCGACAGCTGAAGACCTTTATTGTGCGATTGAAAGTGAACATCTCACATTAAACACTGAAGTAGCTCTGCAGTTATTTTCGTTGTATATAGAGCGTGGAAAGCTTGACCAGGCATTATCAGTGATTAAAAGAACCATTGATTTAAATCCAGATTATCCAAACGTCACGGAAATAGCCCGTACTTTTTTTGAAGAGCAGCAAGATTGGAATAATGCAATTGAACTAGCCGTTAACGAAGCCTTACGGACGGGTGCCTTGGAGTGGTTTGATAGGATTATTGCCTATATCGATGAGGGACTGACAAAAAGTCATTTACCGAACTATTTTTCTCAGTCTGTTCATTTTTTGTATAGCTTAGATCAACAAAAATTCGAGGAAATTATTGCCGCTCTTTGGAACAGCTATAACAATAAAGAATCCTATTTTACTTGGATAAGAGAAATGAACCATTTGCTATTAAGCCTTGATATCAATCGGGATGACAATTTGTCTGTGCTTTCAAGCCTTCATAAGGAAGCATTTTTTAGCTTTATTGATGGAAGATACTTCATTAAACAACTGCAGGAGTTTATTCCGGACTTTTTAACAAATTGGTTACGTCTGGCTGACAGGAAGAATGTTGTCCTCGCAGCTGCTGCTGTTCTCTCGTGGAATGAGCTGTTTCCAGCGAGTTTAAGTATGTCAATCGTTAGTGAGGCTGAGAAACTAATTAGTAAAACGGAAACAGACATGGATGAACTTGAGGAGTGCCTAACACTCTTTGAAGCAATCATTAATTGGGCCCAAGCAAATGAGATGGGAGAGAATAATCGAGTAAAATGGGTTGTTCAGCAATTAGTAAATTTCGACACACACCATTTACTTATTACCGGGTTAGACGGTAGTGGAAAATCGACGTTTGTTAATATGATTATTGGTGAAGATCTGCAGGATAGTCCTACCTCTTCACTGGTCATGTTTAAAGACTCAGAGGAAGAAGAAATCACGGATATTTCTGATCGTGAGATTAATAGTTTAGAAGGAATTTCTGAATTTCAAGAAAGAATGGACCGCCGCCGCAACGCATTGGAATCGATCATTGAATTTAAGCGTCCCAATGCTTTCCTGCAGGAAACTAAGGTCGCACTGATTGATACTCCAGGATTAAAAGGAAACTATAATGATTCTTATGAAGTCTTAAAGAATCTGCAATTGGCTGATACTGTCCTCTTTGTACTTGATGCAAATGCACCGTTTACAGAAAAAGAAAGGTCTGTTCTTGCGAAAATTCAAGAGTTAGCACCTGACATTCCTGTGCATTTTCTGCTCAGTAAGATGGACACGATTGTCAATGAGCAGGAAGCGATCAGTGTCTTTGATGAAACAAGAGCGAGGATTCAGTCGTATTTCCCGGATGCATCAGTGTTCGCCTTTTCCTCGCAATATGAGAACCGTCAGCAGTTAAAGGACTTAAAAGAGTTTATCGACTCTATTAAAAATACAAGAAATATCGAAGATAAACGATTGGCTAAACTATTGTTCTATATTCGCACAACGATTGCCAGTCTGATGCAAAAAAGGGTGGTTGTTGAAAATCAATTGATAGAATCCGTCCGTTGGAATGAAGAAATGCTCCAGAAGTTAACAGGTGCAATCAATCAACTGAAGGATACAGAGATCCAAAAAGCAAAGGCTGTTGTGCAGTCATACCGTGCCATTAAAAATACAATTGTAAAAGAGATTTCAGAGTCCGTTCCAATCATGCTTCAAGAGTGCTCCTCCTTGATAAAAGAGGAAAGTAATTTTAGCAAGATTCACCTAGAACTTAATGATGTGATGAACAAAAAGCTAGAGGAGTATTTAGAGCAGACGGTTCTCCCTAAATATTACCGCTTGTTGCAAGAATGGATTGATGGATGCAAAGAGGAGCTTGTGCAAAGTCAGGAATTTCTTAATGAAATAGGGGAAAGCTTTAATCGCATGTATGGAGAAGAACGCCTGCAGCTTGATTGTGATTTTAAGGTAATTGATGACTGGCACCGTGATACCGACAGGATGACAAGCCGCTTCCAGTTGGAAACTGTTAATATCCTGCTACGCAGAACCCCGTCACAATTTTTATTAAAAAGCGCCGGGAAGTTGTTTGGAGCCCTATCACAAAATAAAGCCTTGCTATTTAATAAGTACAAAGCCTTTGTGGAAAATGAGGATTATGCTGAAACCATCTCTGTGGTGAATCAACAGTTTTTCCAGCAATTTGAACTGTTTGAAAAATCACTGGAGCGTGATGTAACCCTGTTTTTCAAGAGTCCATTACAGCTGTTAAATCGTTCTGCGGAAGAGGCACGGTCTGGAATAGAGACGAACCAAGAAATGCTAACGAATATGAATACCAATCCAGAGATGTTCCGCGATCCATTAACACTGTTTGAAGTAAGATTACGTCAGTTTGAATGGATGACCGTTGCAGGAAAAGGAATGCAAACTATTTATTCATAACTTCGAAAAAAGGAGGATGCCCAAGCATCCTCCTTTTATTTATGTAGATAAAAAAATGTCGCAGAAAATGCGTTGCCCAAATGTCCCAAAAATGGAAGCCTTGTGGTAATCTGCTTTGAAGGAGGGAAAACCAGTGATTAAAGTAACGGGTACACAAACAGAGGCAAAAGTCTTTTCAAACTATCCTCAAGAAACAGCCCTTGAGCAAATAAAAGAACTTTGTAATCAAGCGTTTTTAAAGGATACAAAGATTAGTATAATGCCAGACTATCATGCGGGCAAAGGCTGTGTGATTGGAACGACCATTCAACTAAAGGATAAAGTTGTTCCAAATCTGGTTGGTGTGGACGTCGGCTGCGGGGTGTTAACCGTCAAGCTGCAGGATAAAAAGGTTGATTTTAATAAATTGGATCAAGTGATTCGTACGTATGTCCCGAGTGGGCAGGAAGTGCATAGTGATGAGACAGTCCAATTTATTAACACGAGTTTTCCCGCCATTCAAGAATTTCAAGCGGAGCACATCTTGAGTGAAAATCGAAGCCGTTATAGCTTAGGGACACTTGGAGGCGGCAATCATTTTATTGAAGTCTCTGTTGATACCAATGGTTATCACTATTTAACCATTCATACAGGGAGCCGCTATGTGGGAGCGAGGATTGCCACCTACTACCAAAAAGTTGCGATTTCAAAACTTCGTCAGCACGATTTAGCTGATCTCATTGACCAATTGAAGGCGGAGGGACGTCAAAAAGAAATCCAAGCGATGATCCAAAGCTATAAAGAAAAGAATCCTGTTATTCCAAATGATCTAGCTTACTTGGAAGGTGAGGATTTTCATCACTATATGCATGACATGAAGTTAGCGCAAGCATTTGCAAAAGCAAACCGTGAAGAAATAGCGAGGGCTATTACAGCAAATATGGGATTTGAGGAGCAGGACCGCTTTGATACCGTACACAATTATATTGACACGGAGAACCAGATTTTACGAAAAGGGGCAGTTTCTGCTCAAAAAGGGGAACGTCTAATTATTCCCATTAACATGAGAGACGGGTCAGTATTAGCAGTCGGTAAAGGGAATGGGGAGTGGAATTATTCTGCCCCGCATGGAGCGGGCCGCGTTTTGAGCCGGACAAAAGCGATGAAAACACTTAACATGGACGATTTTCATAAAACAATGGAAGGTGTCTGGACAACGTCTGTTTCAGAAGAAACCCTTGATGAAGCACCAATGGCCTATAAGTCTCTAAATGAAATATTTGAAAAGGTTGAAGAAACCGTGGAGATTGCCGGGTTCATTAAACCAGTATATAACTTTAAAGCCAGTGAAAAGTACACACCTGGAAAATTTAAAAAATGATAGCGTTAAAAAAGGGAGACTTTAACGGTCTCTCTTTCTTTGTGAAACTTAGAGATAATTTTGGCGGAAAATGAGTAGTGTTTCTTGCAAGAAATATAAAGTGGCAGATAAATACTGAAAAGCGGCCGATCAATCGTAAAAAGGGGCAGATAAAAAAATTCTATCAAAAATAAATGGCAGTATAAAAGGGTGAAAGATCAAAAAATGCCATAAAAAGTGGCTAGCTATGGTTAAGACGTGAATTCACATAGGAATTCACGCCTAAATTTTTTTATTGTATCAACGATTTTTCTACCTTTTTATCACCGATGAAAGAAAATCCTAATAAGTTTTCTAAAAATCTGTCTGTTATACTGCCGATGAAGGACAAAACCAATTAAGATTTCTGAAGAACTGTCCTTCATAACGCTGATGAAGGACAAAAACTATTAAGATTTCTAAACAAATGTCCTTCATAACAACGATCAACAATAACTTTTAACACAGCCTATTTTTTAAGGAAATTTAATAATAAATCCGGTCGATTCGTTAAGATTCCATCTGCACCAGCATCGAGGAGTTTCTTCATCACCTTTGGGTCATCGATGGTCCAGTAATGCATCTGCATCCCGCGACGATGGGCTCCGTTAATCAATTTCTTGTCCGTTAAATCAAAGCCGCTGTCTTCGGGTGGTATCTGAAAGGCATCAACGTGAGGGGTGTATAGATTACGTAAAAAGAACTTATGAAAGATAACAAAACTTTTAACTTCCTGCTTGCCCGCTGAGGTTGCAACCCGACCCTTTGCGTATTTTTGAAAAGTATTAAGGATGTCTTGGTCAAACGAAGCGACCAAGATTTTATCCTCCATCTGATATTTTTCGATTAGTGCCCAGAGTTTTACAGCCATTTCATCGATTCGTTCGGGAGGATTATCATCTTTGATTTCCATCTCAATTCGGTTGTTCCCAAAAGATTGAAACATTTCTTCAGCGGTGGGGATATAGACGCCTTTACCGCGGAAACTGTAATTTCCTTGTAAGTCTTTAAACTGGTATCCTGCATCGAGTTTTTGGATTTCCGCTAAGGTCATGTCAGCGACCTTTCCATGCCCGTTCGTTGTCCGGTTCACGGTAGGGTCATGGATGGCCACTAATTGTCCATCTTTGGTGATATGAAGGTCTGTTTCTAGTACATCCACGCCCATGTTTACGGCATTTGTAAATGCTGCCATCGTATTCGAAGGTGCAAGTAGTTCACCGCCCTGATGGGCAATCACTAATGGACGGTTGTTCTTGAAAAAGTCCTTTTCCTTCATTTGTTTCACCGGCACAAAATTAATTGTTACGAGGAACATAACCAATAAAGGAATCAGATACTTAAAAATTTGTAAACTTCGTTTCTTTTTCTTGTGGATCTTTTCGATTATTACTTGCTCCATAAAATACTTAATAACCTTTCGAAAAATTAACTAGATTAATCGGTGGAACCTTTTCAGAAAGATAGGCTCTTAAGTTAGGGATCAAAATATTTTCAATCACCCGCTGATTATAATGTTCTGTTGAACCAGATGTGTGTGGGGTGACGATCACATTTTCCATTTCCCAAAACGGGCTATCTGTACTTAACGGTTCTGTTTCAAACACATCAAGTCCAGCACCGGCAATTGTTCCTTCCATTAAAGCTTGGATAAGATCAGCTTCGACCACAATCTCACCCCGTCCGATATTTATAAAAAAGGCAGAAGACTTCATTTGCATAAATTGTTCGGCACCAAATAAATGATTAGTTTCTTTTGTAAGCGGTAAAGTAACAACCACATAATCACATTTTGGCAGCATCTGATCTAATTGGTCCGGGGTATACATTTCTTCCACAAAGTCAACGGGTTTACCAGAGTGCCTGAAACCAAGCACGTTCATCCCAAAAGCTTTCGCGATTTTCGCCGTTTCTTTCCCAATTGTTCCGACACCAATGATACCGATAGTTTTTTCATGGATTTCTTGGCCCATATTGGCATGATGCCAGGTTTTTTTCTGTTGATTTTTGATGTATGTATTGATTTTTCGTGTTAAGCCCAGCATCAATCCAAAAATCGTCTCTGAAATCGGATAGGCATGAACGCCATTGGCACTCGTCAGGTAGATGTTTCTAGCCTTCATTTCCTCAAGCGGCATGTAATCAACACCTGCACTCCATGATTGCAGCCATTTTAGTTTGGAATGGGGGTCGAGGCAATATTCTTTTAGTCCCTTACTCCAGCCCGCGATGATTTCTGCATCCATTACATGCTCTTGCCAAATATGTTTATCTTTGCCTACTATCAATTGCCAATCAGGAATAATATCCTTTATTTGTGTAATGTAATGTTGATCAATATCACGGGTGATAACCATTTTTTTTATCATTGAGGATTCCTCCATTTAGACAATGTTTACTTTAGTTAATGATAACGGAAATCAACAAAAATGATAAGACAAAAAGACGCTGTAACAAAGAAAAAGGTCAGGACCTCATTTTAACTGAGACCTGACCTCTTTTATTTATTTGTTATATATTCTCTCTTCTTTTCCTGTTTTGGACTTTCATGACAACTAATCCTGCTAAAATTAAGCCAAGACCAGTGACCATATAGTTGTACATTGGTGATGCTGTGTTCGGTAACTCATTGCTCGTTTTTGTAACAGAGTCGTCCGTTGCAGGGCTGCCTGTATCCACTGGAGCATGAAGATAGATTCAGAGAAATTTAGCTGTAAAAAGGAACATGTACAGGATTTGGTCACTTTTCGAACGTGTCTGTCCAAACTACAAACAAAAATACACGGCAGCTTCTAGCTATAGAGGAAACCTCTCTGGCACAATACTTGCATAATAAAATATCATTCTTTTATGGGGGGCTAAAATATGCAAATGAATACGTGTCGGGCAGTCGTTACAGGAGGAGCTTCAGGGTTAGGAGAGGCGACGGTTCGAAGAATAGCTCAAACTGGAGGAAAGGCGGTTATTTTTGACCAATCTGAAGAAAATGGTGTCCGGCTCCAAAACGAATTAGGGGACGCAGTATTGTTTATAAAGGCAGATGTCACCAAAGAAGAGAACGTTCAAGAGGCAATTCATCAAGCAGCGGAATATATGGGCAGTGTAAATACAGTTGTCAACTGTGCAGGGATTGGTATTGCAGAAAAGGTGATTGGCAGAAATGGAGTCCATAATCTTTCGCTATTTTCAAAAGTTATTCATGTGAATCTAATCGGTTCTTTTAATGTGATACGCATTGCTGCGGAGAAGATGACCACTAATGACGTAAATGAACAAGGTGAAAGAGGTGTGATTATTAATACTGCTTCTGTTGCAGCCTTTGACGGACAGATTGGCCAGGCTGCCTATAGTGCTTCAAAAGGAGGAGTTGTCGGTATGACTCTGCCAATTGCAAGAGAGCTTGCCCGCTACGGGATTCGCGTAATGACGATTGCACCTGGGCTATTCCACACACCGATGTTTGATACCCTCCCGCAAGAGGCAAAAGATTCACTTGGAAAAATGGTGCCTTTCCCATCAAGACTCGGATATCCAAGTGAGTATGCACAACTCGTCCAAAGCATCGTCGAAAATCCGATGTTAAATGGAGAAACCATCCGGCTTGATGGTGCAATAAGAATGCAGCCGAAATAATTTTAGTAAACGCTTATAGTGCGTAAAGAAGAGGGGAATTCCATTAGGAATCCCCTTTTGTTCATCACCCTCCAAAAAATAGGTCAATGATGTTTGAAGCAGTAGATGTTTTTTTGTTATAAAACTCTGAGTAACCGCAGTTCTTGCAAAAAACAACCGTGAAGGTATTGTGTTGAATGTCAAACATCTTTGACAACCCCGATCCTGTCATTGCTACATCTTTCGTACCTGTATCTCTGCTGCCACATTTAATACATCCCTTTTCACTCATAGACTCACTCCTCGAATGATTTACACTTATTATGTACGATTAAGGTGGATAAAAGTTTCCGAATAGATTTGATATTATTGAAATATTCAAAAATATCTCTCACTTTTGTTACAATAAGGATAGGTAAAAAAGGGGGGCACAAAATGATCCAATTTAACGAGTTGATGACGCCAGTCGACTGCATGGTCACCGAGGATACGCCACTATCTGAAGCTATCAGTCTGATGAACAATCGGAAGTGGAACCTGCTGCCGGTAACAGACGTGAGCAGAAAACTGGTTGGCGTTTTTACGAGAAGCGGCTTATTTCAAATGGTTATGGAAGGGAAGCCCCTTACCACCCCTATCAAAACATATATTAAAGAACAGGTTGAAACGCTGCCGATTGACACTCCTTATGAAAAAATTCAAATGATTGTGAAAAACAGTCAGGTGGGTACCGGTGTGGTTATTGATGATCAGAATCGGGTTGTTGGCATCCTCACGAAAACAGATATGGTCATGTCCTTGCTCCAAACCTCACAAGAATTAAAAACTGTAAAAACCTTAAAAAGAACATTAGAAACGGCATTAGATCATGCCTATGATGGAATTGTCATGACGGATGAAAAGAAAAACATCCAGATGGTCAGTCCTCCACTACTCG
>NZ_JBALOS010000193.1:0-11372 GCF_036962765.1 Neobacillus drentensis
TCAATAAATACTTCAATTTCTCTCATAGCATCGCCCCCTTTTTAGAGAATGTATGATGTACATGGCTTTTTCATGCTATTAACTTTGAGAAGTAATCACAATATCGATTGAATGTAAACAAATAGCTGATTTGAACTTGGATATTTTAAATAAAGAAAGGAAGTCTTTTTGAGATTGGACAAGCATAGGATGAAAACATAAGACTTTCCAAGGGGTGATTCGATGTCAAATTTACAAGTAAAATTAGAGGCATGGATAGATGATGTTAATCGTGAGGATGGTTTCACCCTCCAATTATTTGCGAAGTTCTTAGATGGAATGTTTTTTCTTATTAAATGGGCAGGTATCCCGTTTGTTGTTTATTTATTATTTGAAATTTCAAAGTGGTAATTAGACATGGCTTTTGCCATCGTTACTGACAAGACTTTCTAATTTCCGGAGAATCACACGCATAACTTGATAATATTCCTGATCCTGAAACATTTCATATAAAATTCGGTAATCATTAAAAATGTCCAATAAATGATCAATTAATTCCTTTTTTTCTTTTTTTCGTTCGATTTCTTCAAATTCTGCTTTTCTGATCATGTTCTGAACTTTTGGATTATCGACTACCTTTTCTTGCTTATTTACTAAGTATAGGAGACCTAGTTTTTGAATGAATGTATCAGCATTTTCAGCATCGGCTACAAGTGTCAATTCTTCTTCGCCTGCTTCAAGCCATTCACCATCACTAACCCTTGATAGCTCATAAATGACATCTTCCCAGGCATCTTCCTTATAACGCCAAATTTCTGTCCGGAAGCCTACGACTTTAAACAAGTCTGCGCCATAACCGCTTACTTGAACTAGATCACCGAAGAAAAAATTATATTCGATGTCAATTTGTTCTTTCTCCATCACAACGCCATCAAATTCTGAGAGTAATTGTAGGGCAGATTCAATGAATAATCCGTCACTTTTATTTACTTCATATACATACTTCCCGTCTAACCACTTTACATCTGTTACCTTGCCAACTGTTCCATAAATGGTAATCACGACCGTATCACCGATCTTATACTTCGGTTTTTTTCTATTTGCCATTTCCTCCCATCCTCTCAATTAATAAGTCGTGAATTTTGATTACAATAGTATATGCACCGATTGAATAAAAGCGCATGGGATTTGTAAAATGAAAAAATCGCCTCATTAATGAGACGATTCCATATTCCTATTATTTACGTTCGGTTAACTGATATATTTGCCATGCTTCATCAAAGATGGACATGGATTCTAAATAATGTCCGTTCAGTTCTAGATAAGAGCTGATTTCATCGTAGTCCTCCGACACTTTAGGAAAACTATGATCTAAATAGGCATTGTTTGCAAAGTCACTAATAGCATCCTTAGGAGCAGGATGTCTATATTTCATCAAAAAATGGTAAAATGATTTAATCATATAAGAACGCCTTTCTCATCCAGATTCACTCGTAAATATTCTTTAGAAATACTATAACGGATTAGATAGTAGGCGTCCAGCGTTTCGAAAGAAGGGCAAAAGCAGCTTAAATTTAAGCTGCTTTTTTTTTACGATGAGAAATCAAAATAATTTTTCTTTAGTAATCTTGGAATGACCATTAATTCTTCGTAACTGACTGCTTTTCCTAGTTGTTTACAATCAATTAAATACAACTGATTTTCTATCTCTTTTACGATTGGTTCACTTTGATAAATCATCTTACAATCAGGGCAGGAATAGGTAGGAGTTTCTGTTATTTCAATCGCTCGTGTCCCATCTGGCAATTCCCAAAACACAGAATCGGTAATTCTCACCACATTTGTACGATTACACCACTCACATTCAGGTTTCAATTACACCCCTCCTAGTCCTTCACCGTTTTGGCAGATGTGTCTTTATTTGAAGGTTTCTTGACTTCCACTTCTTTATGTGTCAATGCTTTAAATTTCTTATCTTTTAGTTCATCCCGCTTGCCGCGCTTATCCTTTAACGTGGTATGGGCAGGGTCTTGGTTGTAATCTTTACGACGATTTAGCCTTGATAACCCTTCTGGAACGAGATTAAAGTGCTGGTCATTCATAATCCCTGCGATGCCTGTAAGTGAACGCTTCTCATCCATATCAGGGTAGACCTCTTGGAAATACTTTTCTGCCCTACCAGGGACATAGTTCTCCGGTTCTGGGTAGGAGGTAATCACCCCTTCAAAGTTCCGGAGGACCACTTTCTCCGGACTTTGGGAAATCAGATAATTCGGCTGAAGGGCAATTTTACCTCCTCCTCCAGGCGCGTCAACAACAAAGGTAGGTACAGCATATCCCGAAGTATGTCCACGAAGACCCTCAATTATTTCAAGTCCTTTTGACACAGGAGCACGGAAATGACCAATGCCTTCTGACAAATCACATTGATAAATGTAATAAGGACGGACGCGAATTTTGACCAGGTCATGCATGAGTTTTTTCATGATTGGCACACTGTCGTTGATGCCTGCTAAGATAACAGACTGATTACCAACCGGGACACCGGCATTAGCAAGCATTTCACACGCCTTTTTTGAATCCTCCGTAATTTCGATGGATGTATTAAAATGGGTATTAAGCCAGATTGGATGGTATTTTTTCAAGATATTACAGAGGTTTTCGGTAATTCGTTGCGGAAACACAACAGGGGCACGTGTTCCGATTCGGATAATTTCAACATGGTCAATTTCTCGCAGGTTTTTAAGGATGTATTCCAAGATATTATCATTAATCAGCAGGCCATCCCCCCCTGAAATTAAGACATCACGCACTTGCGGGTTATTTCCGATATAGGAAATGGCCGCATCCAGCTGCTTCTTAGGAACACCCATGCCAATTTGACCAGAGAAACGTCTCCTTGTACAGTAGCGGCAATACATCGAACATTGATTGGTTACTAAAAAGAGAACCCGGTCCGGATAGCGATGTGTTAACCCTGGTACTGGTGAATCCTCATCTTCATATAATGGATCTTCCAAGTCATATTTCGTTTTATAGATTTCCTTTGATATCGGCACTGATTGCATTCTGATTGGACAGCGCTGGTCATCAGGATTCATTAAGGAGGCATAATAGGGTGTGATATTTAAGGGAATTGTTTTTGTTGAAATTCTTACACCTTCTTCTTCATCCGGTGTTAAATGAATGACCTTTTTTAAATCGTCTAACGTTCGAATGGTGTTGGTGAGCTGCCAAAGCCAATCGTTCCACTGCTCTTCTGTTACATCTTTCCACAATTCTATATCTTTCCAATGCCTATTTGGTTTATATAAAAATTGTTTCATTGTATGTTCCTCCCATCTCGCTTCACTAAAATAACATGCAAGATTTGTGCCAATGTCATAAAAGGCATGGAACTTACTCTATTTGTTTTTTGAACAAAAAAAATGCCGAAAACTCGGCAGTTTAGTCTACGATTTTTTTAGTTTGTATTGTAAGGTTTGTCTAGGAATCTCTAATAGCTTTGCGGCTTGGTTAATGTTCCCTTCAGATAATTCAAGGGCATTCCTAATAAGTTCCTTCTCTAATCTTCCGATATTTTTCCTTAAAGAGAGATTTTCTACTTCACCCTTATTGCTTGTACCTGTGCATGGAAGATGTTTTAACAAACTAGGTAAATCTTCATATCTTAACTGCTTTGCTTCACAAACATTCATCATATATTCAATCGAATGTTTTAATTCCCGCACATTCCCTGGCCATTGATAATTCATAAAAAAGAGCTCAAGCTTTTTCTCCAATCCGTTAATGTTTTTTTGAAGTTTTTGGTTAAATTCCTCGATAAAATGTTCAGTTAAAAAAAGAATATCTTCTGTTCGATTTCTTAACGGTATAAGTGAGAAGGTAAATACATTTAAGCGGTAGTAAAGGTCTGCACGGAGGGTTTGCTCTTGAAGGGCTTTGCTTGGGGATACATTCATGGCGGCAATCACCCGTACATTGACAGAAATGCTTTGTGAACTTCCGACCCTTCGTATCATCCCATCCTCTAAAACTCTTAATAGTTTGGCTTGGAGTTCAATCGGCATCGTATGTAATTCATCAAGAAAAAGCGTACCGCCATCTGCCAGTTCAAATAACCCTTTCCGGTCAACAGCACCTGTATAACTTCCTTTTGCCGTGCCAAAAAGGATACTTTCTAACAGTGTTTCAGGAATGGCCGCACAGTTTTGAGCAATAAAAGCCTCATCTGAGCGATGGGATTCATGATGCACACCTTGAACAAATAATTCTTTCCCCGTACCTGACTCTCCGTAAACGAGAATGGGAGCATCTGATTTTGCAAGTTTCTTAGCTTCGTCTTTCAAATTTTGAAATGCTGGATTCACGGTCAATAGTTCATTAAATGTATAGGTAACTTGCTTCACTGCCTTTTTCTTACTGCCTTTATTTAACCCTTTTTGTAAATCTAATAGTCGTTCCGCAAGCAGTTTCATTCGTGAATAATCTTTGGCAATTTCAACTGCGCCAATGATTTTATCCTCGAGAAAGATCGGCAGGGTCGTGTTCATAGTATCAATTCTTGTCCCATGTAAATTCATATAAATCTGTGTTTGGTTGTAAATTGGCTTTCCAGATTTGATTACTTTTAGCAGAGTACTTGACTCTTCGGTAAGGGAAGGAAATGCTTCAAGTAAATGCTTTCCCTGCACTTCTTTAATATCCATGCCATCGTGAATAGCCGCAACTTCATTATAAAAAATCGTTACTCCTTCTGTATTTACCACATGAATCCCTTCATCAATGCCCTTTAGAATGGCGGTTAGAACTTCTTGCGTTAAAGCGGTTAACAAAACCATCCTATCACCACCCTTCTGCTATTCATCATAGTGCCAAGAAATTGGCACAATAAGCCGAAATTTTAGCAGTTTGCCAGATTTTTTACCCACATATTCATATTTTCAAGCTTGTCATAGATATAGCAATTATTCATAAACCTTCCCCGGTACGAATATCCTAACTGAAAAAGAACTGCATTCATCCCAAAAGATAAAGACCTGGCAATGGAATAGGCACAAAAAATTCCATTTCTTTTTAATTCCCCTTCCAGTTCTTGGAGAATCATTTTCATGAGCCCGTACTTCCGATGTTCTGTTAAAGTTGCACAATCCGTCAATTCTGCATTTTTATAGAAAAAATTGACTTCGGCGGAAGCAACACTAACGATTTTTCCTGCGTAAAAGTAAGCGTAATAAATGGTCCCATCCTTGATCGTTTTTTTTATATAATCAGGATCATGCAATGGAGTAGGATAAATTTGAAACACCTGCCGGTACAATGCTGCAAGTTCTACGGCACAACTCTCATCAACCTTCCGTAATCCATATTCTTTTGGCGGAATTGCTTTTTGCAGGGTCGTGTCTAATTGATAAATCGTGTGGATCATCCCGTCCTCCGTGATCCAATGGTCATTTTTTTTGCGCTCTGGTGTGTAAAACTTTGAAAAAAAATGGGCATCTGAGCCAAGGAAATAACGGTCAACTAAGGCTTCTGGCTGGAGACCTTTTTCCAAGAAGTTGAAATAATCTTCACTGCGGACTTTAACTATTAATTTTTCAGCCTTGTGGACGATGACGAGTTCTTCAACTTTCTCGATTACCGATGTTGTATTGCCACGATAATCATCCACACGAATCCGTTTATTGAATGGATCTAGATAAATTTCGAGGAAAAAGCTGTCCTCCTCTAGAATAATAGTGGAAGCGGTTTGATTCATCGAATTCACCCCATTATGATGATTTCTCTAGCAATCTGATGAATGTCTGGCCTAAGATAAGCCAGACATTCTTCATAAGTCCATCTTAAAACTAATTAACTTAAGCTCTGTCATTTCCTCCACCGCATATTTAACTCCTTCACGGCCCATCCCGCTAAGTTTTACACCGCCATAGGGCATTTGATCGACACGGAAGGTGGGGATTTCATTAATCATGACACCGCCCACTTCGAGTCTTTTGGCCGCCTGCAGTCCATGGTGAATATCATTTGTAAAAATTCCTGCTTGAAGACCATATTTTGAATCATTTACAAGTTCGATCGCTTCTTCCATCGTTTTGTAGCGGTTAATATGAACCACTGGCGCAAAAATTTCCTCACATGAAACCTTCTCTGTTAGAGGGACATCCACGAGAACAGTGGGTTGAAAAATACCATTGGACGAGTGTCCGCCCAATCTCAGGTTTGCTCCCCCTGCGACCGCTTCGTCTACCCATTCCTTCGTTCGCCCGACATCTCCCCTTGTGATCATGGCAGAGATGTCAGTTGTTTCATCTAAAGGATTGCCTGCCTTTAGCTTTTTCACTTCGTTGATAAATTGTTCGATAAAAGTATCAGCGATCGTCTCATGGACAAATACACGCTGAATACTGATGCAAACTTGCCCTTGGTAGGAAAATGCCCCGATGACGATTCTAGGAATGACTTTATCCAAGTTTATCCCCTCGTCGACGATGACCGCAGAGTTCGAACCTAATTCAAGCGTTACTCTTTTTAGACCAGAATTTTCGCGAATATATTTGCCCACCCCAGGACTACCTGTAAAGGTAATCATTTTAATTCTTTCATCCTCCATTAACAGGTCGCCAATACGGCTGCCGCTTCCTGTGATCACATTGAGTGCACCAGCCGGCAAGCCGGCCCTGTGAAAAAACTCAGCAATTTTGTAAGCGGATAATGGCGTTTGACTAGCAGGTTTTAACACCAGCGTATTACCCGCGGCAAGCGCCGGTCCCACCTTATGGGCGACAAGATTCATCGGGAAATTAAAGGGCGTAATCGCCGCAATCACTCCCAGCGGTTCTCTAACGGTAAAGGCAAGACGGTCTTCACCGCCTGGCGCTGCATCCATGGGAACCGTTTCGCCATGAATTCTTCTGGCTTCATGTGATGCAAACTTGTAAGTCATAATAGTCCGCTCTACCTCAGCCCGGGCAGCCTTTAGTGGTTTAGCAGCCTCTTTTGAAATCAACCTAGCACATTCTTCTTTCTCTTCCGCCAGATATCCTGCTACTTTTTCTAAAATTTCAGCTCTTTGGTATGCAGGCATTGATGCCATTTTAGGCGAAGCTTGATGAGCTGCCGTTACGGCATCATGGACATCGTCTTGTTCGGCATTAGCAATCTCGGCAAGTACTTCTAAATTATATGGATTTTTCAATTCAAAATAAGTAGATGGGGCACGGTATTCACCGCCAATCCACAATGGTTGCTTCACAATAAGTCCTCCAATCCCAATCCTTTTACCTCAATTATAGCAATTTTTGGATAATAAAATAGGGGAATTTCTGTAGCTCATTCAGCCACTTCACACCATTTTAATAGAGTCAGCGCAATAATCTCACTGGCGGTAAACATATCCTCGAGGACAATATGCTCATTGGCATCATGAGCGGTTTCTGTTATTCCAGGTCCGAAGACAACGACGGGTGTATTTCCAATCGTGGAAAGGATACCGCCATCTGTCCCCCATGGGCTTGCCTCGATGATGGGGCAATCACCCTTGACTTCGATAAAACTATTCGTCAGTTCTGTAATCAAAGGATGGTCATTTTCAAGACTTCCTGGCAGCCACCTTCCGCCAAACCATTCTAACTTTAATGGATTTTCAGGGAGCCACTCGTCTTGTTCACTTAAATCACTCAAACACTTTTCCATTTCAATCTGTGCTGATTGAATCGTTTCTTCCGGAGAAACACCCATTCTTCCTTCGATAACTGCGGTGTCAGGCACCGAAGAAGGCCATTCGCCACTTGAAAGTTTGCCGATATTAATTGGGATGGGGATGGGGATTTTTTCAAAGAGAGGATCATTTATTTTGGCATTTCTATCTTTCTCTAATTGTTGTAATCTTTGAATAACCAAGAGTGCTTTTTCGATAGCGCTGACTCCTTTGTACCGTGTCCCACCGTGTGCTGCCTTGCCTTTAACGGTAATTCTGAACCACATTGATCCCTGTTGTTTCGGGAATATTTTCAAATTTGTCGGTTCTGGAATAATTGCCCCATCTGCATGATAACCTCTAAGTACTGCCGCAAGTGTGCCAGCTCCGCCGCTTTCTTCTTCGATCACACTTTGAAAAATGACATCCCCTTTTAGTTTTATACCGCTAGCAATTAATGACTCTATCGCCATTAACATTGCCGCGTTCCCACCCTTCATATCCGTAGCACCACGCCCATAAAGTTTGCCACATTCAATGGTTCCGCTATATGGGTCATGTGTCCAACTCAATTCATCCCCTACTGGGACCACATCGATATGACCATTTAATATCATCGATTTGCCTCCACCAGTCCCTTTTAACACAGCTACCAAATTAGGATTTCCTTCGAAACTCTGACGATCACAACAATAAGCGGGGTGGGTTTTTAAGCCCTCACCGCCGATTTCCCATATATCAAGGGTTAAGCCTAACTGTCTGCATTTCTCAATGACAATCGCTTGTGTACTACTTTCATTTCCCCGGGTACTATTTTCCCGAACCAGGATTTGTAACAGTCTTGCTCCACGGGCTCGATTCTCTTTTATCCACTGTTTTATACGCATTTCATAATTGGCCAAACGATTCACTCCCTTCAGAATGAGTCTGCTAGTATGGAATCATACGAACAGTTTCTCGTATTTTGAAATCGCAGCCTGTTTTATTTACAACTTTTTCTAAACTATAGGGTGCAAACAACTCTGTTAATAAAAGCCCTTCTTCCGTTACCATGAAGACAGCCAATTCAGTGATAATTAAGTCGACGCAGGCCGATGAAGTTAACGGTAATGTGCAGAAATTTACAATTTTGGGATTCCCTTGTTTATCGCAATGATTCATGACCACAATGACCTTTTTAGCTTTTTGCGCAAGTTCCATTGCTCCGCCCATTCCTGGAACCTTTTTCCCCGGGACGATCCAGTTAGCCAGATCTCCCATTTTACTTACCTGCAGCGAACCTAAAATCGTAACATTCACTTTTCCACGTCGAATCATCCCAAATGAAATCGCACTATCACAATAGGACCCGCCCTTATTCAGCGTGACTGGAAATCCCCCTGCATTACATAAATTTTCATCTTCTTCACCCTTACTCGGGCTTGATCCCATGCCGGTAATCCCGTTTTCCGCATGAAACATCACTCTTGTCTCACTTGATAGATGGTTCGGAACAAGCGATGGGATTCCAATTCCAAGGTTGACAACCATTCCCGAATGAATTTCCTCTGCGGCACGTTTGGCCATTCGATTTCTAATGTCTACTCCCATGCCCATTTCCAATTGACCCCTTTCGATAAAATAACATAATCCACAAACACTCCAGGAGTAATGATGGCATCGGGGTCAAGACTGCCGAGCGGGACAATTTCTTCAACTTCCGCAATCGTAATATCCCCTGCCATAGCAACGAGCGGATTCGTATTGCGGGCACTCTTGTCATAAATTAAATTCCCATACTCATCTGCCTTTTTAGCATAAACAATCGAAACCTCAGCCGTTAGGGCGGTTTCAAGTAAATACCTCTTATCCGCCAGCGAAATATACGGTTTGTCTTTTACAACCAATTCATTGTCCATTCCGATATCAGACAATATTGCTGGAAGGCCGACACCGCCGGCACGGATTCTTTCCGCTAATATTCCCTGCGGTGAAAACTCTACCTCTAGATTCCCCTCGTGCATCAACTGTCCTGCAATTGGATTGGAACCGATGTGAGAGGCAATGACTTTCGATGCTCTTTGTTGACTTACTAATTTCCCGATCCCAATATGCGGGAAACCAGTATCGTTTCCAATTAAAGTAATGTCACGAACTCCTTTTTCCAAAATGCCGTCAATTAAGTCAGGAGGTGAGCCGACCCCGCCAAAACCGCCAAACATCAATGTCATTCCATCATGAAAATACTTCATTACAGCCTCTAATGAGGTCACTTTTCTAAAAGCATTTTCCACCTACCTAACCCCCCTTCCCATTATTCATTGTGTTAGTCCCGAGAACTCTTGAAATGTTTCTTTCAGTAACTGGACCAGTTCATTCATTTCTTTTTTCGTAATAGTTAATGGCGGCGAAATAATAATCGAGTCACCATGTATCCCATCAAGGCCTGCACCTGCAGGATAGACGAGCAGCCCTTTTTCCTTAGCGATGTCTACCATTTTTTGTGTGACATGCGCGTTTCGCTGGAATGGTGATTTGGTGGAAACATCCTGGACAAACTCTATTCCAAGCAATAACCCTTTACCGCGGACATCACCAATAAATGAGAAGTACGCTTTTAATTTTTCAAGTTGGGCTCGTAAATAGATTCCTTTATTTTCAACCTCTTGGATGATATTGTTTTCTTCTAAATATTGCAGGACCGCTAAAGCAGCCGCACATGCTTGTGGATTGGCACTCAAGGTATGACCGCTCATGACAGATTTTGTTCCTGCCAATATCGGTTCGATGACTTTGTCACTGGCGATAGCCGCTGCAATCGGTGCATATCCTGCACCCATCCCTTTTCCTAATGCGACAATATCAGGGGTAACCCCCCATTGTTCACAAGCCAGCATTGTGCCAGTCCGGCCACAGCCAGTCATAACTTCATCTGCGATAAAAAGGATGTCATGAACCTCACAAATTTTCTTTAAAACCTTGTAATAATCTCGTGGCGGGGCAATCGCACCTCCTGCCGCTCCAATGACTGGTTCCGCAATAAAAGCAGCGATTTGATTGGGACCAATTCGTTTGATTGCAGTTTCTAACTCTTGGGCACATAAGTAATTACAGCTTGATGACTCGAGGTTATATGGGCAACGGTAGCAATAGGGGGGATTCATGACTGGAAAATCCTCTAAGAGTGGGACAAATCTTGCTCTCCTTCCAGGATGACCTGACATGGAAAGTGCTCCTAAGGTAATTCCGTGGTAACTTACCCAGCGTGAAAGCACTTTGGACTTTGTTTGCACCCCCTTTTCCTGCCAATATTGAATCGCCATTTTCATCGCGGTTTCCGTTGCCTCAGAACCGCTGTTAACGAAGAAACACCAATTTAAATCTCCAGGTAGCAGCTCTGCTATCTTTCTCGCTAAATTCTCGGCTGCATCGCTTGTAAATTGGGAGCGATAGACAAACGAAACCTTTTTCGCTTGTTCATTCATTGCTTCAATGATCTCAGGGACACCATGACCAATATTGGCAGTAACTGCCCCCGAAGCAGCGTCTAGATACTTTTTTCCATCCATATCAAATAAATAAACTCCTTGGCCGTAGTCAATGACGGGATAGTTTTCATTGAGCACGGGCTTTATGAGAGAAGAATGATCCAAAGGGATTCACTTCCTTTTTAAATTAGGCAGGCCTTATAGAAATTGTATGAATGGTTTTAATG
>NZ_JBALOS010000193.1:11399-14740 GCF_036962765.1 Neobacillus drentensis
TCTTTTTTATTTTTCTGCTTTAATTATCTCTACACTGTTATTAAAAATCCCGCTGGCCCACCGTGAGAATGTTTCGCTAAGTTTTATCGAAGCCATGTTCACCTCAGCTAGCGCCATAAGCGTTACTGGGTTAAGTGTGATTTCCATTAAAGATACATTTAACAACTTTGGAATTTTTCTCATATGCTTAATTCTCCAATTGGGTGGATTAGGGGTCATGTCGTTAAGTACATTTCTTTGGATAATGCTTGGAAAAAAAGTAGGCTTAAAAGAAAGACAATTGATAATGATTGATCAAAATCAATCGAATTTGTCTGGATTAGTCCATCTGGCAAAACGAATATTCATTATTTTTATCTCGTTTGAATTTGTGGGTGGAATCATTTTAGGAATTCGCTTTTTGAACTATTATGAAGGTACATTATCTGCATTTAAACATGGATTTTTTGCATCAATCAGCGCCACGACCAATGCGGGATTTGATTTGACGGATGAGTCACTCAGTCCATTTAGCGGAGACTATTTTGTTCAAACCATTATTATTTTGTTAATGATTGTGGGAGCGATTGGTTTTCCAGTTATGGTGGAGGTTTATGAATTCTTTTTAAACCTAAATAGCCGGAAGAAATTTCATTTCACCTTATTTACTAAGTTAACTACGATAACGTTTGTCCTTCTCACCGTTCTCGGTGCCTTATTCATTTATATTTTTGATAGTCAACACTTTTTTACCAATAAGAGTTGGCATGAATCCTTTTTCTATTCGTTATTTAATTCGGTTACAACAAAAAGTGCTGGTTTAGCAACAATGGATATCAATGACTTTACACCAAGCAACCAACTGTTCCTATCCATTTTAATGTTCATCGGCGGGTCTCCTAGCAGTGCAAGCGGCGGTATTCGGACAACAACATTTGCCATCATTTTATTATCCATCTTTTTTTATGCTCAAGGAAAAAGCTCGATCAAAATCTTTAGACGCGAATTGCAAAGTGAGGATGTTCTGAAATCATTTATAGTGATCACGACTGCTGCGTTATTATGTTTGTTTTCTATTTTAGTATTATCGATTACCGAAAAAGGCACAGTTCTTGAAGTAATCTTCGAAGTTTCATCTGCTTTCGGGACAAATGGTTTGTCATTGGGGTTAACACCAAGACTTTCTACGTTTGGACAAATTCTTATCATTATTCTTATGTTTATTGGGAGAGTTGGCATTGTCACCTGTTTACTCATTTTACGAGGTAAAGGAAGTAAGGAAAAGATTAAATATCCAAAGGAAAAAGTACCGATTGGGTAATAGTTAAAAATAGAGATAGTTATACCTGTTCAGAGTGACGTCCCTTTTTTTTTCTATACATGGGCACTCTGAATCTCTCACAGTGCCCGTCTGGTTCTTTTTTATCCAGCCATGGGCACTCTGAACTTCTCACAGTGACCGTCTGGTTCTTTTTTACCCAACAATGGGCACTCTGAACTTCTCACAGTGACCGCCCGGATCTTTTTTATACATCAAAGGGCATTGTATCCATCTTCATTCTCAACAAAAAAACCCGCAAAAATATGCGGGTTAGACTAGAACGGTTTCTTGTTTTTGTTCAGTTGTTTTTTGAATAATGTCTCTCGCAATCCAGACTCCGCATGCACTTGCTTGTGCAAGCCCGCGTGTAATCCCTGCTCCATCGCCGCCAACATAAAGTCCGCTAATTTCCGACTCGAATCGGTCATTTAAGCGTGGGCGCGCCGAATAGAACTTCGCCTCCACACCGTAGAACAAGGTATGTTCTGAAGCAAGACCCGGGGACACTTGGTTTAAGGCTTCAGTCATTTCTATTAAACTTTTTAACGTATTATATGGAAGAACCAATCCAAGATCACCTGGAACCGCTTCTTTTAATGTCGGCTCAAGGAATCCTTCTTTAATCCTTTTTACTGTCGATCTTCTGCCTTTTAAAATATCTCCATATTTTTGAACAATTAGACCGCCGTTCGATAAGCTATTGGCAAGGCGGGAAATTTCGTGTGCATACTCATTCGGTTTATCAAACGGATCGGAAAAGGTATGCGAAACAAGTAAGGCAAAATTCGTATTCGGACTGCCAAGCTTTGGATCCTTATAAGCATGACCATTGGCAAGCATGATGCCTGAATGATTCTCAACGACCACATGACCTGATGGATTGCTGCAAAAAGTTCGTACCGTAGTCCCAACGGAAGTATTGAAAATAAATTTACCTTCGTACAAATGTTCATTGATTTCCTGCATGACAATGTTCGAGGTCTCCACGCGAACCCCAATATCTACTTGATTACTAATCATCCGTAATCTGCGGGATTTTAAGATATCAGAAAGCCATTTTGAACCGTCACGTCCCGGCGTAATGACAACCTTATCGGCATAAACATGTTGGTCCCCTTTAAGATTGATCCCTTTTACTAAAAGACCATCCGATGTTTTTTCGGTGATTAAATCCAAAACTTCCGTTTTAAATAACATTTCAACCTTTGTTTTTAAATATTCGAAAATACTTTTTAAGATTTCAAGATTTTGTTCTGTCCCAAGGTGGCGAACCTGGGCACGCAGCAACTTTAGTCCAGCCGCATAGCCGCGTCGTTCAATATCTCTGACCTGATCTGTTAATGGATCTGTAATGCTTTCGGTCGCACCATGCTTTAAATTGATTTCATCGACATAGCGAATTAACTCCACTACCTGTGAATCTGAAAGATAGTCGGTCATCCAACCTCCAAATTCACTTGTGATATTAAATTTCCCGTCGGAGTAGGCACCCGCCCCACCAAAACCATTTGTGATCGAACAGGCCGGCAGACACCCAGCAAATTCTTTTTTCCCTGCTGCAGGTGGACATTTTTCAATTTTCTTTTGTAATATTGGGCAATTTCTCCGGTAAATATCATGTCCTTTATCCACTAAGAGAACCTTTGCGTTTGGCATTTTTAGTGTCAGTTCATAGCAGGCAAATATCCCTGCAGGGCCAGCACCCACTACTATCACATCATATCTCGTATCCATTGTCCAATTACCTCCAAAGTCATTTTACTCAACATTGGTAAATATATCAGACTATTTTTGTTTCGTCAACATTAAATACGAACTATCAATTAAAATTATATGTAATCGTTCGGATTTTATCCCTATATCAGAAAATTTTCTTTTAATAGAAAATGGCTGACTTGTTTAGAGTCAGCCTTTATTTCGTCAAATTAACAGCACCAGCTAGCCCCGATAATGATCAATAGGATAAACAGAACGACGATTAACGCAAACCCACCGCCGATTCCGCAACATCCTCCTGCAGGATATGCAGGGTATGCAGGGT
>NZ_JBALOS010000194.1:0-17156 GCF_036962765.1 Neobacillus drentensis
TTAGTTTTCAAAGAACAAATCTAGTATTCTTCTTCACTAACCAATCAAGTGATTAGCGACATTTGTTATATTAACATAAGGTTTTTCGGATGTCAACTTCATTCAAAACAATTTAATCAAATCTTTTTAACTAAGTTATTTCGTTTCAGCGACAATGAATATAATACTACTCTCTCATCCATTCGTCAACTATTTCTTTTCTATTTTTTATAAGTTAAGTAACACTATATTAAACTTTCAGTAATCAATGATCATATAATTCATTCTCCCCTTATGATTTTAGAGTAAAGAGTGATTTAACCATGAATTGCTGGACTTGCATTAATCATCAATAATTACATACCTATAGAAAAAGATTAAAAATTGGTTTAGATTCCTTTGTTTAGGAAAAAATACATTTGTATTTGTGTAAGCAAAAAGGAGATGACACCTGCGTGAGTATGGATTATAGGAAAAGAGAAGATGAAAATATCATTACTCCTGTAGATCATGAGCAATTAAACCAATCGGTTTTGGATGAGAAATTGCCTGAGTTTGATGTAATTGGCACAGCCCTTAACGATGTTTAATTCGTAAAAAACCCTTTGCAAAAAGAGGCATCCTCTCTTTATGCAAAGGGTTTTTTCATCTTTTAATTGCTTTTAAAACGACAGCTTCACCCTGAAATGAGATGACTTGATCATTAACGATAGAGACCTTAAATTTCTCCTTTATTTTCGGGGATGCCTTTTTGATGTAAACGGAAAGGTTCTCTTTTTCATTTTCAGGTAAGTTCATTCGGTTACACCATGATTCATATTTAAAGGTTTTTTCAAAGCGGTGCAATTCATATATTTCAAACCCATTAAATTCAAGCATTCGGAGCCACTCACTCTTTTTCCAAGCTCGAAAATGACTGTAATCCCGACATTTTTCAATTGAATTATAAAAAAGGTCATAGTCATCTTCTTCTGGAACCATATTATCATCAAGTAAAAACTGACCCGATGGCTTTAGAACGCGATGCACTTCTTCAACAAACTTATTCACATGAGGGAAATGGTGGGGAGCAATCCGACAAGTGACAATATCAAATAGTCCATCTGAAAACGGAAGATTTTCAGCATCCCCTATTTTAAACTCGACATTTTGATAACCATTCCCTTGAATGAAATTTTTAGCTGCATTTAACATTTCAGGTGTTAAATCCAATGCAGTAACTTTTTTCACCAACCGAGCAAAAGCATTGGCTGTATGTCCTCCACCCGTCGCAACATCGAGCAGTTCTTCATGGCCGTTGATTGTTGTCATTTGAATAAGCTTTTGTAGGTCTTCCCCATCTTTATGAATTGCACTGCTTACATATGAATTTGCGCTTTTTCCAAACTGTTTCTTCACATCTTTTTTAATATCCATGTCATTTCCCCCTTCGTAAACTTCTATATAATTAACTATAATGGGGGTATTCCATAAAGAAAATGACAGGTATTTTATGATTTACAATAAGAAAAACTAATCGACTTGAACGATCAATTGATTTCAAGAAAGACCGGACAATGGTCGCTTCCCATTACATTGCAATGGATGTCCACATTTTTGAGACGTTCACGCAATTTTTCCGATACGATAAAGTAGTCAATTCGCCAGCCAATATTTCGCTCCCGAACTTTAGCCATATATGACCACCAAGTATAAGCACCTTCTTGATCTGGATAAAAATGACGGTAGCTGTCAATATAGCCAGCAGCAAGTAAAGAGGTCATTTTTCCCCTTTCCTCTACCGTAAACCCTGAATTACCAAGATTGGATTTGGGATTACGCAAGTCAATTTCCTGATGGGCGACATTCAAGTCCCCACAAAGGATGACGGGTTTCTGTTCATCCAATTCCTTCAAATACTGAAGAACCCGATCTTCCCATTTCAGTCGGTAACTGATTCTTGCTAAATCTCTTTGAGAATTAGGGGTATAGACATTTACCAAGTAAAAATCCTCAAACTCTAAAGTAAGAATTCTTCCTTCGTCTTCAGAATCATCTGCCCCAACCCCATATCGAACAGACAGCGGCTTGATTTTGGTAAACACTGCGGTACCGGAATATCCTTTTTTAATGGCATAATTCCAGAATTGATGATATCCGTCCAACTCCAGAGTAATTTGTCCTTCTTGTAATTTCGTTTCCTGCACACAGAAGATGTCTGCATCCACTTCTTGAAAATAATCGAGAAACCCTTTTTTGACACACGCCCTAAGGCCATTGACATTCCAAGATACTAATTTCATCGTGACAATTCCTTCTCCCTTATTGACAATTTTATTAATTGTTTTTGGAGACATTTTATCAGTAAAGGAGGAATTGGGAAAGTAATATGAATACGTGTTAAAAGGCAGTGGTTAGCTGCCTTTTTTAAATGGTATAAAGAACTTTTCTGCTGATTTGCCGGAAAACAGGTTAGAAGCAGGGACTATTTTTATTTTTCGTTTTTTGAATTCGTCCATCGATTGGAATACCCCGATTGAACATACCTTCCCTGTTACACCGACATGCCCGATTGCAATTCCTGATCCTTTGATTTCAGTAACCTTCGCTAGTCTTAGCATTTGTTGCTGGACATGGGAAGAGGAGGAAATATCGTCTAGAAATACATCTCGTTTGAGGATAGGGACACCTAACTCTTTAGCTATTTCCGGAAATTTTGTCTGTGGACTCGTGGCGCTATCGATTATATATAATCTGTTTTCCTTAGCTACTTCCACGATTGCACGAACTATTTGTTCGTTTTCAACAGCCAGTGAACCCATATGGTTATTAATACCGACAGCATATGGAACATCCTTAATTGCATCCTCGACAATTTGTCTCACTTCAGAAGGTGAAAGATCTACCGTAATCGGCCTTGGCCCTAGCCAGGATCTTTTCCCTTTTTTTGGTTCCATGGATAAATGTATCATCACTTCGATGCCATATTTATGCGCCCATTCCGCATGTTCAGTAGAGTTTTCTTGAAAGGGCATAACAGCTGCAGTAATCGGGATGTTTCCTTCGAGGAAGTCCCGTACTCCACCCATACCACCACCGAAATCATCAATGATAATCGCAGCCTTTAGTTCTTTAGGTGCCATTTTTTCGGCCGAAGTCGGTTGTTGAAACAATAACATACATACTAGAAATGTAATGAGCAATGAAACATATTTTTTCATAATGACCCCCAACTTGAGCTATTTGAGGTTAAGTTGCCCTATTGAATCTTAATTTAGACAAAAAAAGAGAGCTGCAAGAGCCCTCCTTAGTTACCTATTCTTCGTCAAATATCTTAACTTCTTCCATTTTATCGCCGTTGCGCATTGCTTTAGCTGTTTCAAGTCCTGAAGTTACTTGACCAAACACAGTATGAACACCGTTAAGATGTGGTTGTGATTCATGAACGATAAAGAACTGGCTGCCACCTGTGTTTCTTCCTGCATGCGCCATTGATAGGGAACCAGGAACATGCTTGTGAGGATTTCCTTCTGTTTCACAATTGATTGTATAACCAGGACCGCCCATTCCAGTACCTGTTGGATCTCCACCCTGACTTACGAAACCAGGAATAACACGATGGAATACGACTCCATTGTAAAAGCCTTCATTCGCTAATTTCTCAAAATTTTCTACCGTACCAGGTGCTTCATTTGGGAATAAATCAAATTCAATTTTTTCGCCATTTTCCATTTTTATGTATCCTTTTTTTGCCATTAGAAAACACTCCTTTATGTAAAAATCATTTTTATCATACACTTTTCAATGAAGAAAATAAAGTCTGGCACACCAATTTGTGTCGATTGGTATATTTCTGCCTTGGCTGTGATACTATAATAGTACCCCTTCCGACATTCGCTTGTTGCGGGACACTTAACCACTGTACGGACGGAAGGGGCAAGGTGTAACGAATGATTACATCGCAAAAAGCCGAGATGAAAATCTCGGCTTTTTGTTGTTAACCTTTTCGATTTCCTATCCAGCAGTAAAATACATAAATCGTCGATAAAAATAGCAGATACCCAAAAAACGAATAAAGATGTTCCCAGCTTTCCGAGTGTTTAAACAAGCCCATAACTTCTGCTAATTTTTCCATAATCGGCACTAAAAGACTGATAAAAACAATTAAGCCTGCCTTCCCCCATTTATTTACCTGGTCCATAACCCAAAGAAAAACAAAAACCAAAACGGGCAGGACCACTAGAGTAAATGCAATATTAATCGAAAAAATCGTTGGCAGTGGCCTCTTCGGAAATTGATAGAGATGTTTCCCTACGAAAAATAGGTCTAAATACGTAGCTAGCAAACTAGCTAAAAACACTGCAGCTAGGGTTGGGTTATTCCAAAATGGAGATCGCTTTTTTGGCGATGGCTGCAAGTTCGAGTCGTTCAAGTGTTTTACAGTATTCATTTTTTATCTCCCCGTCCATTTTTTCATGGTCCTCCAGTAAATAATCCACTACACGATTATTTTCAAACCAGTCGCCTTTTTCAGCCTCCGGTTGACTGACATTCTTCCAAGAGTTTTCAAGGCTTGGACTATAAATCTTCCCTGCCCGCGGCCTAAGTTGACAAGCTTTTAGTCGGGGTTGATAGGCAAACCCTGGAATCCCTTCGTTGATGTTATTAAAAATATGCGGCCAGTAATCCTTCCTTGATCCCGTATGTGGATGCGCTCTTGCCCAATCTACTACATCCTTTAAACGCTCCTTTTTGTTAAATAAGATTGTATATAATCTTTTTCCTAGTAAAATTCGTTGATGTAATGACTCAAACTGATGCAGGGTTTGCCCGGCAAGGTTTCTTTTTCCATACGGAAAGAGGATATGATTAAGGTTCAGCAGGTCCTGAAGGAGAAATTCAAATTTAGTTAAGACTCCTTTTTGATAAAGTGGATTTTGAACCACACGTTTCTCCAAATAACTTTGTTCATTGATAACGAGCGCGATTGCAAGGATGTACGGTTCATGGTTGAGCCAAAAATGATTCCAAATCGTTTCCATAAAGGTAGAAATACCTAAACAAGCACATAAATGAAACAGTGGTTTATTTTGCTTTAAACTTTCCCTGTACAGCAAAAATTGCGGATAAACGTCCTGGAAAATCAACCAATTGCCACGTTCTAAAAAAGCAAAAAACATTTCTCTTTCTTTTTTCGAGAGCAAACGGGGGAGGAATTCTCCCTTTAAATCAGTCATATTCCATCCGCCATTGCGAGAGACCATGTGTCCAAGAAACGCCCAATGGATTTCAGGATGAAGAAGGTAAAATTCGAGGTAGGCTTTTGTTCTTGTGACATTATTTAAATTATGCTCCTCGGTCTCTGTTCTGATTTTTTCTAACATTGCCCCTTCTGCTTTCGTAAACTTTGAAGGCAAATCAAATAGTTTGCTCTTTTTCTTTAATTGTTCCCTAATCGTTTCGAGTGGGGACTTCTCTCGATTTCTCGTAAAAAATATGGCACATTACCTCCTTTACGAATTCTCCTTCCACCAATGGAATATGTATGAATGTGAATAATTTACTGGGAGAGGAATGAGAACTTACTTATGATCAATACTAGCAATGGCATCGATTGGCTTATTGATAGGCTTCGAACAGATCAAACTCCCGACGGTTCTTGGAACTACCCCTTTGAAACAGGTCTGTCTACAGATGCCTATATGATTATTTTATTGCGGACCTTGGAATTAAATGATGAAGATTTAATTCAAGGCTTGGTTGCGAGAATCTTTAGTAAACAAGAGAAGAATGGGGCTTGGAAGCTCTTTTATGATGAAGGGGACGGTAATCTAAGTGCGACAGTGGAAGCCTATTACGCTTTGTTATATTCGGGGTATGCCAAGAAAGACGACAAACGTTTGCGAGCAGCGAAAAGATTTATTTTATCGAAAGGCGGCTTGGAGGAAGTAAGTATCTTTACAAAAGTGATGCTTTCTTTAACTGGCCAATATGGGTGGCCAGATTTTTCTCCTCTTCCGATTGAATTTATCCTCTTACCACACTATTTTCCAATTAATTTCTATTCCTTTTCGGTCTTCGGCCGGGCCAATCTAACGCCAATTATTCTACTTGCCGATAAAAAGTTTTTTATCAAGACAGAGAAAAGCCCTAATCTTTCAGAGCTACACATACACCGGCATCGGGATAGCGCGTGGTTTCGTTCATCTGAATATCGTTCATTATTTTCGTTTATCAAGGATGGTGTCAAAAAATTAATGGGCCTACCAGAACAGCTCCATCTGTTAGCGGTGGAGCGTGCTAAGAAATATATGCTCGATCACCTTGAACCTGACGGCACCTTTTATAGTTATTTCAGCTCGACTTTTTTGATGATTTTTGCCCTGCTCTCACAAGGATATAAGAAAACAAATCCGGTGATTACAAAGGCCGTGAATGGATTGCTTGCCATGAAATGTGAAATCAACGGTTATCCCCATATGCAGTATACCACGGCAAATGTTTGGAACACTTCATTAATTGGTTATGCCCTTCAGACCGCGGCTGTTGCCACAGACGACCCGATGGTGACGAAAGCCAATCATTATCTGTTAAACCGGCAGCATCACAAATTTGGGGATTGGGTGATTCATAATTCGATGACTTTGCCAGGAGGTTGGGGATTTTCTGATGTAAATACGATGAATCCCGATGTCGATGATACCACAGCGTCACTTAGATCTATTTCAAGAAATATTCCACAAGAAAGAAATGCCTGGGACCGAGGAATTGACTGGCTTTTGTCGATGCAAAATGATGACGGCGGCTGGGGGGCATTTGAAAAAAATACAGATACAAACTTGTTTGAATTCCTTCCGCTTGAAAAAGGGGAATTTTTACTGACAGACCCCTCTAGTGCAGACCTTACAGGGCGAACCATAGAATTTTTGGGGAATTACACGAATTTATCAAGGGACCATAAAGCGATTAAGAAAGGGGTCAACTGGCTGCTAAAAAATCAATTGAAGGATGGTTCTTGGTATGGAAGATGGGGGATTTGTTATCTTTATGGAACGTGGGGAGCAATTACCGGGTTAATGGCTGCCGGAATCCCTGCCAGTCATTCGGCCATTCAAAGGGCTGCGACCTGGTTAATAAGGATTCAAAATGAGGATGGCGGCTGGGGAGAGTCATGCCATAGTGATAGCGAAAAAGCATATGTGCCTTTACAATCAAGCACTATAACGCACACAGCCTGGGCACTTGATGCCCTGATTGCTGCTTCAGAAAAACCTACACCACCAATTCAAAAAGGGATCACTTATTTATTATCCTCGCTTGAAAAAGAAGATTGGACTACCGCTTATCCCATGGGGCAAGGGATGGCCGGTGGTTTTTACATTCACTATCACAGTTATCGCTATATTTTCCCACTTATTGCTTTTTCCCACTATAGGAATAAATTCGAATCGAAATAAAAAGCGGAAGCGCCCGTTTAGCGGCGTATGGACTGGAGCGCTCCAACCGAGATAAAGGAAACACGGAGCTATAGTCGATTCGATGTTGACTTATCGTAGGCAGTAAAAATTCTTTAGAATTTTTACGTGGAGAGCGAAGTACACTAGCCGCTGGGCGCTGAAGCTGGATTCAGAGAACTAAATTAAAATATCCACAATTAATTATTTTATAATTTCTTATACTATGAAAAAAATAAAACATCGCTGGGCGGTAAATAAACCCGTCGATGTTTTATTCTGATAGAAGTGGGACAAGCCCTTTATAGATGTCGATAATTTCCTCCATCTTCATTCGAACCAGACCACTCGAAGATGGAGCAACGAAGTCAATAACCCCAGGGATAAAGCCATTGGTTTGCCTTCCCCACTGAATTACTTTTAACCCGCTGTATTGTTGATAAACTCCTTTCCCCACAAAGCAGACTACCTTTGGCTTTAACCGCTCAACCTTCTGCTTTAAGATTTCTCTTCCTTCCGCATACTCTTCTTTTGTAATTTCATCCGCTGCTTTTGTCGGTCTTTGAACGATATTCGTAAAGCCAATACCTAGATCTAAAAGTTTTTCATCTTCCATTGCTTCATATTTCCGTGGAGTTAATCCTGCTTCGTATAATATTTTCCAAAAACGATTGTTTGGATTTGCATAATGATGCCCTAGTTCACTAGAGCGAATACTTGGATTAAAACCAACAAATAAAACCTTTAAATTTTCCTTGAGATGATCACTAATGGGTTTCATAAAAAATCTCCTTACTTACTATCCTTTAGACGTATCTATTTTACCACTCATATGTAGTAATTACCTTATTTCGGTTTGCTCCATGTAAATAGTGGTAATTAGACTCGCCATCATTCCTACAATCGCAACAATTGCTAATGAATAAAGTAGTTTCATATCTTTGAGGAGGAACAAACCAGTCATAATAATGACAGCATCCATTAAAAACATGATTACACCAACATTCACGTTGGACCATTTTGCGATAAGCAGTGCAAGCAGGTCCATACCGCCTGGACTAATATGATTTCGGAGCATTACCCCAACCCCACTCCCGATGATAACTGCACCAACAATAACACTGCTGATAATGGGCATATGAACCATTCCATTTAAGGGTTTGAAAAGTTCAATCATAAGACCAGAACATATTGCCCCTATGACACCGTTAATAAAATAAACGGGGTCCGTTTTAAATGCAAACATGTAAACAGGGGTACTCAAAACGATAAAACTGATTCCCACTTTAAAGCCCCATAAATATTTTAACAGCAGACTAATCCCTAAAAACCCTCCATTAATTAAATGCAAAGGTAGAATAAATGCGTTTATACCAATTGCAATCATCGTACTTCCGAATCCGATTACCGCCAATTTTTTCAGCATGTGATCATCCCTTGTCCCAATTCTTTATTACTACATATATGAAAGAATAAGGATCTTCATTCGAAGCATTTCACCTTGTACTACAAAAAGCAAAAAACGGAGCCACAATGGACTCCGTTTTTTAAACGTTTGCTGTTCGTTTTTCTTTCGATTTTCGAACTTGTTTTACCAAGGAAACAAGCACAGTTAATAACGGTAAGATCCATAAAAACAGCGCATAGGGCAGATAATTCATGATTGGTATACCGACGATTGTACTGCACATAATGGCAAGGACACTCCATGGTACCACACCTGGAAATAACATAGTCGTATCCCCCATGACTCTTGCTAACTCTTCTTTTCCATATTTACTAGACCAATGAGGAAGAAAGGACCTCCCAGTGAGAATGATAGGAAGCGTTTGATTTGCCGCTATTAACGTGATCAAAAAGGTGGCCAGCATCGTTTTAAAGGTGTCACCAGTTAGAGATCTAGATGATTGTAACCACTTATCTAAATAAGGCTGAATGACATTCATTTCTTCCAAAAGACCATTATATGCTCCTGCCAGTGCTAAAAACAGGAGCAATTCGTACATGTGAAGGAACCCACCGCCAAGCCCCTCGACACCATCCCACAATGAGAAAGCGAGTTTTGGCCCTGTTGTTCCGCTGAAAAGGGCAATGACTGCTGCAGACAGAATACTAGTTATAAAGGCATAAACGATACTGATTCTAAAAAGAACAAATGTGATTAAGATAACTGGCGGGATAAATTTAATGACTGAAAGTTCCTTCCACCTGAATTGTTGCTGATTAGAAGCATCTGTTTCAGTAACCAGATAGTCCGCAACTCCATAAAAACAAAAGCAAAGAATAATGGCCGCGAGCGTAGTAAAAAGCATCGCCTTCCATTGTCTTTTTACAGGTAATTCAACCGTATGGGACAAAAGTTGATGGGCACTTGAAAATGGAGAGGTCCGATCGCCAACAAATGCTCCTGAAACCAAGGCGCCAGCCACCATGTCAACTGGAAGCTCGAGAACGATGGCAGTCCCAATTATGGGTATGCCAATTGCGCTTAATGTCCCAACAGTTGTTCCAAGAAGCATCGAAAAGATCATTGCGCTGAGAAAGGATAAGAGTATGAAATGCTCTGGACTAATAAAATGCAGGGCAATTTTCACCATTTGCTGAATGGTACCTGCTAAATACCAAGATGGGAGTAAAAAACTCACTAAGAACAGGATTAAGATGACGATCTTTGTTTTGTTAACACCCATTATACTTATATGTAGAATCTGTTTTATCGTTAACTCTTTACTCTTTGCCAAAAAAACAAGCACGAGGTAGCCTGGAAAAAATCCGGCCACAAGCGGATGTTGAAAAATAACGGACCAAACCACCCCTGTTAATGTTATAAGCAAAAGCAACAACACTTGCCTTAATGAAAAATGAAAATCCATAAGAACCCACCCTTTGTTTATGAAACATATTCATTATAAGGAAAAGTTCCCCTTTCGAAAAGCCAAAGTTTACACACAAAGAGCCGCAAACGGGCGGCTCCATTGTTCGTTAAAAGGTATTATAAACACGTCACACCCTATTTTGTTGCTATTACCTTCTTAGATGATTTCTTCTAGTTGTTGGTAGAGACGGTCACGGTTATTTTCCTGCAACTCCAAATCATGATAAATCTTTTGCAGCAATTTAAGTTCGCTTTCTTCTCCAAGCTTTTGTTTCAGAAGTTGAATTTCTGCTTCAATTTGCTCAATTTTTTCCTCAATCACATCTGCCCCATCTTCTTCCACTTTCGATACTTTTGGCAGGGAAGTTTTGGTCAACGTCGGCTTTTCCGTTTGTTTTATCTCAATCTTTTCATCCAGCTTCCCCTTTGCCCAATCATAGTTACCATCGAAGTAGTGAACTGTCCCATCCTGGAGCCAGTAAATTTTCGTAAAAAGCTTATTGAGAAAATAGCGATCATGCGACACAGCTAAAATGGTACCATTAAACTGTTCCAGCGCTTCCTCTAACACTTCACAGGAATCAATATCGAGGTGATTGGTCGGTTCATCCAGAATCAGAAGATTGATATCCTGGTACATTAACTGGGCAAGTCTAAGTCTCATTCTCTCCCCGCCGCTAAGTTGACTCACTTTGCGGAATACCGCTGGGCCGTAGAATAAAAACCGGGCTAAAATATGACGCGCCTCTCCTTCATTGACGACTACCTCAGACCGAAATACGTCAATCAGCTGTTTATCGCCAATATCCGTAAAGACATGCTGTGACAAATAGCCGACTTTTACATTGCCCCCAACCTTTACAACACCTTTATCAGGCTCGATTTCCCTAAGAAGCATTTTTAATAGCGTAGATTTGCCAGTGCCGTTATCCCCGACAATTGCTGCTCGGTCCCTATATTGAACAAACATGTTTACTTGGTCAAACAGAGTCCTGTTTCCAAAGCTCTTCGAAATATCCTCCATGACGATCACGTCTTTACCGCTTCGATCATTGGCTTCGAAATCAATCGCCATTTTTTTGACATCTATCTTTGGGCGTTCCAGTTTTTCAATCCGATCCAGTGCCCTTTGCATATTTGTCGCCCGTTTATGAAGGGAGGCACTTGGTGGATTTGCGCGGTTTGCCCAGTCACGTAGGCGCTTAATCGCTTCTTTCATCTTTTTTATTTTCTTCTGCTGTTCTTGATATTCCTGAAATTCTCTTAAGAGCCGCTCTTCTTTCTCTTTCACATAGCCGCTAAAATTCGTATGGTACAAATCAATTTCTCCATCTTCCATTTCCAGCACTTTCGTGACCACCTCATCTAAAAAGTAACGGTCGTGAGAGATGAGAATAATCGTTCCCGTATAATCCTTAAGGAAGGCGCCTAGCCATTCAATCGCCTTCAAATCTAAATGGTTGGTCGGTTCATCAAGCAACAGAAGTTCTGGATTTTTCAATAAACTCAAGCCCAGCCCAACTTTGGTTTTCTCTCCGCCGCTTAATGATGAGAAGGTTTTATCAAGCAGATCTGTAATATTCAAGCCGTTTGCAATCCGGTCCAATTGGGCATCCATTTCATAGCCGCCATTTAAGATAAATTCATCTTGGAGCTTTCCATATTGATCCATTAATCTTTGGAGGGCACCCGGAGCAATTTCTTGCCCCATTTCAACTTCTAAATACTGAAGTTTGGTTTCGGTTGTTATTAATTGCTCAAAGGCTGTTTTTAAAACTTCTTTACTAGTTAGCTCTTTGAAATCAGGTATCTGGGCCAAGTATCCGATCTTTAGACCCTTTTTCCAATGGATAACCCCTTCATCAACTGTTTCCTGATTAGCGAGTAACTTCAATAACGTCGTCTTACCGCCTCCGTTCCGGCCAACCAGACCAATCCTGCTCCCCTCCTGTACTTCAAAGGATAAATCTTTAAATATAATATTTCCGCCAAATGATTTATCAATATGATTAACGCTGCAAATGATCATGTTCATTCTCCTTATTAATAAAAATTAAGATGAACACTCTCTTTAACATAAAAAGCCGCGGGCATCTTTTACGACCCGCGGCTTTTTAAATTGGGCATGAAAAAAGAGTGCAAAAGGTGCACTCTCTTCCTACCTATTTATAGTGGGTAAAGAGATGTGTTATTGTTCCATATTCATTTTGTAATTTTGAAAAAAGGGCAGACTACCCCCTTTGAAAACTACACCATGAAAAATTGCACGATAAATATTAAGTGCTTCCAGCCAAAGTAACCGTGCAAAAATAGAACGTTTCATCTCTTCCCCACCTCCGTTTCAAATTAGTTATTTTAATTGTAAATATTTCTAATAACGATTGCAAGCCTATTTTTTCTGATTAATCTAAAGGTTGGGAATTAATTCTGCCGATTGGAGCAGGTATTCCGCCAACTCCCGGGTGAATTCCGCCAAAACTATTGATTATTCCGCTACACTCCAAAAAATTTCCGCCAACTTGTCACTTTTTTCCTCCAACAAGTTTAATGAAGGTACTTTTTACGAGAACCTAGCCTTTTGCGGTAAACAAACTTTCTGAAATCATCCTCTTTTAAATTCCCGTCGTAGATTAAAAATAGTAAGGATTGATATTCTGGATACCGCTCCATGACAAAAAGGGCGAACTCCTTCCGTTCACCCTTTTGTTTCACTTTAAACTCTTCTTGGTTACTAATTTCTTCAATTTTCTTTTCATAATAGGCTTTCGTATCTTCCCACTTTTCCTTGCGCTTCTCCAACACATCTCGGGCATACTCAGGTAATTTCTCAATCACAAGATCAATATAGCCTTCTGACCACATAATCATTTTATCTTTTTCAGGAAGCTCAAAGACCATATTCATTAATTCAAGATCATCTACTGTCTCTTTTGCTGCAAATTTTCCGACCTTGTTCATCTTTCCACCTCAAGACCAATTTGGAATGGTCTTATCTTACCTCAAATCACGCACCACTATTATTCATTATTTTTGCGGTTAACGTCATCCGTTTTCCATCACGGTAAACTTCAAATTTAATTTCCTCCCCTGTCTTAACCTTCGAGTATAAATATTTTCTTAGTTCTGAGGAATTAGCAATGTCAGTGCCATTCATGGATACAATGACATCCTTCGGTTGGAAACCTGCTTTAGCAGCTGCTGAGTCAGGGTCTATATTCATGACCAAAACGCCTTTTTTGATATTGTTGGGCAGGTTTTGCCAGTACATTTGCGGAACTTGATCAAGATCGGCAAGTCCTACGCCGAGATATGGACGGTCAATCTTACCATTCTCTATTAATTGATTCACAATTGGAATCAGGTCATTACTTGGAATGGCAAAGCCTAATCCTTCGATACCACTTTCAGAAATTTTTAAACTATTGATCCCAATCACTTGTCCTTGAGGGTTAATTAAGGCACCCCCGCTGTTCCCAGGATTGATTGCTGCATCTGTTTGAATAACGTTGGTATCCCAGTTTCCAGCAGAGGTTGTAATGGCAATACTACGGTTCGTGGCACTCACAATCCCTTGAGTAACTGTTCTTGAAAGATCGAGTCCGAGCGGGTTACCAATTGCATAGACCTGGTCACCCGGGCGGAGTGTAGATGAATTACCAAAATCAGCTGTTGCAGTTACGTATTTGGCATCAATTTTTAAGACAGCAAGATCAGTTAAAGCATCCGTACCAACCACTTCAGCTGTCGCCTTTTGACCGTCAAACAAAGAGACTTCAAGTTTCGAGGCACCTTCGACTACATGGTTATTAGTAACAATATAAGCAGAGTCATTATTTTTTTGAAAAATAACCCCCGATCCCGAACCGCTTTCCACACTTTGTGAAGAGTTAGGATTACCATTGAAATTATTCTGTTGTTGCTGATAATTGACAATCCCAACAATGGCTTTAGATACCTTTTCAACCGTATCCGCAATCGAATTAGCAGATGCTGCTGTGGGCTGAGCCACCACTGGCTTGACAGAAGTTCCTTGTTGAGAGATTGCCTCCTGATTCTCTTCTGTCGGGAAATGATTTTTAATGTAGTCTGTGTGAGGCAGAATTGCTAATGTTAGGACAGACCCAATTACCCCTGCAGCAAGTGTAGACGCAAATCCTTTTGCTTTTCGTTTTTTCGTATTCCTTTCATCCACCTGATGAGTTGTCCGTGTTTGTTCCAATTCTGAAGCTAATCTTGCTTCGCTTGTCGTTTCGAAATCAGTTGTTTCATCTCGAACCTCACGATCCTGATAACTATTTGTTTCTACTGTCAGCGTTGCATCGACTGCATGTGTATTTATTTCAGTATGGCTGACACTGATGGTATCCAATGATGGTTCTTCTGCTTTTATATTTTTAGTCATCTCAGATGAATTTGATTGACTTGTTTCGAATTCCTTTTCATTTTTAAATTCCATCACATTCAAACTCCTTTATGCATGTTTTATCTTGTCTTTACTTTAACGGGTAAATCTTAAGAAATTATTAACAAACTATAACGACTTAAAGAAATAACTGCGAAATTTTGTCCTATTCGCACAAAAAAGCTGCAGGCACCAGCCCGCAGCTATAAGATGATTTTTATAGTTTAATGACGAATTTTGTTCCTTTGCCCTCTTCACTGAATACATTAATTTCACCATTATGAAGGAGAACCAATTGCTTAACAATCGATAAACCTAACCCAAATTCACCATAAGGGTTACTAGTCCTTGATATATCAGCCTTATAGAAACGGCGCCAGATATTTTCTATGTCACTCGGATCGATGCCAATCCCAGTGTCTTCCACTTCGATAATGGTTGACTGAGCCTCCGTTCTCCCTCGCAGCCAAATGGTTCCATCCGTGGTAAACTGAATGCTATTTTTGGTGATGTTAATTAATATTTGAATCAGACGGTCATAGTCAGCATTGACCATGACCTCTGGTTCAGCCTCAATTATAATTTGATTATTTTTATCCTCTGCTTGTAGCATTAATTGTTCCTGAATAATTTCAAATAACTCCAGGAGCTGAAATTCTTCTCTGTATAACCGTATTTGATTGGACCGTATTTTGTCATAATCCAAGTTTTCATTAACAAGACGAATCAGTCTTTTTGCTTCCTGACTCACTAGATTTATGCCACGTTCTTTATCTTCTTCTGGTATCATGTCATTTTTCAAACCTTCGATTACTCCGCTAATAGTTGTCAGCGGGGTCCTCATCTCATGAGAAACATCCGATAAAAATTGTCTCCGTCTATTTTCTAGACTTTCAATCTCCTCCATCGAGGTATTAATTTTATCGACCATGTGATTAAAATCGTTCGCTAATTCACCAATTTCATCAAAATTGGAGAAGGAAACGTGGACATGATAATTCCCAGACGAAACTAGGGACGTTGCTTCGCGGAGACGTTTAATCCGGTTCACATGAATCCTCGATAAAAACCAACTTAGTAGAAACGACACTCCGAGTGCAATCAATATCGTGTACAAAATAAACTGATTGACACGGTGAATCATAGCACTTGAACCACTAATCGGAGAGGTTAACAAAATCCCTCCAATAAAATTCCCCTTATCAAGATACGGCAATACAACAAAGGTAACCCCTTCTTGGCCGAACCGTTTAAAATCACTATTCACTACCAAGGTTCGACCTTTAGAGATCCGATCCCAATCTTTGTCGGATAAGCCTTGAATAGCCGGGCCCTCTTTTCCGACTGCGTAAAGATTCCCAAATTGGTCAAACATACTAAAGCTCATTTTTCTGGTCGCTAAGACGGAACTATAGCGATTAATAATGGACTCCGTTGCTTGCGGCCTTTGTTCAATCTCTGCCAGGATGGACTTTCCATAAGTAATCAACTCGTCAGCTTTGTTCTCATAGACCAAATTCTCAACATAATGAGCAAATAAAAGACTCAATACTAAAAAAGCCACAATAATAATACTAATATGGCTGAAAAACTGTTGGTAAATGTATCTAAACTTCATCGGTTTTGATTGACTCATCAAACTTATATCCTACCCCCCATACGGTATGGAAGAATGGCTGTGCGGTTGTTTCAACTTTTTTCCGAAGCCGTTTAATATGAACATCAACTGTTCGTTCGTCACCATAGAACTGATAACCCCAAACCCTCTCCAGCAATTGCTCTCTTGAAAACACTTGACGGGGATGTTCAATCATATAGTAAAGTAAATCAAACTCTTTTGGTGTTAAGTTTGTAACTTGGGTTCCGTCCACTATCACTTCCCGCGTATTTTTACTGATTCTAAAATGGTCCGTCTGAATATAATCATCATTTCCCTTTGGGACTTGGGTTTGAAACCGGCGTGTAACAGCCTTAATTCTTGCCATTAATGTTAGGGGGCTGAAGGGCTTGGTCACATAATCATCTGCCCCCATTTCTAACCCGAGCACTTGGTCTGACTCACTATCTTTTGCTGTTAACATTATAATTGGAACAGTATATTCTTCTTGCCTAATTTTTCGGCAAATGGTTACACCGTCCATTCCAGGCAGCATCCAGTCAATAATAAGCGCATCCCATGTACCTTCTTTAATACGGTGATACCCTTCAAGGCCGTCATTCACAAACTCCCCATCAATGCCTTCCTTGGCAAAAAACATTTCGATCATGGAACAGACACTTTTATTATCTTCAATCACTAATATTTTCAATTTTGTTCAACTCCTACTGAAACATAAAGTCTTCTTTTTATTAAGTTTATCTCAAATTTTAAGCATATCAACTATAAATACAATTCTTCCCTACTAATTAATAGTTTGTTCATAGTTTATTAATATTTGGCCTGTTAATCATGCCTGTTGATTTCCGC
>NZ_JBALOS010000195.1:0-2385 GCF_036962765.1 Neobacillus drentensis
GATGAATGATTCTTTGAGTCCTTTTTATCACCAGAAGAAGATGAATGATTCTTTGAGTCCTCTTTATCACCGGAAGAAGATGAGGAGGTCTTTGCAGTCTCTTCTTCTATAGACCCTTTGAGAATGTTTGACACATGAGTTAATTTAATTAAGATTCGTTCATCACCGTTAATTAAGGTAGCAAAGTCTGTATCAATTTCGCTTAAAACGCCGGTAAATCTTTGTTTGTTGATAGTCAATATCGTTACCCAAGTATGTTGAAAGGAATGAAGTAAATCTGTTAAACTCTGTGTTTTTTGAAATTTTGACGTTGTTTTCTCAGGTTGAAACTGTCTAGTATTTTTAGTGATTGCTTGAATTTTATCAATGTTATAATAAAAAATGTATTTATTTTCGGTTTCCAGCACTACATGATCTGCCTCAACATCGATAAGTTTTCCTTTAAATACGTCTTCACCTACATAAAGATTTACACTAAAACCTTTTAATAAATCCAATGCAGCTGAAAATTTATCTAAACCCATGTTTAATCCTCCTTAAGAGATAATGGGTCGCTTCTCTAGTGGAGAAGCGACAATATTTTTTTTATTTATCTTTGTTATTACTGCTCTTGTTACTGCTCTTGTTACTGCTACTGCTCTTGTTACTGCTGCTGCTCTTGCTACTGTTGTCATTACCATTAGATTCATTGGAATTATCAACTTTCAGTCCATAGCTTATGTTTCGAATGTGATGCATCGAGACGCGGACAACTTCTTCTTTAAGAATCAGTGAAGCAAAATGTTTGTTTACATCGCTTAGTACGCCTTCTAATGATTCAGGACCGCCACGATTAATTTTCACCCATTGAAATCTTATTTTTCCTAAAAGCTTCTGAAAGGTATCAGCCTTTTTAAAATCAAGCTTATTTGGGACCTTCAATCCAAACTTCATATCATCTTTTGAACTTTCTGTGATACTTTTGACATGATTTGTCTTATAATATACGACCCCATCGTGTTCAGTTAAAATGGCAAAGAAGTCTTCAAATACTGCCAGTAATTTTCCACTTCTTGATTCTGGTCCTCCCCGGTCAACCCTAATTATTTTGCCGACAAATTGTTCCATCATTTCTCTCTCCATAAAAGAAATATCCTCCTTTAAATTAAATAAACATTTACACTGCATCTATATGTATCACGGGGTGATGTTGTACTAATAAAGGAGCCTTTTTTTACTGTTTTGGGTAAAAATAGGCAAAAAAAAAAGTATATGATTGAAATTCATATACTTTTTACCTTTATAAAGGATTTTAATTCTTTCTTAAGATAATCGTTTCTTTTTTTTATAAAGTTAAAATAAACCTTTTTTTCTAGCTCTAAGGATTCAGCTGTAGAGTTAATATATGGATCTAGACTCATGTGTGGTTTTAACGAATCAAATAGATCATCAATAATAGGTTTTTGGACTTCTAGAGTAAAGTCATTTTCTAAAATACTTGTGAGGATTTCATTATATAAGTTTCTAAAGTGTTGAAAGTGGAAAAGTCTAGCGGAAAGTGTGTTGAAGCCAGTCAATGGAACATAGTCATAATCAAGCTTCCTTCCATGAAGGTTTCTTCCCCAGGTACCATCATAATCCCACGGAGTAATTTCATATAGTCCAGTTTTACTATTTTTATATAATGCATAATTATGGATAAAACCATCATAATTCTGAACACATACTGCGCTAGATACCCATTTTAAGTATTTTTCAACATCCAATACTTGTGGGATTTCTTTTGCAAAATCTTCATTACTTAGAGCATTTATCATTGCAATGAATCTTTTTAAATCAACCATATCTTCTTGATCACCATATTTTAATGTGTATCCTTGGTCCAAACGTTTTTTTATTTCTTTTTTCTTAGTTATTAAGGAGAAATTTGCTCGATTATTGGTTGCATAAATAATGGCTCCATCCGGCAATTTTCTTTTTTTAAGGAGAAATTGATCAAAAGATTCAATTTCTAAATAAATGCCCTTATTTTTTCCATTGATATATAACAGAACATGCTGGGAGTGTGGAGAAATAACCCCAATTCGATCAAAGAAATCAAGTGATAATTTATTTCTACTTAATGATACATCTGAAAATTCTGCATTTAGATGGATTTCATGAGCTCCATTGACCTTGTAAGGTTTTTGAAAAACAATACGATAGGATTTTTTTTTCTTATCCCTTATCACGTTTCCTCGATAGGCTATTTTAATACTAATTCGATCCTCACCTATCCTTAATACGGCAGGTACTAATTCATCATTCCAAATGTCGTTATCCAATTTTCTTAACCACTTCGGATTAATTATAATTTCGTATTTTAACACTTGAATTCTCCTAAACAATATTTTTTCTAGATATATG
>NZ_JBALOS010000195.1:2425-2693 GCF_036962765.1 Neobacillus drentensis
GATTGTCTATGGCAAATAGATAAAATCATCATAAATTGAAATAGAAAAGAAAAAATTGTTAAGAAAGTGGTGGAAAGATGGTACTAAAGCTTGATATTGAACATTTACTTTCACAAGCTAAAGAAAATGGTGTAGTTGGATTTTTAGATAATAATCCTGTAGGTAAAAAGGAAGGTAACAATAAATCAAGTTCAGGAAGTACTGGATCTTCTGGTAGTGGAACTAAGGGTAGCTCCAGTAGTGGACATAGCAGCTCTGGCAGCGGCAG
>NZ_JBALOS010000196.1:0-3933 GCF_036962765.1 Neobacillus drentensis
TCTATGACTATAACACACTTATAATATTCCGAAAATAAATTTAATTGTGAAATAGTGAATTTTTAATAATTTTTTTTTTTAAACGACAAAAAGGAAATAGGAGTCTGTTCCAACAATTGGAATCCTATTTCCCGATTTCTTCTACTCAGCTTTTATCAGTTATTTTTTGATTACTACGTGACCAGATAACGACTGGAATAAGGAGGAGGGAAAGAATTCCGCCAGCAAATGAGAGCCCTGTGTAACTCGTCTGCTCGACCACCATTCCGGATAGGGCTCCCCCAGAGGCCCCTGCTAAAGCGATCAAGACATCTACCGTTCCTTGTGTTTTGGCACGGGTTGAGGGGTGAGTGGAATCGACGATCAGTGCGGTGCCACTTATTAAACCAAAATTCCAGCCAAGCCCGAGCAATGAAAGCGCGATGATGAGGGTAAACATGGAATCAGCAGGTGTACTACCAGCAAGAATACCTGCTGTAAGGAGAGTTGCACCTGAAGCAATGGCCATAGCGGTCCGTCCAATTTTATCCACGAGGATTCCAGTCACGAGAGAAGGAAGATACATGGCGCCAATATGGAAGCCGATGACCATTCCAACTTCTCTCAGACCATGTCCATGATGTTTCATGTAAACAGGTGTCATGGTCATAATTGAGGTCATAACAATTTGAGTTAACACCATGATGGTAGCTCCGACAACAATTCCTCGTTTATTGATTGCCAGATTACTAGATTGCTTCTCAATAGGATTACTCCTGTCGATGACCTGCCGATCTACAATGGCATTGGCAACAATCAGAGGATCTGGGCGCAAAAAAGTTAATAGGACTAAACCTGCAAGAAGAAAGGCTGCCGCCCCTAGAATGAAGGGACCAGCAAGAGCAGGAACACCAATAGAGACTGCAAATTGACCCATGACATCCACCAAGTTTGGTCCTGCCACAGCCCCGAAGGTCGTTGAAACCATTGCGATGCTGACAGCTGTCGCTCGCTGTGTAGGTTTTGCTAAGTCAACTCCTGCATAGCGCGCTTGTAAGTTTGAGGCAGAGCCCGCACCGTAGACCAATAGTGATGTAAATAGCAGAAAGATATTACTAGTAATGGCAGAAACAATGACTCCAATTGCACCAATCCCCCCGGTCAAGAAACCTCCCGCAAGTCCTATCCGGCGTCCAAAACGTTGGGAGACGCGACCGATCAGCAGCGCTGCCCCAGCAGAGCCAAACGTTAATAATGCTGCCGGAATGCCTGCATACTTATCCGACCCTAACATATCTTGGGCAAGGAGTGCACCCACCGTAATACCAGCAGCAAGTCCAGCTCCACCGAAAATTTGTGACATGACCACAATCAGCAATGTCCGCCGATACAACTGTTGCTGCTTTTCTGGAGAATCAATGTAAGGCTGCAACCAGGTTGGTTGACCCTCTAAAGCTTTTGAATTTTCTGTTGACACACTCAAACCTCTTTCTGAAGGATGAACACCTTCATCTTTTTATTTTCATTTTATCAAGAAATGAAAACAATTTTTATTAAAAATTGAAGTATTTATTGAGGGTGCTTTATACTTACTCATTTCTGCATTTGCTAAAACGATCTCATCACAGTCCACTTCCAGTAATCTTTCTGTTTCTAATATCCGACCTTAATTTTTCCCCCAAGTTAGTTACACGAACAAATTATGGAAGAAGTAAATGAAAGGGATGTTCTAGCTTCAAAAGATATGTATAGAGAACTAGCCAACATCTCAAGCGATTGAAATAATTTAGTGTCAAAAACAATTGGTTGGGCAAAAATTGAACTAATTAAAAAAACGCCAGTTAAATTGGCGTTTTTTCATCTATTATTCCGATTGTTTCTATCGTTTTCGTTGCCTGTTAAATTATTAACAGCATTTTTAGTTGCATCCACAGCATTCATTGCCACGTTCTCAGTGGTTTCTAATGCACTATGAATCGTATGAAAGGCAGCACCTGCGGTTTCCTTAATACCTTCTGCAACGCTTTTTGTATTGTTTTTTTGGTTTGGCATTGTCGCTCACCTCCTGTACTATTACTTTTCCCAATTCCGTCCGAACTATTTTTAAAAACAGCAATAGATTTTCTGGTAATAACATATCCACCTAACCCCTCCATAGTTAGGGAATATTATATTTGAGTACTTTTGTTGAGGTGAGTGACGATGAGGCATGATGAACTGAGGGATATTATTACGATTGAAGATGATCAAGGTAATCTTAAAGATTATGCTGTTGAAGCATTATTTGATATGGAGGATGAATCCTATGCGTTATTAAAGGCTGAGGATGAAACCATCGTCATGAAAATAGAAGGAGAGGAAGGGAATCAAGATTTAGTGGGTATTAATGATCCCTCCGAAAGTGAAGCGATATTGGATGCATACCAAATCGCTGTCGAACATGCACCGGCAGAATAAAACAGAGAGCGAAAGGTAGTTCCAGTTAACAAAACGGGACAACCTTTCGCTCGATTTTTGCATCAATAGTAATGAAAGCCTAGATAGATGATATAAATTATGATAGCTGTCATTGCGATAATCCAGACAAGAAACACCGGATTTAGTAAATAAGGATGTCGTTGGGTGCCCTCATTGATTTGTGTATCGAATTCCCCCGATTTAGTACTAACCATTCTTCCTGTACCTAAAGTAACAACTAAACCAACGATTAAGATTAACAATACAACTCCAGCTAAAATGAGATGCCAATTATTCATGAGTAACCCACCTTTTTCTTCATATAATTTGAGAAAATGTGTCCAAATATACATAAATAGGGTTAATTTTCTTCAGGACAATATGATTGATTATTCATTCATTTTTCGATACAGTTATATTAAATATTTGGAAAATTAAAAAAATAGAGGGGCAGGTCTCAATTATGATAAACGTGTTTACGAATGAAGACGTTTTATGTATTGAGGGGAATGTTCAAAGCGCGGGCCTCAAATTAGGAACTGTTTATTCTTTTTTGGTTGATGGAATGCTAATTGATACAGGAACCCAATGTCTTGAATCAGAATTAATCCCAATTTATGAGCAGCAAAGTATTGATTTGGTCACGTTAACGCATAGTCATGAAGACCATTGCGGTCTAGCACCTTGGATTCAGAATCATAAACATGTTCCAATCTATGTTCATCCAAAAGGAATGAATACCTGTGCTCAGCATTGTCCTTATCCTAAGTATCGTCAACTTACCTGGGGAGTGCGAACAGTCTTTGATGCCCTGCCTCTTGGGGATGTCATTCAATCACGCAGTCATGAGTGGAAAGTAATCTATACACCTGGACATGCCGATGATCATGTCTCATTCTTTCATGAAGAATCAGGCCGATTATTTTCGGGTGATTTATTCGTAACAACACGTACGAAAGTCATTATGGACAGCGAATCTATCCCTGTGATTATCCATTCATTACGTACACTGCTCACCTATGATTTTCAGTCGCTGTACTGTGCGCATAGTGGGTATATTGAGGATGGTAAAAGCAGGATGAAGCAAAAGTTAGATTATCTTGAAAATCTTTCTGGCGAAGTGGAAAATCTCTACAATGAAGGGCGCTCCATAGATGAGATCACTCAAATGCTTTTTCCCAAAAACTACCCCATTATTGCTTTTTCAGATGGGCAATGGGATTCTCGGCATATCATCTCTTCAATTGTATCAGCCTGTTAAATCAAAAAAAGCTGAAAAAGGTTAGATTACCTTTTCCAGCTTTTTTTAGTTTAGGTCCGTTAATTCTGATGAATGAACCAATTGTATATTATGTAGACTATCTACTTCCTTAATTTCGCAATATCCCGAAGTGTACTTATAAAGGATTAAGTATTTCTTGCCATTGTAAAGAACATACTCCATTTTATCTCCATCCTTTTCCAATCTAAATTAATTGTATTGTTGCCATACATAGT
>NZ_JBALOS010000197.1:0-10599 GCF_036962765.1 Neobacillus drentensis
TAATCATACACTTTACGCTATAATGGTTTTTTAATCCCCTCCATCGCAAGAAAGAAAGGATGTCCATTTTGTCATTATTGTATTCTGCACTATATTCACTTTTTGTTGGAGCAATCTTTATTTTATTAATCATTGTCGCTTACGATTTCCTGTACGGAGAAAAAAAAGAAAAGCAAACAAAGAAAATACATAAATATTTTCGAGAAGAGACAATTAAAAAAATCAACGTTCTCGAACATCAACCTCGTAAATATACCATGTACCAAGTTACAACTAATAATGGAGTCCAAAAGATTAAGATGAAGCCTGGTTATAAAGTTATTAAGATGGTCTCAAAGGAAAAACGTAAGAAGTAACTCTCATTTCCCATTATGCGGCATCTCGGTACTTTCTCTTTGAAACATTTCAATAATTCCATTAAAAGACGCTCGGAGTGTTATTACTCAGAGCGTTTTTGTTGATACTTATTCAGATGAAATAATTCAAAATGTTAGTCTTTGGGCAGCTTATTATATCCTCTAACTCCGTAAGGCTGCAAATTCTTCAACCACGGCTTTTCCAATTGCTTAAGTTCCCATCGCTTGTCTGTTGCTTCATCAATTTCTTTTTCCTCGAGCACTTCATAGACGAATGCTCCTTCTCCAAGTTCCTTCCAATCTCTTTGCAATTCGAAGTTGGCGAATCGACCCATGTCAAGTTGACCTCGTAACGTTAGCCATTTATTTTTCAGGTTGAGACAACTGTCAACGTAAATCTTACCGTTAATCGTGTTGATAATTTGATACACTCCCATGTAGGTTTTAATCTGTTTGTATTCCTCTTTTAGTTCCTTACGTCTGTTCTTATCCATACATCTCTCTCCCTTATGAAATCAATCTCTTTCTTAATTTATTTTGATAAAAAAAAGGACCCAAAAGCGAGAGTCCTTTTTCATAAAATGTATTTGAATTAGTTTACTGACACCGAACTCAATTTCCCTGCATTTCGATTGATGTTTTGTACTGCTTCTTTGTATTCTATTTCTAAAGTATTGATTATTTCAGCTGCTGATTCAATTTTATTGATCGCTCCTACACCGTGACCTGCTGACCAAATGTCGCGCCATGCTTTCGCATTTGTTTCCCTTTGCATACTATCAAAGTTTACCTGATCTTTTTTAACGAGTTTCGCTGGGTCCAATCCCGCCTTTTTAATACTAGGTACCAGCATATTGCACATGACGCCGGAGAAAGCATCAGTTAAAATGATATCCTCTTGTGTGGCATCAACGAGCATTTCTCGGTATTCATCATTAGCCATACTTTCGGTCGCTACGATAAACCTTGTTCCCATATAGGCAAGATCCGCTCCCGCCGCTTGGGCAGCTAAAATCCCTTTGCCCGTAGAAATAGAACCCGCAAGGACAATAATTCCATCCCAGAAGGTACGAACCATATCCACGAAGGCAAAGCTGTTAATTTGTCCTGCATGACCACCTGCCCCGCTTGACACCAAAATTAAACCATCAACACCAGCTTCTGCGGCTTTTTTAGCAAATTTCAAATCACTAACATCTGAGAATACGAGTCCACCATATTCATGCACAATATCTACGACTACTTTCGGACTTCCTAAGGAGGTAATCACCAATTGAGGCTGATGCTTTTTAATTAATTCAAGTTCTTCCTTCAGACGGCTGTAAGAGCTATGTACAACCATATTCATTGCCCACGGTGCAATTTTCCGGTCTGGCTCGAGGGCGCGTGCCTCTTCCAACTCTGCATTTAATTGTCCCATCCACTGATCTAATACTTCAATGGGTCTTGCGTTTGGAGCAGGAAAGGAACCAATTACGCCATTTAAGCAACAATTTTTTACGAGTTCAGTGCCTGACACCAAAAACATCGGAGCCGAAATAACAGGCAACTTCAAATGATTCCACCATGATTCTGGAATTGATTTTTTCATTTTCTTCACCCTTTTATATTAGAATTTTCTGAATAAATTATACACTCTAATAATACCTGAAAATGAATGGGTATTCAATCTTTGAGTTAGCCGTTTATTTTCTGCGAATAAACCGTTTACAGTACACGAACGATGCGTGAGAAATAATTTAAAATGTTCGTTTTTCTAAAAAAACTTATTGAATTACTTTTTATCAGCTCGTATAATGTGAATAAATTCATATCGTTTCACTCATATAATCGCGGGAATATGGCCCGCAAGTTTCTACCGGATTGCCGTTAACAATCTGACTATGAGTGGGTAATGCGGAATGGCGCCTCTTTTTTAGATTTGCACCTATTCCTTTTTGGACACGAAGCCCAAAGGTCATTATCTCACTCAATTATTTGTTGTGAGGCAATGACCTTTGGGCTTTTATTATTTAATAAGGGAGTTATCAAACATGAGATTACTAGAAGAGAAAATCAGCTCAGACGNNTTTTAAAGGTCGATTCCTTTTTAAATCATCAAATCGACCCGCAACTAATGCTTGAAATTGGAAAAGAATTTGCAAGGATATTTGCAGATGAAGGCGTTACTAAAATTGTGACGATCGAATCTTCAGGCATTGCACCGGCAGTTATGGCCGGTTTACAAATGAACATCCCTGTCATATTCGCACGTAAAAGAAAATCTTTGACACTTGTCGATGAGTTACTTACGGCGACAGTCCATTCATTTACTAAAAATGAAACAAACGAAATTTCCATTTCCAATAAATATGTAAATGATAGTGATAGAGTCCTCATCATTGATGATTTCCTTGCAAATGGCGAGGCTGCACTTGGTTTAGTAAAAATTGTTCAACAAAGTGGTGCACAGGTAGCAGGAATTGGAATTGTCATCGAGAAATCTTTTCAACATGGAGCACAAAAATTGAAGGATCTGGGTTTTAGGGTTGAATCCTTAGCAAGGATTTCCTCGCTTTCAAAAGGAAAAGTGACATTTATTAATGAGAAAGTAGAGGAAATGATCTAATGAAACAGCATCCTTTTAAAATTGCCTCGTTAGGAATTCAACATGTATTAGCCATGTACGCAGGAGCGGTAATCGTTCCACTAATCGTTGGAGGAGCGCTTAAATTTTCCGGTGAACAATTAACCTACTTGGTATCGATCGATATCTTAATGTGTGGAATTGCGACAATTTTACAGGTTTGGCAAAATCGCTTTTTTGGAATCGGGTTACCGATTGTACTGGGTTGTACATTTACAGCTGTTGGACCAATGATTGCCATTGGTGGTCAATACGGTATTTCTTCCATTTACGGTTCCATTCTTATCTCCGGTATTGTCGTAATTGTTATCTCGCAATTTTTTGGAAAACTAATTAAATTCTTTCCACCCGTTGTTACTGGCTCAGTTGTTACTATTATTGGAATTACACTTATCCCTGTCGCGATGAATAATATCGCTGGCGGTCAAGGCAGCCCTGATTTCGGAAGTATCTCCAATATCAGCCTAGCTTTCGGAACCTTGCTATTTATCATTTTACTTTATCGTTTTACAAAAGGATTTATCCGGTCGATATCAATTTTACTAGGATTAGCTGCGGGAACCATTGTGGCCTCTTTTATGGGAAAGGTCAATTTTACTGCAGTAGCTGACGCATCATGGTTCCACATGGTTAAGCCATTTTATTTTGGTACACCTACCTTTGAATGGACTCCTATTATTACGATGACTCTTGTTGCAATTGTGAGTATGGTAGAATCAACAGGAGTATATTTCGCGCTAAGTGATATCACAGGGAAAAATTTAACAGAGAAGGATTTATCAAAAGGCTATCGTGCTGAAGGTCTTGCAAGTATTATCGGTGCTTTGTTTAATGCTTTCCCCTACACCACCTACTCGCAAAACGTTGGACTCGTCCAGCTTTCTGGTGTAAAAAGCAAAAATGTCATTTATACAATGGGTGGTATGTTAGTATTCCTAGGATTTATCCCGAAAATCGGAGCATTCACTACCGTTATTCCAACGTCTGTGCTTGGCGGTGCAATGGTAACAATGTTCGGAATGGTTATTGCTTATGGAATTAAAATGCTAAGTAAGGTAGATTTTGCTTCACAAGAAAATCTCCTTATCATAGCTTGTTCTGTTGGTATGGGTCTCGGGATAACTGCAGTACCAGATGTATTTTCACATCTTCCCGAGAGTGTAAATATTCTTACAAGCAGTGGGATCGTGTCTGGAAGCCTTACAGCTATATTCTTAAACATTGTTTTCAATGCTAAAAGGACAATAAAGGAAGTAAAAGTAAGTGAGCAAATTACTTCCTAACCCATCATTAATTGAAGCTTAAGTGAAAATCATGTAAAAAGACGATACTTAATCAGGTATCGTCTTTTTACATGATTTTAATAAGGGAATACTAGATGAATTTCAAAAAAAGCAATGCTATTTTAGCATCGGTTTAATCAATTCTAAGATATCAGTTATCGTTCTTTAAGTTGTGGAACTTAATCCAGTAATCGTAGTAATATCTCTGCCTGTATTGCCACCTCCAGAACCTGAGGCTGACTTTGTTACCGATATTGGAGAGATACAAACGGCTCCGCCAAAGTTTACAATACCGCCAGAAATGGTACCGATCGAAATTCCCTCTCGTTTGATTGTCAACCTATCCACCCCTTCCACTGTTTTTTACTAGTATATGGACAAGTTGAGAAAATGGTTTAAGCTTTTCCATTAATAAAAGGAATAACTTTGTCAGTCATCAAAAAAGAGCCGCATCTGCAGCCCTTTCCATCCTATAAATTACGTTTTTTTAGGCTTGCATGCTTTTTTTTCCAGTTTGCAGATCCACTTATAGTACCCTAACAGGATAAGTAAAAGAACCGGATTAATCATCGCTGCATGCCACAATTTCCACCATCCATAGTGAAAATACCCCCAAGGCGCAGGAAGTAAAGTAAGGGCTTCATAGATCAAAATAACAATGACAAATAGAATAAAAAATAAGATTTTCTTAAATACTTTTGAGTTATGAGGGAAAAAATTCAAAAAAATCATGTTTACTGGAGGAACCAAGAAAATATGTGGTAGAAGTCCTGCCCAATCAATTTCTTTGTCAAAATACCAGTATCCTTGGTATTTGAATTCTACAAACAAATCGAAGATGACTTGAAAGGCAATGGTAAAGGTCCAAATATGTACAATTTGATTTTCTGTCAAACGTTTATTTTTTTTAAAAGCGAAATAATTAAATAAGATAATGGCGATAAGTAATCCAATCATATTTTATCCTTTTTTAATTAAAGTGCCCAACTACCTAAGTTATTTATACATCCATCATAAGGATCAAGGCCATCAATTTGGAAGTGTTATATTCAATGAAACTATTCCCTTTTTAAGACAAATTTCATTTTCCAATAAAACTCACAGTAATTTTCATCGTAAAAATATAGTCGAATCCTCAAAAATCTAGTATGATGTACTAATGTATTAATTCTTGAACAAAGCGAGGATTACAAAAAATGAGCTTACTAAACGTTGAAAATTTAAGTCATACATTCGGGGACCGTACTTTATTTAAAGACGTTTCCTTTCGATTATTAGCTGAAGATCATGTTGGCCTTGTTGGTGCTAACGGTGTTGGGAAATCCACTTTAATGAATATCATTACTGGACAATTGATTCATGACAGCGGTCGTGTCGAATGGACACCTGGAGTTCACTACGGGTATTTGGATCAGCATACCGTGCTGACCAAAGGAAGAACCATGCGCGATGTCCTGCGCGACGCGTTCCTCCCTCTTTTTGAAAAAGAAAAAGAATTAAATGAAGTTATTGCCAAAATGGGTGACGCCTCTCCTGAAGAGCTGGAGGTTCTTTTAGAGAAAATGGGTGAAATCCAAGACGTTTTAGATGCTGGCGGCTTCTATTCATTGGATATTAAAATTGAAGAGGCAGCGCGAGGCTTAGGACTCGATGCAATCGGATTAGACCGCGACGTTGCAGCACTTAGCGGTGGACAGCGTACAAAAGTTCTGCTAGCTAAGCTTCTTTTGGAACAACCCAAAGTCCTTTTGCTAGATGAGCCAACCAACTATCTTGATGTAGAACATATCCGTTGGTTACAAAACTACCTAAAAGACTACCCTTATGCGTTTATCTTAATCTCCCATGATACGGAATTTATGAATCAGGTATCCAATGTTATTTTTCAATTGGAATTTTCTAAGCTAACACGTTACACGGCAAGTTATGAAAAGTTCATTGAACTTGCGGAGATCAATAAAAATCAGCATATTAACGCCTATGAGAAGCAAATGGAATTTATCAAAAAACAAGAAGATTTTATTGCGAAAAATAAGGCGCGCTATTCGACAACTGGCCGAGCAAAAAGCCGTCAAAAACAGCTGGATCGGATCGAACGAATTGATCGTCCGGAAACTGCCTTGAAGCCAACCTTTGGATTTAAGGAGTCACGCAGCAGCAGCCGTTATGTTTTTGAAGCGAAAGATTTAGAAATTGGTTACTCTGAGCCACTTCTCCCAAAAATGAATATGACGATTGAACGTGGTGAAAAAGTAGCCATCATTGGTTGTAACGGTGTCGGTAAATCGACCCTTCTTAAAACGATGCTTGGAAAAATCGATCCAATTAATGGAAAAGTTGAACGCGGCGATTTCCTCTTCCCTTCTTATTTTGAACAAGAAGTTAAAGCTGGTGGAATTACACCAATCGAAGATGTTTGGAATTCCTTCCCATCAATGGATCAAAATCAAGTTCGCGCAGCGCTTGCCCGCTGTGGATTGAAAAATGATCACATCTCTCGTCCTATGAATCAATTGAGCGGTGGAGAACAAGCTAAGGTCCGACTATGTAAGCTGATGATGACGGAAAGTAACTGGATCTTATTCGATGAACCAACAAACCACCTTGATATTGATGCGAAAGCCGAACTCAAACGAGCGCTCAAAGAATACAAAGGAACAGTTGTACTAGTCTGCCACGAACCCGACTTTTATGAGGATTGGATAACAAAAGTGTGGAATGTCGAAGAATGGTCACAAATAACGGTTTAAGAGCCTTAACAGAAACCCTTGCTTCCGGGCAAGGGTTTTTCTTGATGTCATTGGTAGTATAGTGTATTTCCGTATGTTATCCTTATCGAAAAAAACGATAATTATAGATAGTTTATATCGATTTAATGAATTTATTAATAAAAACCAGTTCAGTATAATTCTAAAAGTACAGAGATATTACAGAATTCAAATATACAACTAAGGTGGAATTATTATGAAAAAATGGGTATCAGCTCTTATTCTTGTTATACTTGTGTTTTCTTTAGCTGCATGCGGGCAAACTGAAAAAAATACAGGAGATGTCAAGAAAGAAACGACAACAAAAGAAGTCTTTAAAATTGGTGCCATTCCTGATCAGAATGCTGCAGATTTAGAAAAAGGAATGACAGCGGTAGCTAAATATCTTAGCGAAAAGACTGGGATGAAAGTGGAATTTGTACCGTCAGTAGATTACGCAGCACTAGTGACTGCTTTCCAACGTGGTGAAATCCATATGGCTTGGTTTGGTGGATTAACAAGTGTACAAGCTAGAAACCTTGTCCCTGATGCAGAGTCGATCGTTCAACGACCACGTGATGCTGAGTTCCATTCTGTATTTATTACTCAATCATCAGAAAATATCAGCAAGCTGGAAGATCTAAAAGGAAAGTCCTTTACTTTTGGCAGTGAAAGTTCAACATCCGGCCATTTAATGCCACGTTACTTTTTAACAGAAGCCGGAATTGATGCAAATAAAGACTTCGATGGCAAACCTAATTTCTCTGGGTCACATGATACAACCTACAAGTTAGTTGAATCGGGTGCCTTTAAAGCAGGTGCATTAAATGAAGCTGTTTGGGAAGCTGCAGTAAAAGAAGGAAAAGTCGATACGAATAAAGTGAAAGTTTTTTACACAACTCCTGCTTACTATGACTATAACTGGACAATCAATAGTAATGTCGAGGATGTCTTTGGTAAAGGAACAAAGCAAAAAGTAAAAGACGCCCTTCTATCCATTACTGGCGACCAAAAGGATATTGCGGATTTATTCCAAACTGACAGCTTTGTTGGAACAAATAACGATAATTACAAAAAGATTGAAAAGGTAGCGAAAGATTTACAGATTATTAAGTAGTAGGTGGCTTAAAATGTCTTCAAAAACTATGATTGAAGCAATAAATATATCGAAACAATTTGAGCGGAAGATAGCCTTATCTTCCCTTTCTTTTTCTATTAAGCAAGGCGATTTGGTTGCGTTAATTGGACCAAGCGGTGCCGGAAAAACAACATTATTAAATTCCATAGCAGGACTTGTGCCTATCCAAAGTGGGGAGCTTTTAATTGACAGCGACCCGATAGCAACCTACAAAAAAGGCAAAAAATTTGCTAAAAAAGTTGGAGTGATTCGCCAACAATTTGATTTGATTGGGTCTATTGCAGTAATCCACAATGTTCTCGCAGGTCGATTAGCTGACTGGAGCGTTTTCAAATCCCTCTTCTCTTTGCTAATCCCACAAGAAAAAGAAGTTGCATTGAATGCACTTGAAAAAGTTGGTCTGGCAGATAAAATATACGACATCACATCCACTTTATCTGGAGGCGAAATGCAGCGGGTTGCCATGGCAAGATTAATGGTTCAAAATCCGGAAGTCATTTTAGCTGATGAACCAGTGGCCTCACTTGACCCGGCACGGGCCGAAGATGTTTTAGCCATGCTGATCAAAATCGTTTCTGAGCAAAAACAAACGTTAATAGCTAGTTTACATTCAGTCGAATATGCACGAAAATATTTTACTAGGATCATAGCCCTTAAAAATGGGGAAATCCTTTTTGATTTGCCATCTGAAAACGTAACAGATAATTTGTTAACTGACCTTTATCGAATAAAGGAGCAAGGGTAAGATGTGGCGACAATCATCAGTATTAGGCCGGTATAATCGCGTCATTCTTACGTTGCTATTGATAGCCGTTTTCGTTTGGAGTTTGTTTTCCATACAGTGGAGTGCCGACCTTTTTCATGCCGGTGGAATTCCAACCATGCTGCAAATATTTGAAGGACTGATTCAACCTGATTTGTCAATAGAGGTATTAACGAAAGGGCTTGAATCCGCCTGGATAACACTCGCGTATGCTGTTGCCGGAATGTCTCTTGCCCTTATTTATGCATTCATTGTCGGGGTTCTTGCATCTGGAGTGTTAACATCAAGACAGGTGGCTCGATTAACATCAAAAATATGCTTTAGGGGAATTTTAGGATTTACTCGTTCGATTCATGAATTAATATGGGCATGGCTATTCGTTGCGGCTGTTGGCCTCTCCCCTTATGCTGCTATATTTGCCCTAGCTATTCCATACGGGGGAATCCTTGGCCGTATTTTTGCAGATATGTTAAATGATGTACCTGCACGGCCAATCACCGCTTTAAGATCATCAGGAGCATCAAAACTTCAAATCCTAATTTATGGCTATTTTCCATTGGTTTGGGCAGACATGATCAGCTATACAATGTACCGATTTGAATGTGCCATTCGCTCTTCGGCCATTATGAGTTTTGTCGGCCTCGGAGGTCTAGGTTACCAAATTCAATTATCACTCGCAGATTTAAAATATGATCAAGTTTGGACCTATGTGTATTTTCTAATTGGGTTGGTTCTATTGGTAGATTTATGGAGTAATTACGTCAGAAAAGGATTAACGGAGAGAAAAAGACATAAGGGTTTCAGTCATGGCTGGCTTTATGTCCTCTTCACCCTGCTGTTAATTATTTGTTCTTGGAGGTTTATCACGGTAGCAGAGAATGCTCAATTATTTGATTTATTGTCTAATAAGAATATTGAATTTGCAAAAAAGTTCTTTGGTGGTTTAATTGGTTTAAACGATAAGCATCCTGCCTTCTTTAATGCTGGCAACTGGAGTTCTGCACTGAAACTCACCCTTGAAACGCTGGAAATGAGTATCATGGCGATTGGGTTTGCAACCATTGCTGCTTTCTTAACGGTGATTCCAGCGGCTAGAAATATCGCAAATGGGAGATTAACCTCATCAAAGAAATGGTATAGTTGGATTCTTTATGGGCTTGTCCGCATCATCTATATCTTTTCCCGATCTGTTCCTGAGTTAGTTTGGGCAATGATGATTATTTTTATTTTTAAACCAGGCTTATTGCCTGGCGCAATCGCCCTTGCACTCCATAACTTTGGAATACTTGGTAAGCTCTGGGCAGAAGTGATTGAGGATATGGATCCGCGTCCAATACGGAACTTAGCATCTGCAGGTGCATCGAAAATCCAAATCTTCTTCTACGGGATCCTGCCAACGGTCTTACCTAGATTTCTCACGTATATCCTTTATCGCTGGGAGGTTATTATGAGAACCACCATAGTGGTTGGTTTTGTCGGAGCAGGCGGACTTGGGATGGAGTTTAAGCTATCAATGAGCTATTTCCAATATACACAGATCACCTTGTTGCTGCTTTGTTATATGATCTTAGTCATAATCGCTGATTTTGCATCAGAAAGTACGAGAAAAGCCGTAAAATAAGGAATGTCGTCATGAAAGCCGATGAAGGACAAAACTGGTTGGAATAAAGATGAAATGTCTTTCAT
>NZ_JBALOS010000197.1:10815-18479 GCF_036962765.1 Neobacillus drentensis
GAAATGTCTTTCATTGAGCCGATAAAGGACAAAACTCTCTCTTGAAACAGAAAAAACGTCTTTCATTGAGCCCTTGAATGACAAAACTCCATCGAAAATTAGAAGAAATGTCCTTCATAAAGGGATGTGACACTTAGATCACTCTATGATTATTTTTGTCCGCAATAGCCCTTATTGCGGACATTTTGATTAGTTTCGGCATTAGGAATGTCGCACACTAGCAAACTGATAGCACTTGCTAGCTTAATGCTATCTCCTTAATAGCCTTCTTATAACACTCTAGTTAACTTGGATTTTTATTAAAGTCATTCGGTTGTTGCGCTTTCCTGACTAACTTACCTCTATCAAAATGCCGTCCATAGATTGTGACAATTTCAGCTGATTCTTCATAAGTTGGGATATAGCCATTTGCCTTCCATGTCAAAAAATACGATTGTACCTTTCCACTATAAAAGACCCAACTAAAAAACTTTCGAGCGATATTATGGATCCCACTCGTTCTAAAAGAGTTCATATCTTTCGCGACTTTCCAAACCGTCATCGTCTGCCAGACACCGCCGTCGAGTTGTCCCTTTAATTCTGCATAAAATTAAATTCTCGTTTTTACTCATGGCCTTCATGATCATTTGATTTAAAAACCCATTAACAATAAGGCGAGGTATATTGAATTGTTCTCCCCTTGTAACCGATACCACTGCAGTCGGCGGAATCTCTACATTTCGATCCCCTAAAATAAATGCCCCTCCATATTTCTTATTCGGATCAATTTGCTTCTCCCATTTCTTTTTCATCAAGTAATTGGTTAAATACATTCATTGTTCAGGCAAAGAACGTTGCATACAATTCCCATCCAAGGAAATAATTGATGAAAGAGACTTGTATTTCTACGAACTTTTCCATTATCCTAATAATAGGATAAGTAACATCAAGACATCAAAGTATCTAGGAGTGAAAATTCTTTGCAATCAAAGTCCGCTTTACCGATTTTATTTGTAGTTATGTTTTTGGTGATGGTGGGATTTGGAATTATCATTCCAGTTTTACCTTTCTATGCCGAAGAAATTGGGGCGAACCCCACAGAATTAGGATTATTAATGGCCGTATATTCGCTTATGCAACTCATTTTCGCGCCATTTTGGGGGCAAGTTTCGGATCGAATTGGGCGTAAACCAGTGATGATGATTGGAATTGCTGGACTTGGTTTATCCTTCCTCATTCAAGCCCTATCAACAGAACTTTGGATGTTATTTGCGGCTAGAATCATCGGCGGCATTCTTTCCTCTGCAAATATGCCAACAGCCATGGCCTATGTGGCAGATATCACCACGGAAGAAAACCGTGGTAAAGGAATGGGAATAGTCGGTGCAGCTACAGGCTTAGGCTTTGTTTTTGGTCCTGCAATCGGTGGAATTTTCTCCAAATTCAGTTTGAACATGCCTTTTTATCTTGCAGCTGGATCCTCGTTTATTACCTTAATCCTTGTTTTTCTCTTACTAAAAGAATCAAAACAGAAAAAAGAAGCATATAGCAAAGAAAAGCCTTCGTTTTGGAAGGCGTTTAGTGGTGCAGTTACCGTCCTATATTTAGTGCAATTATTAATTTCCTTATCCCTATCTGGTTTGGAAGCAACATTTGCTTACTTTGCTGCTAAAAAGGCTGATTTAGGTTCCATTCAACTTGGATATATTTTTATGATTATGGGGTTAGGAAGTGCAATCGTCCAGGGCGGTCTAGTTGGTAGAATGACTAAGAAATATGGTGAAAGAATGGTGATCCAGGCGGGAATCATCCTTTCGGCCCTTGGATTTGGGTTGATTTTATTGGTGAATAGCTTTGCAACTGCTGCGCTTTTTTTAACGATTTTCGGTTTAGGTAACGGTGTAATTCGTCCAAGTGTCTCTTCTCTAATAACGAAGACCTCAAGTGCGGGCTATGGAAGTTCAACAGGCCTTTTATCTTCCTTTGACTCTCTTGGCCGAATTATTGGTCCGCCCCTTGGTGGATGGCTGTTTTCGATGGCAATTGGGCTCCCTTATATTTCTGGTGCGATTATTTCAATTGCTGCATTTATTCTTTTTTTACTTTTTCGCCCGCAGAGGGCTGCAGTAAAAACAACAGATGTTCCAAACTAATTAATAGGCATATGTTTTTAGGACATGCATAAAATGGGTTACGAGCATGTAAGTCAAAAAGGAGCCCAGTTTATGAAATTAAAAACCTTTATAAGTATTTGTTTCCTATTGGTCACCTTAGGTTTTGCAGCCTATCTCGATTCACCCTACTCATTTATAAATAAAGACTATGCCTATTCAACCGATCAACCTGTGATGGCACAGCCAGTGGAAGTGGAGCCTTCAAGTGATGTTCCTGTTTTAGAGGAAAAGCTTGAAAAAACTGAAAGAGTGGATGGGTACATCGTGGAAACGTACGATGAATACGAGGTTTATAAAGACAAAGATGGGAATGTTATAAAAAGTGAGCCTACCGGAAAAACAGATACACTTAAATATTGGGATGATTCACAATATTAAAGACCGCTAATTTCAGCGGTCTTTCATTATTGTCTTCATATCCATATCCACCATGGGATTGGTTGAAATAAAGCTAGCATTCCATCTGATACGTTTAGCGAAGTTCCTGTGATAGCATTTGCTCCATCTGAAGCTAAAAATACGGCTGACGCCCCTACTTCAAATGGTTCTAAGAGACGTTTCATAGGCTGTTTGCCTAGAATATGTGCCTCCATCGCTTCTTGTTCGGTAGTTCCATCTTCTGCGGCAAGTTTAGCTATTTGTTTTTCAATTAATTCAGTACGGACCGGACCGGGCATAATGGTATTAGCTGTAATACCTGTTTGTGCATTTTCTAATGCTACGGTTTTCGTAAAGCCCTCAACCCCAAATTTGGCAGGAACATAGGCTGATTTAAAGGGGTCTGCAATTTGTCCATGGGTGGTGGTCCCCATTCATATTTAATATATTAGAACTGAAAAATTGGATTTGGCCGAAAAAAGTATTACAAATTGGGGATTTATTTTTCAGAAGATATGTTTGATTTGTTATTTAAGAATGAAGTTTTTCTTTCTATCAACTCAGCCATCATCTTTTATTTCATTTTTCCATATATTTTTTCGGCATAACTGCCAAAACGCACATTGGTATTTTTTCTCCTTTGTTCCATCACTTTTTCAAATTGCAGCTGTTTGCGCGTTAATTTTGCTTGCAACCTTTCAATCTCTTTGTCATCGGTTGCAACAGAAATTAGATCATTTAAGGTAATCATCTCTTTTCGTAAATCTACTTGATCTGAAATGAACCCTGCATTCTTAAGCATGCGGTAACCCATTTTCATTTCAGCGCTCATCCCTGGCAGATCATCTTTCAGATCTAATGGCTTTCCCATTCCAGGTAAATGATCAAGTTCTCCATTTTTTATCGCTTCCTTTATTTTATCTTCTGCAATTCTTGAAAATAAGTCCATGACAATCCTCCTTTTTATTTCTATTTTAACCTATCTGGATGGTATAAAGGATGACCAATTTAACTAAAGTAAGAACAACTTGAATCGTTTTTTTTTGAAATTTTTAGTAATGGCTCTATTCTAATAATATTTTTTTTATATCATAATCAACTTCCCTCTAAACAGAACAAATGTTTTGTAGTATATTAAATACGTTATGGTGTTTTGTAAAGGACCATAAATAAATTATAGAGGGGAAATATACGTGAACGGAACGGCACATGCAGCACTAGGAGCAGCAACAGGTTTTATAGTTGCGAACACTTTCCATACCTCCCCATCAACGACACTCTTTCTAGTTGGATTAGGTGGTATTTCGGGCTTGGTCCCCGATCTCGACATAGAAGGGAAACTTCGCGGCAAAATCACCTTATCCCATAAGATGATTCGGACAGCTGCACAATTGATAGGAATACTGATGGTCTTCTATAGTTTTTATGAGGGAGGATCTAAAGAGAAATGGATTGGAATAGGAATCGGAACGGGGATGATGATTGCAGCCTCATTGATCAAGCAAAAGCACATGTTAACGATCACAGGAATCGGTGTAATTACAGGTGGATTCTCCTTATCTGAAATTTGGTTAATACTACTTGGGATTTATATTTTAATCGCATCTCTCGTTTCACATCGAAGTTATACCCATTCCATTTTGGGAGTTATTTTTTTCGGAATTATTGCTTCTAAATTAGAAATCTCTCTAGGAATTGATGGCGTTTTCTACACCTGCCTTGCTGGATACATAAGTCATTTGATTGGAGATATTAAAATCTTACCGTTTAATAAACGAGGGATTAAACTTTTTTTACCTGTTTCATCGAAAGAAATTTAAAAAGCAGCAATCACTTATTAACACGACTACCAGTTTTTATAAATGTAGTAATAAATGATGTCTTTTTTTATCCAAAAAAATTTAATTTATTCCAGATTTTTTTGTTGGACTAACTAATAGGATGAGAGTATAGTAGTTTCCATGAGTCTTGAATATAGGAGGACTACTATGTTTGGTATATCCTTACCGCAATCTTTTTTACAGATGAATACCATTTTTATTTCGATTTTAATTGAAGCCCTGCCATTCGTGACATTAGGTGTACTTATTTCAGGGATCATTCAAATATTTGTAACCGAAGAAATGATTACAAAAATCATGCCTAAAAATAAAGTACTAGCCGTAATCTTTGCAAGTTTCTTAGGTATCTTATTTCCTTCATGTGAGTGTGGGATTGTACCTATCGTTAGCAGGCTTGTTTCAAAAGGAGTGCCGATATCCGCAGGTATTGCGTTTATGCTGACAGCTCCGATCATCAATCCAGTCGTCTTATTTGCAACGTTTATAGCATTCGGCAGTGACTGGAAGATGCCATTATACCGCGCAATTGGAGCAATCATTGTAGCTATTTTCGTAGGAATTTTGATTGCTTATAGATATAAAGGGAGCCCTTTTAAAGAACATTTCCATCTTCACCATTCTGATGGAAAATCTACCCCATTATTAAAAAAAATCTGGCAGACCTTGGAACATGCTGTGGAAGAATTTTTCTCAATGGGTAAATATTTAATTATCGGGTCATTAATTGCAGCAGCCGTTCAAACATATATTAAGACATCGACTCTTGTTTCGATTGGTCAAGGACAAGCATCATCATCCATCGTGATGATGGCTCTCTCTTTTATTCTTTCTCTTTGCTCCGAAGCAGATGCATTTATTGCTTCATCTTTTAGAACGACATTTTCAACCGGTTCATTACTAGCGTTTCTTGTATTTGGGCCAATGGTGGATATTAAAAATTTAATGATGATGCTTGCAACATTTAAAAAGCGGCTAGTTTTTATGATTGTTTCTGCCGTTTTTGCTGTTGTATTTGTGTACTCTTTGTTGTTTTAAGGAGTTGGAACTATGATAAGAAGCTTAATATTAATTGGTTTTACTTATTTAATCTTTCAAATGCATCTGACAGGAGATATTAATAAATATATCAACATGAAATATTCTTATCTTTCTGCCACTGCTGGCTATGCGTTACTTGTATTAACGATTGTCCAAATCTTTATGCTTAGCAAAGGCGAGTCAAAAGATGCATCCTGTGATCATGAACATTGTGGACATAATCATGCGAAGGAAAACAAATGGTATAAAAAATTATTTATTTATCCGATTTTTGCCTTTCCAATCATTTCAGGATTATTTTTTCCAATTGCAACCCTTGATTCAAATATTGTAAAAGCAAAAGGTTTTCATTTTCCTATTTACGATGAAGGAAAAGGCGATTCCTTTATGCAGCAGCAATTTTTACGGCCAGATACGAGTGTGTATTATGGGAAAGATGATTATAATGTGTTAATGAAGAAGGAAAAGAAAAAATACGTAAATAAAGAAACAATCATTTTAAATGATAAGAATTATTTAAAAGGGATGGAAACAATCTACAACTTCCCAGGTGATTTTCTTGGAAAAGAAATCGAGTTTAAAGGGTTTGTTTTCAATGATTCTGAAACAATCAATAAAAACCAAATCTTTGTCTTCCGATTTGGTGTGATTCATTGCATCGCTGATTCAGGTGTTTTCGGAATGCTTGTTGAAATGCCGGATGGCACGAAATTGAAAAACGATGAATGGGTCACTGTAAAAGGGAAAATATCAACAATCTATTACCAGCCTTTTAAAACAAACATACCTTACTTAAAGGTAGAAGATTGGTCAACTACTTCTGCACCTAAAGAAGAATATGTTTTTAGAGGATATTAAAAAGAGCCGCCGTATTGGTGGCTCTTTTGCATATAAACCAGAATTCAACAATTGAATTCTGGTTTGTTCTTTCATGTTTGAACCTCGGTTAGTCTTGAAAAGAAAGTTTTAATGTCTCAAGATTTTCTTTCATAACATCGATATAGTCTAGACCTTTTTCCTGATCTTCTTTAGTCAATCCTTCTAATGGATTTAAAACTTCTGTTTTAGCTCCTATTTCATTAGCTAATGTCTGAGCCACTTTAGAAGAAGTAAGTCCCTCAAAATAAATGACCTTAACATTTTTCTTCTTTGTTACTTCTGCTAATTCTTTCAATTTACCTAGGGTCGGTTCTACATCTGGGGATAATCCTGCTATTGGTATTTGAGTTAAGCCGTATTGTTTTGCTAAATATCCAAATGCGGCATGTTGTGTTACAAATTCTTTTTTCTTCGCCTTATCAATTGTCTCTTTGTATAAGTGGTCTAAATCAGCGAGTTGGGATTTAAACTTATCTGCATTTTTTTCATACTGATTTTTATTGCTTGGATCTTGCTTTTCTAAAGCCTGAGTAATTGTGTCGACCTCCTGCTGAGCTAACACAGGTGAAAGCCAGACATGTGGGTCTTTTGAAGATGCATGATCGCCATGGTGTTGCTCCTCTGATTCTAATGCATTCATCAATTCAATACCCTTTGAAGCTTCTACAACAGTTAAATTTGGATCATTAATGCTCTTTAATACTTTTTCAGTCCAACTTTCAAAGTATCTGCTATTATAGATAAACATATCTGCATCTTGAATTTTAGCCATATCCTTTGCCGTTGGCTCCCAATCATGTGGTTCTGCACCATTCGGTATTAATAACTCAACATTTGCAGAACTGCCTGCCACTTTTTGGGTAAAGTAATACATTGGATAGAACGTGGTGACAATTTGTAATTTTTTTGTTCCTTCTTTAATTTTTTCACCCTTTGTCTGCTCAGCATTTGAACAACCACTTAATATCAAAAGAAAAATAATAATCGGGCATAATAGTCTTTTCATGATCTGCATTCCTCTCCTTAATTGTCTCTAATTAGGAATTATTACGATTTAAAATGAATAAGTATTCCATATAATATTAATTTATTAGGTTCAACAAATCGTAATCGTTACGAATTGTATAATATAACTATTTATTATTTATGTCAATATCAAGTTTAATGAAATTAAATCACTAGACGTGCATATCAATATGATAGGGATGATAGAGTTGAGGAGGTAGATTTTGTAATGTCCTATTTAAATAAGTTGCTAAAAGATAGTCTATGTCTTCTATTATTTGGTTTCTTCATACTTCTCTTTCTTTTTGCAGAGGAAATGAAAGATTTCTCTTTTTTTAATAGAGTTCCTAGTTCTTTTTTTAATATCAAT
>NZ_JBALOS010000197.1:18498-20472 GCF_036962765.1 Neobacillus drentensis
TCCTGAGTATTATTTTAGAAGCTATTCCTTTTATTTTGTTAGGAGTATTTGTATCAGCCATTATACAAGCATTTGTATCTGAAAATGCAATTCGAAAGATGTTGCCTCGTAATGCCTATTTAGCAGCTATACCGGCTGCATTGTTAGGGATCATCTTTCCCATATGCGAATGTGCAATCATTCCGGTGGTTCGCAGGTTAATAAAGAAAGGCATGCCCTCGCATGTAGGTGTTGTATTTATGCTAAGTGCTCCTATCTTAAACCCTGTCGTCTATGCGTCCACCTTTTTTGCTTTTAAGAGTACACCCTATATTGCCAATGCCAGGATGGTTGTTGGATTTATTAGTTCCATTATCATTGGTCTCATCATATACAGACGATTTAAAGGGGAAAATATTCTTAAAACAGTTAATGATGGTCAGCGCGTTCACNNTCATCACCACCATAAAGGAAATAAACTCTTAGAAACCTTATATCATGCTAGTGATGAATTATTTGATACAGGAAAATATTTATTCATTGGAGCTTTCCTCGCAAGTATATTTCAGGCTTTCTTAGACCGCAATATTCTCTTATCCATTGGGACAAGCACTAGCTTTGCTCCAGTGGTTATGATGGGGTTTGCCTATGTCCTTTCTGTTTGTTCTTCTGCAGATGCCTTTGTAGCTTCTTCATTCGGTTCTACCTTTACGGAAGGATCAATCCTTGCATTTCTAGTTTTTGGACCCATGATTGATATAAAAAACACCTTAATGTTATTTGGTTATTTTAAGAAACGTTTTGTCCTATTCTTACTTATGGTGACTCCTATCGTCGTGTATTTGTCAGTCTATATCTTTCAATTATTTTTTATATAGGAGATGCATGATGAAGAAATCAGATGAAATGAATACCTTCCACCACCTTATCAGAGGAATCATCTTAATTGGCTTTATGTTGCTTTTGTTTAAATTACTGCTAACCAATAATATTACTCTTCTGATCGCACCGAAAATGATTCGCTTTATATACTTTACTTTATTTGTATTATTTACTTTAGGTGTCCTGTTAATCATAAGAGGAACATCCGTTCAGAAACATCCTTATCATTGTGATTGTGATGGTCAGCATTCCTACCCTACTTCATTTGGGAAAAGTTTATTTCTTTATTTATTATTTATTATTCCGATAACCACGGGCTTTCTTTTCGCAAATAATATTTTGGATAGCTCGGTGGCGATAAACAGAACCATTAAACTTGGAGCGAGTTCCCAAGACACAAAACCAAGCAAGGCTGTTAAAGATACCAATAAAACAAATGTAACAGCTAAAAGCAATGATACTCTCACTAATCAACATGAGCCTTTATCTGAAACGGAATACACTAAGTTAAAAAAAGACATGTTACAGACAAAAAGGATAAATATTAAGGAGAAGACCTATGTTCCAATGATGACAATTATTCAAGATAATCTACAAAGTATGATTGGAAAAACGATCTCGATAAAAGGGTTTGTATATAGGGAAAAAAATTTCATGCAAAATCAAATCATAGTAGCACGATTTGGAATTTCTTGTTGTGTTGCTGATGCCTCCGTTTATGGAATTATGGCAAAAGGGAATGTAGCAGCCCTACCAAAAGATAAATGGGTGCAAGTAATTGGTACAATTGAGCAAACTCAATATGATGGCGGTACCATCCCTTCTATAAAAATAAAGCAGATTTCAAAAATTTCAACACCGAAGCAGCCTTATGTTTTTGATGCTGGCATACAAATCGAGTGATGATACAAAAAATAAGAGACTAGTAGTTAGTCTCTTATTTTTTTTGTATCATTTGCACTGTTTTTATTTATTACCAGGTGCAGGTTGGTCGACACCTTTTATTCGGTGCCGATGTCCGTCGTTTTCAGTTGTATAAAAATCATAATAATGGACATGCATACCATTCCCAACTGGAATAGCTGGACCCGAATAGGCCTGATAATGATGGGT
>NZ_JBALOS010000197.1:20503-21554 GCF_036962765.1 Neobacillus drentensis
CCTCTGTATAATGAATATGATTTTGATCCTGTGTCTGGATCGGAGGCGAAGTAACATCTAAGCACTGATGAACATGCCCTCCCTCTACAGAAGTATAATCAACAGAACCATGATTATGGTTTGGCACAAAACCTTGAATAAAATCTTCTTTGCCTACCTTAGCCACTACCCCACCTCATTTACTTTTTTGATATATAAATACCGTTTAACCAAAATCTGTTTTCTGTAAGTGAGCGATCTACAAATAACTGTTCAATTAGCGATTCAGGTCTTGCTGCAAATGTTTCAGGAGCAACTAACATCTGATTGAACTGGTCGAAATTTACATGACCAGGGAGTTGAGGCTGATTTTGCATTAGAAACCTCCTGTAATTTGCCTTATTAATCATGATATTAGTTGATTAACTAGAATATGTTTTGGACAAGAAATCAATTTTTTAATGTATTGAGGTCAGATAAAAACCAAATAGTACTTCTCTGTTCCTACATTTGTTTCCTTAAGAAAACTTTTTTTCACTTCTTTTACATAGTTAGAAGGATGACAAAAGGTTTCTCTAGACCCACTTGATATTTTTGTTCCATAATAAATATAGAGATAAAGTGGGTGAAAATTTTGGAGGAACAAGCTTATTTGGATTTAAAAAAAGGAGAACGAGGAGCAATAATCAGTATTATTGCTTATATTTGCTTGTCAGCATTAAAATTAATGGTTGGATTTATGGCGAATTCTGAAGCCTTAAAGGCAGATGGATTAAACAATGCAACAGATATAATTGCCTCAATAGCCGTACTGGTTGGTCTAAAATTATCTCAGCGGCCCGCTGATGATGATCATCCTTATGGGCACTGGAAAGCTGAGACAGTGGCCTCAATGGTGGCTTCTTTTATCATGTTGGCTGTTGGACTCCAAGTGACGTTCGAAGCGATTACCAGTATTTTTAATAAAAAAAATGAATCTCCAGATTTAGTCTCAGCATGGACAGGCCTATTTTGTGCGTTAGTTATGTATGGTATTTATCGCTATAATAAAAAATTAGCAAATGATACAAAA
>NZ_JBALOS010000198.1:0-6438 GCF_036962765.1 Neobacillus drentensis
TACAAAAAAGACGCATGAATTTCATGCGTCTTTTTTGTATACAGGGCAGCTAAAGACTATATTTTACAGTCCTAGAATTGCTTTGATCATCGAAGTGGTTTCCCCACCATGATAAAATACATATAACAGCAGGTATACGGCAACTCCTGTAATCCCCGTAAAAAACCAAATGAAACTAGTTACCGGACCAAGTTTGCGATGAATAGCAAGCTGATTTTTGTATCCCGTCAGGATGGATGCAATTCCGAAACCAGCTCCCGTTGTTGCAAGGGTGATGTGAAATATTAAAAAAATCGTGTAATATATTTTAATATTATCTGGTCCTCCGAATGAGGTATTACCAATAAAAATTGTTCGTGAAGCATAAATAATAAAGAAGATAACCGCAAAGATTGCTGCCAAAAACATAGTCTTTTTGTGAGCCTCAATCTTTCTCTGCTTTATTTGCCACCATCCAATTGCAACAGTAATAGCACTTAAAACAATAAACGAGGTACTGATCGTTGGCAAAATGGGTAAGGAATTCATTAAACGTCCTCTCTTTTCTTTTATTCTAGAATAATAGTAGTTCAAACAACTTTACTTTTCAACGGGTTTACCCAAAAATCTGGCCTCCTTAAAAAAAATCTCCCTGGAAGATGGGAGATTATTTAATAAGTAATGGATTTAGTGATTGCTGCTTCAATTCCTGTTCGTTATCTGCTTGATCCTTTTTGTACCATTCAAAGAAAACATGCGCAAGGATGACCCCATAAATGATTTCTTGAATAATCTTCATTAACACTCCACCTAACTGCTGATCGTGGATTAATGACATTGAGCTGAAAAGCTGGGGACCACTCAAATTTAAGCTTTCAAAGTTTGCAGTACCGACACATAGTCTCATCACTTCTCCCCAAACATGAGGATCAGAGTAAGTAGAGTACATTGGTGTATCCGCAAAAATGATTAACGCACACGCTGGTGTTAACAGGATTCCATCTGCAAAAATATAACCAACCTTTTTCAGTCCGGTTAATGTCTGATGCTCTGGTAATTGATTAAGCAAAGGCCACCACATGAAAGTTGCAACGAAAAATAAAAGGATGGAGTATCCTGCATGCAACCAAGCATTTTGCATTACATGGTCAAAAATGATTGGAACATGGTAAAAGGAAAATAAACCATTAAAGATAATTAATGCAATTAACGGCTTTGTTAAAACCTTAAACACGGAATTAATAGTTCTGATAGTGAATACTTTTCTCCAAAACCAGTTCGGGATACTTAGGATTAAAATGGGTGGTACTACCAACACCAATGCAGCCATTTGAATCATATGGACCCAAAACATAAGATGCGCTAATAAATCGACTGGAGATCCCTTAATGGCATAAAGAAGAATCATCGATAAAAGAAATAATCCGCCTTGTGTTTTCGTTAACGGCTCACTATCTGGAAACAATCTCCTGTATTTTATAGTTAGGAGAAAATACCCAGTCGTAAGTCCTATTAAAATTAGCAAAAAGTACGGGCTCCAAAGTGCTTTAAAACCAAATATATCTAATGTAAGCACCCAAATCACCTCATTCTGATGTAAAAGAATTGTTAACAATATTATACCCTTGGTCAAAATGATTCGCAAAGAAATGAAATTTTCCATTTTAGTGCTCTTAAAAAAGAAAATCGGCCATTAGCCGATTTTCTTTTTTTGACATATTACCACCAAATGATAGTTGAAAAGGTAAGAATAGTTATGGCACCAACCAACACGCCTGAGTATAAAAAGAGCGATGGAGCTTCATGCCCTTTATGGCTCATATGCATGAAATAATATAGTTGGAAAATAACTTGAACAACAGCTAGAAGGATAATAAATGGTATTGTAAACCAAGAAGTAAACCCTTTAATAGCTACAGCTGCAAAAGCAATTAGAGTTAAGAAGATCATCAAGGCAAAAGATACCAATTGATATCTCATCTCTTCTGCATTTTTCCGGCGGCGATATTCAATGTCAACTCTTGGGTTTCCTGAATTTAATTGTTGATTTGCCATCAGTTTATCCCACCATTCCCATTAAATATACTACTGTAAAGATAAATACCCAAACAACGTCGATAAAATGCCAGTATAAACTAAATACATAGAATTTTGGCGCATTGTATAGGTCCAAGCCACGATTCGCGTTTCGAATCATTAATGTTAAACACCATAGTAAACCAAACGCAACGTGCCCCCCGTGAAAACCTACTAGGGTATAGAATGCAGAACCGAAAGCACTGCTTGTAAATGTATGTCCTTCATGTACATAATGGGTGAATTCATAAACCTCAAGCCCCAAGAACCCTGCACCTAAAAGGGCTGTAAGACCAAGCCAAACCATCATTTTTTTGAAAGCAAAGTTTTTCATATGATACATTGCATAAACACTTGTTAACGAGCTAGTTAAGAGAAGCATCGTAGCAACAAAAGTTAACGGTAATTCAAATAAATCCTTTGCTAAAGGATGACTTGAACTAGGAACTTTATCCTTTAAAGCAAGATATGTGGCAAAGAGGGAGGCAAACAGAACTGTCTCTCCCCCTAGGAAAAACCAAAAACCTAAGAATTTATTTTTGGATTCAAGGGTTGATTTTTCCGGCGCTGCAGGCCATGTTTCATAGGTAAATTTTTCATCAGCGTGCATTATGCCTTAACCCCCTTATCATCATCATCCATTAATTCCTCTTTGTGAATATGGAATCCATGATCGTCTTTTACTGAACGTAAGAACATAGAACCAAAAGTTACTAATAATCCGATGATCATTACCGGTAATGCCCACGCCTTATCATTAACATGATACATGGCACCAAAAGCGGCAATGAATAAGCCTAGCGCCATCATAAACGGTAAGAACGATGAATTTGGCATATGAATATCACCAAGCGGTTCTGCTGGAGTCATTCCTTTTTTACCATCCATTTTTTCTAACCAGTACGCATCTAACCCACGAACAAGTGGAAGCTGCTTAAAGTTATAAAACGGTGGTGGTGAAGGAATGGCCCATTCTAATGTTCTTCCATCGCCCCATGGATCGTTTCCAACTTTAACATTTTTCACAGATGTTATAATGATGTTAAGTAGCATTACAATAACAGCTACTCCCATAAACGCTGCACCTATAGAACTAACCATGTTAGCAGTGTCAAACCCTTGTCCAGGAAGGTAGGTGAAAACGCGTCGCGGCATTCCCCATAAACCTAAGAAATGTTGAATAAAGAATGTTAAATGGAATCCGATAAAGAACAACCAAAAAGTAATTTTACCTAAAACTTCACTCAACATTGTTCCAAACATTTTTGGCCAATATAGATGTGTACCTGCAAAGACTGCAAATACCACACCACCCACAATAACGTAATGGAAGTGAGCAACAACGAAATAAGTATCATGATATTGATAGTCGGCTGCTGCAGAGGCTAGCATTACCCCTGTAACCCCACCAGCAAGAAATGATGGAATAAACGCCATTGCCCAATGCATAGGAGTGGTAAATTTTACACTTCCTCCCCACATTGTTAACAACCAGTTAAATATTTTAATTCCGGTCGGAACACCAATTGCCATTGTAGCAACTGCGAAAATGGCATTAGCTACAGGACCTAAACCTGTTGTAAACATATGGTGAGCCCATACCATGAAGCCTAAGAAACCAATTAATACAGTTGCAAATACCATGGATGAATATCCAAATAAACGCTTTCTGGAGAAAATCGGGAAAATCTCTGAAAAAATCCCGAAAGCTGGAAGTATTAAAATATATACTTCTGGGTGACCGAAGATCCAGAAAAGATGTTCCCAAATAACCGTATTTCCACCCAAAGTGACATCAAAGAAATTCGCTCCAAATAATCGGTCAAACATCATTAGAACTAAACCAACTGTCAATGGAGGAAATGCAAACAAAATAAGTGCTGAAGTAACAAATGTAGTCCAGGTAAACAAAGGCATTCTCATATACGTCATACCAGGAGCACGCATATTAATGATGGTAACAAGGAAGTTAATACCACCAATCAAGGTTCCAATACCAGATATCTGTAAACCTAAGATATAAAAGTCTACACCATGTCCTTTTGAGTGAAGTGCTAATGACGCGTAGGATGTCCACCCTGCATCAGGAGCACCACCTAAGAACCATGATAGGTTTAGGAAAATTCCCCCGAAGAAGAATAACCAAAATCCCAGTGCATTTACAAATGGAAACGCAACGTCGCGTGCCCCAATTTGTAATGGCATTACCGCATTCATAAATGCAAATACAAGTGGCATTGCAGCAAGGAAAATCATCGTTGTTCCGTGCATTGTTATAATTTCATTAAATAATCCGGCACTCACAAAATCATTATTCGGCACTGCAAGTTGGATGCGGATAAAAATTGCCTCTAATCCGCCAACTAAGAAGAAAAATCCACCTGCAATGAGATATAGGATGGCGATTTTTTTATGGTCAACAGTTGTTAAAAAGTCCCATAAAGTTGCCCCAAATCCCTTTTTTTGAGCATAGGTACTCACAATTTTACCTCCCTTTCAACCAATTCCCCTTTTATTGCTGAACCTTTAAGCTCATTAAATATTCAGCTAACGCATTAAGCTGGTCTTCAGACATTTCAGGGTATTTTCCTGTCATCATGTTTCCAGGCTTATATGTTTCCGGGTTACGGATCCAATTTTTCAATTCTTCTTTATTATGATCCAAAACACCAGCAACACGAGAACGTTCACCAAAGTTTGATAAATTTGGTGCCAGACGTGCTGTATCAGGCATTTTGTTTGATGGTGTTACAGCATGACAGCCAATACAGCTTTTATTAAAAATTTCTTGACCTTGAGCAGCAACAGCACTTTGAGCTTTTTGTGGTTCCTTAACATTTTGCATGGAAGCAACCCAAGCATCAAATTTGTCCCTGCTGATTGCTTTTACTTTAAAGTCCATCAAAGCATGAGATGGTCCGCAAAGCTCTGCACATTTTCCATAAAAAAGATTTCCGGCTTCATTTGCACTCTTATTATCAAACTCTAACCAGAACTTGTTAACATTTTCAGGATTGGTATCAAGTTTACCACCAACAGCTGGAATCCAGAATGAATGTTTAACATCGGTTGACTTTAAATTAAAATATACTTTTTCATTCGTTGGAACAACTAAGTCCTGACTTGTCACAATCTTCTGTCCTGGATATTCGAAATCCCACCAGTATAAATGAGAGCGGACGTTAATAATAAGCGCCTTTGTATTTTTCTTATCCATTGGTGATACATCTGCAAGTTTAAAGGTTGCAGCTACAGTCGGAACGGCAAGAATTAATAGTAAAAGAATCGGCACAACAGTCCAAATAATTTCCAATTTGTGACTTCCTTCTACTTGTTTTGGGATTCTGTCATCCTTTCTTTTAAAACGGACCAAGATCAAAACGAAAATGATCGCGACAATAACAATAACCCCAACCATGATTAAAGTACTTAACTTCATTAAATCATATTGCGTTTTCGCAACTTCACCGGCAGGCTTTAACGTGGAAAGGAACGGTTCGCCACATCCGGAGAGTACAAGCGCTAAAATCGAAAATAACGAAAATAAACGCCATTTTGCAAGCCTTTTCATAGCTTATCAAACCCCTCTTTCACTAATAAATTCTTAAAAACATTTGGTGGATCAAAGAAGTATGTAGGATGACTGTCCCTGTAATTCCATCCAGAAACAATCATTTGCAAAACTAAATTAATGTAACGATAACCATTGCCACAAAAATAATAGTTAAATATTGCAAAGAGTAAACAAACATTAGTTTTGCCCACTTTATGTCATCTTTGATTCTATATCCATAAATCCCTAATGCCAACCACCCGATATTTAATAGGATAGCAAGAACTAGAAATGGGATTCCTAACTTGGTAAGAAAAAATGGGATAGGTTGAAGTGCAGCAACCCAGAGAATGATGTGAATTTTTGTAGTTTTAAACCCTTTCACAACAGGCAACATTGGGATTCCCGCTGCTTTATATTCTTTCACTCTTCTCATCGCTAGAGCATAAAAATGCGGTGGCTGCCAAACAAACATTAATACAAACAATGACCACGCCATGATATCTAGATTTGCATCAACTGCTGCCCATCCAATAAGCGGCGGCACGGCGCCTGAAATGCTTCCGATAATAGTATTGGAAACCAATTGCCGCTTTGACCATAGGGTATATAGGAAAACATAGCTAAAAACTCCAAGCAGTCCTATAACTGTTGCAGTCATTGTAGTAAAGAATAAAGACAGTGTTCCCAGTCCTATGAGTAAAATACCTAATGTAAGAACTTTTACTGGCATTACTTTCCCAGTAACGGTTGGTCGTGCTTTCGTTCTTTCCATTAAATGGTCAATGTCACGATCTACATAATTATTAATTGCACATGACCCAGCAATG
>NZ_JBALOS010000199.1:0-7299 GCF_036962765.1 Neobacillus drentensis
GTATAATATGAGTCAGGGAGATATGTTGCAACAAATATGTGCTTTAACCTAGAAAAGCAACTAACTACATGTCTCTTTAATGGTATGCTACAATTAAGGACAAATGTTAGTTGGAGGTTTAAGGGTATGGGTTTTACAGGATTTACAAATGAGGATTTTGATGTGTTCTTAATAGATGGTTTAGAGGCTAGAATGGAAGCGTTGAAGGAAACAATCCGCCCGAAATTAGAGGAGTTGGGAAGATATTTTGCGCCGTACCTTTCTTCCTTAACAGAGGATGAAATGTTTGTTCATGTTGCGAAACATGCCAGACGAACCATTAATCCACCAAAAGATACATGGGTAGCATTTTCAAATAATCCTCGAGGTTATAAAATGCTTCCTCACTTTCAAATAGGCATGTGGAACACTCATTTATTTATTTGGTTTGCCGTGATTTATGAAGCACCCCAAAAAGATACGATTGCTGCAAGATTTTCAAAAAAATTAACAAAAATTTATAAAGATACACCAAAGGATTTTGTTTGGTCGGTAGATCATACAAAACCAGAGACAATAGAACACAATCAATTATCTAAGGAAGACCTGCGAGCGCTTTTTGATCGACTGCAAAACGTAAAAAAAGCAGAATTATTATGTGGCTTTACAATCGACAGAGAAAAAGTCATTCAATTAGGTTCCGATAGCCTAATACAACAAATTGAGGACGTCTTCCAAAAAACAGCCACACTCTATCGCTTCTCACAAAATAAAAAATAAGAAGAAAAAGCTCCTGAACCTACTGATCAGGAGCTTTTCCCTCTTATTGCATTTTAATTCTATCCCCAGCTGAAGCATCTTTTGCTTTTTTTATGGTTCGATAGGATGAATAACCGCTCATTTCTTCAAATTCACTGCAAATCGTCTTTTCCTCCGCCTTGCTAGGAACGATTTCTTTAAAGCGGCGATATGCCTTCATGACTACATCACGGTCAATTCCCTGTTCATACGCCTTTTCAATCGTTTCAAAAAAAGCAATGACATCAACAATTTCTTCTGTACTCCAATGATAATCAATCGGATATTGGTATTCCATTATTTCACCTTCTAACTAATTCAATTAAGGCTCTTTTCGTAAACTTTGTTGCTTTTGGAGCTTAATAAGTGTCATTCACTAAGTTTCTAGGCAATTTTCNNACAACAATCTATGCGAAAAAGTTTCAACTAAAAAGAATCATATAATTATTTTCCCCACTTTGCACGTATTTGTTCCGCATCATGAATCAATTTATCAAATAAGTCTTGAACGGCTGGGACATCTTTGATTAAGCCCATCACTTGTCCTGCCCATGCAAATCCTTGTTCAGGTTCACCATCATATATGTAGCGTTGATTAGCAATTCCGCTTATGAAACCTTTTAACTGATCATATCCGCCATTGTTCTTTTCAATCTCGAGAATTTTATCTGTCCAGCTGTTTGCAAGTGCCCTGGCAGGAGTTCCAAGAGATCTCTTTATGACTACAGTTCCCGATTCATTTCCTTCCACTAAGCTTTTTTTATATAACTCGCTTGCATGGACACATTCTTTCGTTGCAATGAATCTCGTACCCATTTCAATTCCCTCGGCCCCTAAACTAAGAGCTGCCATAAGCCCTCGACCATCACCAATACCTCCCGAAGCAATTACAGGTATTGACACAGCATCCACAACTTGTGGAACTAACACCATTGTACCAATATCATCACGTCCAAGGTGGCCCCCTCCTTCCTGCCCCACAACCATAACCGCATCCGCACCCAATTCCTCAGCTTTGACAGCCTGTCTTCTGGCGGCAACAAGGACAAGTGTTTTAATCTCTGTGCCTTTTAATTGTTCAAATATGGGGGCAGGATTTCCTCCTGTCATTGAAACAACTGGCACCTTTTCATCAATTGCTACTTGAAGGAAATCTGAAAACGGTCTTCCATGCTGTCCAATCGCAAAATTAACCCCAAAAGGATTATTCGTTAACTGTTTTACTTTTTGTATCTCAGCTCGCAATTGTTCTGGTTCCGCTAATGACATAGCAGTGATTTGACCAAGACCGCCTGCATTTGAAACAGCTGCTGCCAACTCAGAATAGGCTAAATAGGCTAGACCCCCTTGAATAATCGGAAATCGTATCTTCAATAACTCTGTAACGCGTGTTTTCCATTCCAATTGAAACCCTCCCATAAACTTTCTTCTTGTTATTTCGTCACTTTAGGGTAATTTTCCTGTCAAAAAGGGAAACTATCGGAAACCGAGTAAGGAATAACATTTATTTCTTTGCAATGAATGGGAATAGTGCTATAATTCCTTTGTTTATTAAATAAAATTCGACATAATTAGAGTATTTTTTATAAAGAGGTGTGGTTGAAAATTGTCTCAAAATCAAACACCGCTATTTAGCGGTTTACTAGAACATGCGAAAAAAAACCCAATTCAATTCCATATTCCTGGTCATAAAAAAGGTGCTGGGATAGACCCTGAATTCCGCAATTTTATCGGTGATAATGCTTTGTCTATTGATTTAATCAATATCGGACCACTAGACGATCTGCATCAGCCAAAAGGGATCATCAAACAAGCACAAGATTTAGCTGCAGAAGCATTTGGTGCTGACCGGACATTCTTTTCTGTACAAGGTACTAGCGGGGCCATTATTGCGATGATAATGGCTGTTTGTGGACCCGATGATAAAATTATCGTTCCAAGAAACGTCCATAAATCCATTATGTCAGCGATAGTTTTTTCCGGAGCGATTCCAGTGTTTATCCAGCCTGAAATTGATAAGGAATTAGGAATTTCTCATGGTATCACTCCAGATGCAGTAGAAAGAGCTCTAAAACAGCATCCGGATGCGAAAGCGGTATTAGTGATCAACCCAACTTATTTTGGTATCTCTGGTGATTTAAAAAAGATAGTTGAAATTGCACACTCCTATGAGATTCCTGTTCTAGTGGATGAAGCCCATGGTGTTCATATACATTTTCATGAGGAACTGCCACTGTCTGCGATGCAGGCTGGTGCAGATATGGCTGCCACTAGCGTTCATAAACTTGGCGGTTCGATGACCCAAAGTTCGATTCTAAATGTAAAAGAAGGCCTTGTCTCTGCCAAACATGTCCAATCCATTCTAAGTATGCTAACAACTACCTCCACCTCGTATTTATTGCTTGCTTCACTTGATGTCGCTCGCAAGCAATTAGCTACAAAAGGAAGAGAGTTAATTGACAATACCATTAAAGTAGCACAATCGATTCGCAAAAGAATTAATGAAATTGAACATCTTCATTGTATTGGCGAAGAAATTTTAGGGTCAAAAGCTACCTTTGATTACGATCCAACAAAGTTAATCATATCTGTTAAGGACCTTGGCTTAACTGGGTATGATGTGGAAAAGTGGCTGAGGGAAAAACATAATATCGAAGTGGAACTTTCCGATTTATATAATATTCTTTGTATTATCACACTGGGAGACACTGAACATGAAGCAGACATCCTTGTAAATGCTCTTAAAGAATTAGCAGATGAATGCGAACACCGTCCCGAAAGAATAGAACAAGTAGAAGTTCTTCTTCCTGAAATTCCTGTGCTTGCATTAACACCACGTGATGCATTCTATGCAGAAACAGAAGTAATCCCTTTTGAAGAATCAGAAGGCAGAATCATTGCAGAATTTGTTATGGTGTATCCACCAGGAATCCCAATTTTTATCCCTGGAGAGATTATTACCAAAGAGAACCTCCATTATATCCGGAAAAACCTTGAAGCCGGCCTTCCTGTCCAAGGGCCGGAAGATGATGAGCTTAAATCCCTTCTCGTCATTAAAGAATATAAGGCAATAAAATAAAATAAAATAAAATAAAACAAAAATACAGGATTCCATTTTGGAATCCTGTTTTATTTATATTGACTGATTATAAATCTTCCTCTTTATGATGATCATCGCAACAATTGCATTTAGAATAAAGCACCGTTACTTTTTCATCTTCAAAATGATCAATAGTAGAATTACATGTCTGGCATACTAAAGTACCCATCTGTTCAATCCCCTTTTCATTATTGAATGTCTATAAAACAAAGTATTAATTTAGCCTTAATCACATAATAATATATCACATTATAAATATCAAGCCTAAATTGTATGTCACATTAAAAATAATTCTCACAAAAAAAGGCCTAAATTGGCCTTTTCTTGAAAAATTACTCATATTGGGTGACAAATGGGATGGATGGAAGTGTTTCGCTGAAAAACTCAGCTAAATCTGCTGCCTGCTGTTGATCAGGGATACGGAATACGGTTTGAAGGTAGTCAATATCTTCAATATCTTTGGGGTCAAGGAGAGTGGAGCGGCCTGTTTGCATGCAGACAACTAACGGCTTTCCAAAAAACATATTGGTGTAAATAATCCCGAAATCATAACGTGTACTTTCCGTGGTAAATCCAATAAACCTTACTTTTGCGTTTTCATGCTCATCATAAAGTTTTTCGAAAATATCCATATTGTTCCTCCTTTTTCTAAGAATCTTTAGAATATTATTATAATTTAAATCCTCATAAGAAACAAGAAACTTGTACATTTATTTGAAGCTATAGTTGTCATAAGATTTTATTCAGTGCTAGAATAAAGAGAGTTAATATTAACTGACTAGTAGGGGGGAATGATGATGGCTGTTAACGCATACATTAAGCTAGTGCCTTCATCTGCTAAACAAACAGTAACTATAGAGGAAGTAAAGGAACTATTTAAAGAGTATAAAAATAACACTACCAAAACAGGCAATCAAATAGGATGGGAATACGGAGAGTCAGCCTTCCCATATGAAATTAAGGAAACAGTAGAAGCTCAAGGAAAATGGTTTTATCTACACTCAAATGATGATCGCTATTTTGCCATTTTAATTGGAGTTGACCAGGAAACGATTCGAAAGGAAGAAGGTCAAGAACTGGAACAAACGTACATACAAGTCACTTTACCAGGACAATCTACTTATGGTGATAAAGGAAAAGCGAATGAGTTTTGCAAATACCTTGCGAAAAAACTGCAAGGGGAACTCCACCTTTTTAATGAACGCATCATGTATTACTATCCACGAAAATAAAAAAGCTCCTTGAGGGGCTTTTTTTTATGAATGGCTATGTTAGAGCTTGGAGCGGAAGCCGCGAAACTCCTGCGGGAAAAACGGGTCAAGGGTGACCCCGCTCATCTCTCAAGCGCCGTGGAGGCTCTCACGAACCGCCCGCGCGGCGCTGAGCTTCTTTCGCTCCAATCAACAAGCAAGCATAACAGAGCCTAATGGATAAACATTTCCATTGTATAATGAATCGAAGTGTAAATTACAAGGCTTAAAGTAGTGATAAATAGCGTTTTACGTGCTGATTTTGTTACCTGGTTTCCAATTAAAAATGCTAAATAAAAGAACACGAAAAACATGATGACTTTATAAATTAGCTGGTCGTGCTTTGACAACCACTCAATAAATGTATATCCGCTCCAAATGATAAATTGTAGTATCACAACAATATAGACCCTCATATTTATCACCACTCTTAATACATTCAAATTCATATCAGAATGCTAGTTCTTTAAGTATATGTTCTAAAAACGAGAGATATATTTTGTTTTTATAAAGGCAGGAATTTTTTTGCTTTTTACATGAGAATTCGGCAAAAATAGAAAAAGTCCTTTTCGCTATTGAACGAAAAGGACTTTATTCTTACTACTTTATTTCATAATGTGGATTGGGCTTCCTAAAGCAACCTCTGCCGCTTCCATTGTGATTTCTCCAAGTGTTGGATGTGCATGAATTGTCATAGCAAGATCTTCTGCAGTCATTCCTGCTTCGATCGCAAGCCCTAATTCAGCAATCATATCTGATGCACTTGTGCCAGCAATTTGTGCTCCAATGACAAGTCCATCCTCTTTCCGAGTAATGAGTTTCAAGAAACCATCACCGCTGTCTAATGATAATGCACGACCATTAGCAGCAAATGGGAATTTAGCAGCATTAACATTGATTCCTTCTTCTTTTGCCTGTGCTTCTGTATACCCAACTGAAGCTAATTCAGGATCTGAGAAGACTACAGCAGGAATACCTAAATAATCAATTTCAGAGGTGTGACCAGCAATTGCCTCAGCAGCAATTTTCGCTTCATATGAAGCTTTGTGCGCCAATTGAGGACCCGCAACAACATCACCAATAGCATAGATATTGCTAAGATTGGTACGGCATTGTTTGTCGATTTCAATTAGTCCGCGATCAGTTAATTTTACACCTACTTGTTCTAAGCCCATTTCATCGGTGTTTGGACGTCGTCCGACCATAACAAAAACATAATCTGCTTCGATTTTCTTTTCTTCGCCTTTTGTTTCGAATGTTACTACAACACCATTTTCGGTTTCTTCAACACCCTTAGCTAACGCCTTTGTATAAAATTCTGCACCTTTTTTCTTCATGGTACGTTTTACAAGTGCAGCCATTTGTTTGTCAAAAACACCAAGACCTAAAATCTCTTCCGCGCCTTCTAAGATCGTAACCTGTGTGCCAAAGTTCGCGTAAGCTCCACCTAATTCAATCCCGATTACACCGCCGCCGATAACAACGATTTTTTCAGGGATTTCATTTAAGTTAAGTGCACCAGTTGAATTAAGAACCCGTTTTGAATATTTAAAGGTAGGAAGTTCAATAGGACGGGATCCTGTCGCGATAATCGCATTTTTAAAGGTATATGTTTGAGCTGAATTTTCGTCCATTACACGTAATGTATTAGCATCAACAAAGTAGGCCTCTCCACGTGCAATGTTTACCTTATTGCCTTTTAATAACCCTTCGACACCACCGGTTAACTTGTTAACAATGCCTGCTTTGAATTCCTGAACTTTTGAAAAATCTACTTTTACATTTTCTGCGGTAATTCCAAATGATTCAGAATGCATGGCTGTTTCATAACGGTGTCCTGCTGAAATCAAAGCTTTCGATGGAATACAACCGACATTTAAACAAACGCCGCCAATATATTCTTTTTCAATAATTGTCACTTTTTGTCCCAACTGTGCTGCACGAATAGCTGCAACATATCCCCCTGGGCCTGCTCCGATGACTATAGTATCTGTTTCAATTGGGAAATCTCCAACGACCATTTGATTTACGCCTCCATTAACAATAGTTCTGGATCGTTCAATAAACGTTTAATATGATTTAATGCATTTTGAGCGGTTGCACCGTCAATCATGCGGTGGTCAAAACTTAAGGATAAAGCTAAAACTGGTGCCGCAACAATTTCACCGTTTC
>NZ_JBALOS010000199.1:7341-13610 GCF_036962765.1 Neobacillus drentensis
CTGGAGTGAACCACTGACCGCCAGCTGAACCAATGTTGGAAATCGTACATGAAGCGCCCTTCATTTCATTAGGAGCAAGCTTGCCATCACGAGCTTTTCCAGCTAATTCATTGATTTCATTAGAAATTGAGAAAACTGACTTACGGTCTGCATCTTTTACAACTGGAACTAACAAACCTTTTTCCGTGTCAGCTGCAATTCCAATATTATAATAATGTTTATGAATAATTTCACTTGTTGCATCATCTAATGATGTGTTTAGTGCAGGGAACTCACGTAATGCGCTTGTTAATGCTTTTACGATGTATGGTAAGAATGTCAGCTTAATGCCTTTTGCAGCAGCCACTTCTTTAAATTTCTTACGGTGTGTAACAAGTTTAGTTACATCGATTTCATCCATAAGTGTTACGTGTGGAGCAGTGTGCTTGGAGTTAACCATTGCTTTAGCAATTGCCTTCCGAATACCGCTCATTTTCTCGCGTGTTTCTGGGTATTCACCCTGCGGAATAGCTATCGCTGCTTTTGGAGCCTCTACTTCAGCTGTTTCAGTTGCTACGGCTGCATTAGTAGCAGCTTGTGGTGCAGTTACTGCTCCTCCGCTTACAAAGGTATCAATATCACTCTTTAGAATGCGTCCAAGATTTCCTGTACCAGGAACCAACTGGATATTAATGCCCTTTTCACGAGCATATTTCCGAACAGACGGCATGGCAACAATTCGACGATTTGGATCTACTTCAGCTTGTGGTGCAGTTGCTACAGCTGCTGGTTGAGGTGCTGCATCTTGCTTCACTTCAGGTGCAGGTGCAGGTGCTGCTGGTTTTTCTTCTGCCTTTGGTGCTTCTGCATGTTCATCGCCTTTAAATTGAAGGTTTTCGTATCCTGGGGCATCAAAAGTTACCAAAACCTGTCCTACAGTTGCGACAGTTCCTTCACCTACTAATACTTCTTGAACTGTCCCTTCAACTGGGGATGGGATTTCAACTACAGCTTTATCATTTTGAATTTCACAAAGAACATCATCTTCTTGAACTTTGTCACCTGGTTTTACGAACCATTTAACAATTTCGCCTTCATGAATACCTTCACCGATGTCAGGCATTTTAAATTGAAATGACACTAGGATTCATCCTCCTAAATTCCATGTATTTTTGGGTATCTTATCTATAGTAATTAGAGCGTCAAATTAAGAATTAAAAGGTTAAAACTTTTTTAGCTGTTTCAATTACATCTTTATAATTCGGCAGCCATGCAGCTTCCGCTTGCGGGAATGCAAATACGGTATCTGGAGCAGCCACACGTAATACTGGTGCTTCTAGGCTTAAAATTGCACGATCATTTATTTCAGCAACAACATTAGCTGCAATACCCGCTTGTTTTTGTGCTTCTTGAACAACAATCGCACGACCTGTTTTTTCAACAGATGCAATAATGGTCTCAAGGTCAATCGGGCTTACAGTTCTTAAATCAATTACTTCAGCAGAAAAACCTTCTTTTTCTAATTCTTCTGCAGCTTTTATTGACTCATGAACCATTGCGCCATACGTAATAATTGATACATCTGTACCTTCACGTTTTACTTCCGCTTTCCCTAGTGGAATGGTATATGCTTCTTCAGGCACTTCTTGGCGGAAAGAACGGTAAAGCTTCATATGTTCAAGGAAAATTACTGGGTCATTATCACGGATTGATGAAATAAGAAGCCCTTTTGCATCATATGGAGTTGATGGAATAACAACCTTTACCCCAGGCTGTTGAGCCATTAGGCCTTCTAAGCTGTCAGCGTGCATATCTGGTGTATGTACGCCGCCTCCAAATGGCGAGCGAAATGTAATTGGAGCATTAAATTTGCCGCCAGTACGATAACGAAGACGAGCTGCCTGACCAGAAATTGAATCCATTACTTCATAAACGAAACCAAAGAATTGGATTTCTGGAACTGGACGGAAGCCTTGTAAACTTAGGCCGACTGCTAATCCGCCGATTCCTGATTCAGCTAGCGGCGTGTCAAATACACGATCTTCACCAAATTCATTTTGCAGCCCTTCTGTTGCACGGAAAACACCACCGTTTACACCAACGTCTTCTCCGAAAACTAATACATTCGGATCATTACGTAATTCCACACGCAATGCATCTGTAATTGCTTGAATCATTGTCATTTGAGCCATGGCTTACTTCGACTCCTTTTCTTTATATAGTTCATATTGCTCTTTTAAGTTTTGAGGCATTTCTTCATACATAATGGACATTAAATCAGTAACCTTTTGTTTAGGTGCTCCGTCAGCTTTTTTAATCGCTTCTTTAATGTCTTCTTTGGCTTGTTCGATGACTTCATTTTCTTTCTCTTCTGTCCAAAGACCTTTCTTTTCAAGGAATTTACGGAAACGAACTAATGGATCTTTCTTTTCCCATTCATTGTCAAGGTCAGCCGTACGATAGCGAGTTGGATCATCACCAGCCATGGTATGAGGACCATATCTGTATGTTAATGTTTCAATGAATGTTGGGCCTTCGCCATTAATTGCACGTTCACGTGCCTCACGAGTTGCAGCATATACAGCTAAAGGATCCATACCATCAACTTGAATACCAGGGATACCCGCAGCAACTGCTTTTTGAGCAAGAGTTTTTGCAGCTGATTGCTTTTCAACAGGAGTTGAGATGGCGAAACGGTTATTTTGAGCAATAAAGATGGCTGGTGCTTTATAGGCGCCCGCAAAATTCATTCCTTCATAGAAATCCCCTTGAGAAGTACCACCGTCACCTGTATAGGTAATTGCAACGGCTTTAACTCCACGTTTTTTAAATCCAAGCGCTACACCAGCAGTCTGAACATACTGTGCACCGATAATAATCTGTGGAATTGCGATATTAACTCCTTCAGGAATTTGTCCGCCTTCAAAGTGACCTCTTGACCATAAAAAAGCTTGGTATAAAGGTAAACCATGCCAAATAATTTGTGGTACATCACGATATCCTGGTAAGATAAAATCTTCTTTTTCTAGTGCGAACTGGGAAGCTAATTGAGATGCTTCTTGTCCTGCCGTTGGTGCATAGAAACCTAATCTTCCTTGACGGTTTAAAGAAATAGAGCGCTGGTCAAGAATACGTGTATAAACCATGCGACGCATTAATTCCTGAAGTTGTTCATCAGTAATGTCTGGCATTGCCGCCTCGTTTACCACTTCACCAGCTTCATTTAGAATTTGAAGTGTTTGAAATTGTTCTTCAACAACTTCTAGTGTTTTCTTCGCATCAAACTTGGCGTTTTGAGTTTTAGAAACCATTTGGGTCACCTCTTCCTTTCGATTCGGGAGATAAAATTTTTAAAATATAATCCACTAAGTTAGAATACCCAAAAACTAAAGATTCAAAGCCAGATGGTTTGGTCCATCGGTTTTTTACTTTGCAATGGATAAACTCGTGATATTACATAGAATTTTGGCTAGCTTTAGTTCTTAAAACATACTACTAAATAGTTTTTCACAGAAAAGATAAGTTAAAACGAATTATCTTTTATCTTACTTATATTTTATTCTGTACCATTATTTTATGTAACATCATTGATACAATTAATGAATTCTTTTACAAGTTTACATCATTAGTTTTTTTACGTCAAATACTATGTATTAATATTTTTCAACACAGACATGTTGCTAAAGAAATGTATATTATTTTTTCTGTATTACCGAATTTTTAATATCTGTTATATATTTATTTTCATTTATTGAAGTTGTTATAATATAAAAAAATCGGCATGATCTGCCGATTATTTTTATGAAATAGCGTTTATTTACTTGTGTCTAGCCCTGCCTGCTTATAAAATGTCATCTTTTTATCATTGTATTGTTCTGTTAACATATTAAATTTTTTATTGGCATCATAAACCTTTTTATACGTTTCATTGAGCTTATTAACTTGGGCTTCAAGATCATCTAATGGAAGATTTTTATTTTTGAACATTTCATACAAAGTTTTATCATTTTTAAGCGACTCATTATATTCAAGGTATAACGCATCATGCGCTTTATATCTTTCCATCATAATCTCATATAGTTCATTAGCTGATTTCCTTAAGCTTTGATCTTCAAATTTATCCTTTATCTTTGCGGCCTTTTTAAATTCTTTCTCCGATTCCTTTATACTGTTTGTTTCTTTTTCCATAAGCTCTTTTCTTTGATCCGCTAATAAAATTGCTTCATTCGACAGCTTAACGATTTGATCATATTCTTTCATACCCAGTTCAATAATTTGGTCATAAATCACTTTTTCCTTCTTTTCAAGGGTCACAAGCGGGTTCTGTTGTTCCTCAAATCCCTTTTCCGCCGATACAACTTTTTCTAACACGGTATACATTTTTTCTTCAGGTTTCTTTTCTTTCGTACATCCTGTAAAAATAACAACTGATACCAATATAAAAAAAATAAAATTAATCTTTTTTCTTTGCGACATGTTTTAAACCTCCTGCCTATTCCATATTCTACTATATCGACACTTGGATTATTTGACAATATCCAGATTATAACCGAACTAAATGGGAAGAACTTTAAAATGTTAACTTTTTATTAATTGTCTGATAGACTAATGAATATTAATAATTTAGTTAAGTACAGGAGTGAGTGGAATCATGTTAACGATGGAAGATATCATTCGAGATGGCCATCCTTCCCTTAGAAAAGTGGCTGCAGAAGTCTCCATGCCGCCCTCAGAAGAGGATAAACAAATACTGAACAGTTTATTAGAATATGTCATTAATAGCCAAAACCCTGAAATATCTGCACAATTCGGGCTGCGCCCAGGCATCGGCTTAGCTGCCCCACAAATCAATGTGTTGAAACGGATGATTGCGGTGCATCTTACTGATGAAACTGGAACTCTTTATAGTTATGCGTTATTTAACCCCAAAATTATCAGCCACTCTGTTGAAAAAGCCTATTTACAAGCAGGTGAAGGCTGTCTTTCAGTTGATAGACCCATCCCAGGCAATGTCCCGAGATACGCAAGAATCACGGTAAAGGGTACTTCAGTAGACGGTGAAGAAGTGAAACTTCGTTTAAAAGGACTTCCTGCTATTTGTTTTCAACATGAAATTGATCATTTAAATGGTGTTATGTTTTATGATTACATCAATCATGAAGATCCGTTAAGACCGATCGAAAGCGCCATTGCAATTGAACGTTAACAACTTGAAGTTCCAAAAAAAGGTAAAGAACCTGACCTTAGGTCGGTTCTTTACCTATATTAACTGTAATTCTTTTAGTCCATTCCAAATACCATCATTAGAAACATCACTTGTTATAAGATCAGCGAGTTCCTTCGCCTCTGGAACACCATTCCCCATAGCAACGCCTGTACCAACTGCCTTTAACATATCTAAGTCATTTAATCCATCCCCGAATGCGTAGACATCCTTTAACTCAAATCCTAATCGTTCGATCATTTTTTTGATGCCTTCTGCTTTAGAACCACCCTTTGGCAACACATCGACAGAATATGGATGCCATCTAATAAAGTCAAAGTGTGGATAGTTAGAAAAATATAATTTTTCATGCTGATCTTCACAAAAAAGCAGACTTTGGTACATCATTCGATTTACATAAAAGGTGTCATCGTCATCTGGATGAGGGAAATTTAAGCTTCCCAAACTTTTTTCAATATAAGGATGATGTTTCACACTTGCCTTCATGGTTTTCTCATTCATAAAAACCAACGGATGATCGTTTGTTTTTGCATGTTCAAATAACTTCTTTAACTCTTTTTCATTCAAAGGATTCTCATAGATTACTTCATTTTCGAAGACAACAAATTGACCGTTAAAACTTACATAGGAATCAATTTCAAGTGCTTCACGCAGGCCCTCAAACATAAACGGTGCCCTTCCAGTGGCAATAGCAACAAATACATCATTTTTCTTTAATAAATCGATGGCTTTTTTTGTGCTTTCCGGAAGGTTTTTTTCATGATCAAGCAATGTGCCATCTATATCAAAAAATACGATTTTCTTCATTTTAATATGAACTCCTTTTTATAGTATCCACTAGCCGGCAATAGAACTGGTCCATGTGATATTTATTGTTTAACACACTAAACTCTATATTAATAATTGTCAATTTTTAAATTGTATAAGTAATTCCATGTTTAACCATGATTGAATCAGCATATATATCATATAATAAAGTAAAAATACTCTTATTTTAAAAAAACTTCAATAATCTGCCATCGCTTACTTTACATTGGACAAGGATCGTATAAAATAAGAGATAAGG
>NZ_JBALOS010000200.1:0-25427 GCF_036962765.1 Neobacillus drentensis
GTGTAAACTCACAAAAAAAGAACAAAAATTGTATTATCAACTAATAATTCCTGATAAAAAACACACAAATGGTTGAATAGTTTGTTACAATTAACAAAAGAAATTGTAATTTTTACATTATTCCAAGATATTAGAATGCGAGGTGCAGTATGAAAGAGACGCTTAGTCATCGTCAATTGCAGTCATTAATTCACGTTTCCAATGTTTTAAACTCTTCTCTTGATATAGATACAATTATTGATTCCATCATGGTCCAAACGGTCTCGGTCATTGAAGCGGCCCACGGGGGTGTTTTATTCATTTATGACCCTAGCCAAGATCTGCTCATTCCAAAATCTGACAGCAACTTTACATCTGAAATTACCCGGGTAAGGTTAAAACCAGGTGAATCCATGACCGGCTTAGCTTTTTCTGCTCAACAATGCTTGATTTTCCACAACCGAACAGAAGTGGAGAAAGCAACAGCAACACTTTCGGAGACGAATCATGAGCTTATGAATCTATCGATTCCCACGCTCCCTTATTCATCCATTTGTGCTCCAATTTTGTCAAAAGGAGAATGTATGGGAGTAATAACGCTGGACTCATTTGATCCGTCACTTCACTTTATCCCTGAGGATATTAATCTTCTAACTGCGATTGCCCATCAGGCTGCGGTTGCACTGGAGAAAGCAAACCTTTACCGTAAGCAGGAAGAGACGGTGAGACAGCTGGAAGATTTAAATAATACGATTTCCAAACAAAATGAGATGTTATCCCGTTCCGTTGATATCCATAATCGATTAGCTGCACTTGTATTACATGGAGAAGGGCTGGATTCCATCATAACCTATTTGCACGATACAACCGGCCAGACAATTTTGTTATTTGATGATCTAGGCGAAATGATTTCCTCTGCTAATAAAATCCAACTCTCCGAAGATGAATTAGTTACCATTCGGGAATTGGCCCAGGAGTCGATCAAAACACCTGGAAAAGTCCGTTCATTACTTGAAAAAAACATGCATGAGGAAAATCAATGTATTACGATCCTTCCAATTGGGGCTAAGCCGACACTTTACGGATCACTTATTATTGTTTCCCCTGACAAAATGCGTGAAGTTGAGATTGCAGCATTAGAGCATGCTTGTACGGTCATCTCTCTCGAATTGGTAAAAGATCAAGCCATTTTTGAGGCACAGGAAACCATTAACGGGGAATTAATTGATGTTCTTTTTTCCGGAAAAATGGATGGCACCATTCTTCAAAAATTAAAACAGATGGACTTTGATCCCTTAGGGGATTATATGGCTTTGATGATCCGGCTTGATGAAATGGAAAACACTCATAAAAAGAACAGTATCATCCGCCATCTTGTCCAAATGGCTAACCGCGTATTTCTAAAACATCCGTTAAAGGGGATGGCGGTACGAAATCACGATCAAATCGTGGTATTGCTTACTTTTCAACAGAAAGCTTCCACCACTTACACACATCAGCGGGTGAAGGAGCTTGTATCAAAATTTCAACAGGAAATTCAAATAAAAAATTGGGGAACCACTGTTTCAATTGGCATCGGAAGAATCCATTCCAGTTTATTAAAGGTGACGAAATCGATGCAGGAAGCAGGTAAATGCTTACAATTCCTTCAAAGCTTTGGAGGGAAAAACCAGGTAATCAGTTATAAAGAACTTGGTGTTCAACGACTGCTGCTTCAAAATACCGAGGAGGAACTCATCGATTTTATATCGGAAGTTCTTGGACCCCTTTTTGAATACGATCAATCTCGAAAAGGAGAGCTCCTTCCTTCGCTTTTCGCTTATCTCGACCACAATCAAAATGCGAAAGAAGCAGCAGAATCCATCCATGTTCATACGAACACGCTGATGTATCGGTTAAAGCGAATTGAAGAAATTCTGTCCACAAGTTTATCAGACAGCCAACAATTTTTGAATATTCACCTTGCGGTAAGCCTATATCCATTTTTAAAAGAAAAGCTGACTCAAAAGGTGTAAACAAATATTATATATTACGGCGCCCCTAAGTTTTAAGGGGCGCCTTTATCATTCTCTAACTAATTTTTCTATCGGAATTTTGCACTGTTTTTTCAAGTTTGGACCAATCAATTGTATTTTCTAGCACAATCGCTAGCAAAATTCCTACAAGTAAGCCGCTCCCTACAAGAGGACGAACTAGCATCGGCAGTGAAGAAAACATTTCAGAAGGAATATTCATAATTGCAATACCCAGTAACACCGGTGCAGCGATACGATAGATCGTTCTCTGGTTAAAACGAATTCCATTCAGATTGGTGAGTGCACCGCTGAAAAGTTGCAAATAGGCGACAAATAAAACAGCATCACCGACACTGATTGGCAGAGTAGAAAACAGGTTGCTTAGTGAAGGCACCAAGCCAAGGACAATAAACATCGCTCCCCCAATAATGATGGGTGCCCGCTCAAATATGAGCGTAGACTGTAAAAATCCAAGTGAAGAAATATAGGGAGCATACGGGACCAGACCAAATAGACCTGAAACGATCGAATTTATCCCCGTTAACACAAATGAGCGGCGGTACTGATCATTTGTAGTTGAGGTCTTTAAGATGGGCTCGATCCCTTTTATCGAAGCCATAGTATTGGTTGTATTAACTAATCCAGTGATCACTGCCATAAGAATAAGACCCAAGCTAAAACTAGGTTTCCCCCAGGGAAAGATCTGAAAAAACTCCGTTGATGTACTCACATGAGCGGCAGGCGCCGGGATAAATACGGCGTGAATCCCCCATCCTGCAACAATACCAATTAGGATGGAAAAGTTCCGAATAACTCCAGGCCCCTTCAAATTGATCCAGACAACGAGAATGATTAACAGGATAGATAGCCCTGCAGTTGGTAGATCAATCTGATCGGATGTTCCCAATCCAAGCATTCCTTTTGTAAAAATAACAATCAATTGGCTCGCTAGTAAAAAGAGCACCGTACTCATAACCACTGGCGTGAACAAGCGCTTTAATACCCTTCCCATCCCTAAAAATCCGAGTATCATTACTAAAGCGCCTGAAAAAATAATCCCAAGCGAAAGACCACCACCCACTTCTGCCAAACTAAGACCGGCAGAAGAGGCCGAAGCGCAAATACTTAATATGGCTCCCCACCACAGGCCAGATTGCCCTTCCATTAGTGGATACTTATGACCGAAAACAGCTTGTAGGATACAAGACGCACCTGTAAAGACAAAAGATCGTTGGAGTGCACTTGCAACCTCTCCAGCTGATAAGTCAAAGGCAACCCCTATCGTTAACGGGATGACTACAGTATTCGCAAACATGAAAAATAACCATTGCAGACCAGCCAAGAACATGGTGGTCGTGTATCTTCGGTTCAACTGTCATCCCTCCTTACTTTAGTTTTCCATTTAAACAACTGTAATAATAATTCCTAAAATAGTAATCACACAGGCAGTTAGTTTAGCTGGTGTAATGCGTTCTTTAAAATAGTACCATGCCAAGAAAACAGCAAATAATGGTGAGGTGAATGCTAGTGAAACAACTAGTGTCCCATCTGCAAACTTTAATGCCGTGAACAGACAGACCCATTGGATGATGACGGTAATTCCACGTAAACTAAGATGTTTATGTAGGCTCGGAAACCATACCTTTGGACGGTAAATTAGATAGGTTATCAACGCAATACCGCAGGCACGATAAAAGTAAAGTGTCACAGGATTTATCCATCCATGAACAAGTAATTGCTGCGAAGGCACCATACTAACACCGAAAACAACCGCTGAAGCAATCCCCAATAAATTCCCTGCTTTTTTTAACTCAAAAAAGGGAGTTAGCGGGTTCCGTCCTTTCAGATTCAATAAATAGACACCCACCATGATAAACAAAACAGATACAAGTACAAATGGATGAAAACCATACAAGAAGGTATTTGGAATAAACGTAAACAATGGCGTTAAAGCCATGTAAACAGAAAGGACGGATACCTCGATTTTCTGCATCGCTTTAAAGAAAAGCAAATTTCCTAACATATCTAACAGGACAACCAAAACCAACAATGAAATTGAAATCACGTTAGCTTTAAATAAATAAAGCCAGGGCAATGTTAAGCCTAGAAACAACCCTACGTATGCAAAGGATGTAACAATGAAACTATTATTATCCTTCATTTCACCTACAATTCTCTTCGCATAAAGCGCATTCAGTGCATTAAAAAAAGAACTAATCAGTGACAAAAACAGCATGCGACATTTCCCTCCTCCCGCTAAATTTTAAAATAATTTCGATTTTCTAAATATTTAATAGATTACAACAAATTTTTTTCGATGGGAAGAAGGAATTTTGGATTAATACAAAAAACCGTCCATGATCTAGTCATGGACGGCCGAACTTATTAGACACCTTTATTAAAAATATCTGTCAATACAGGTACAATTTGCTTCTTACGAGAAACAACACCTTTTAATGTCGCTGTGTTATTCGAAAGTGTTACATTATATGCTTGCTCAACAGCAGCTGTTTTGCTTCCTAAAGCTAGACCAACTGAATCGTTAGTTAAAATATCTGTGACCACAAACAAGAATAAATCTAGGTTTTTTTCTTCGATCATCTGAGTGATGGCTGCTTCTAATTCTTCTTGACGCGCAAGAACATCTGCTGTGTCAACAACATTCACTTGAGCGATTTCTACTTTACTTGAACCCATTTCAAATCCTTTTGCATCAAGGCTTAGGAGTTCAGAAATAGATTTATCGCGAACGTCTGCCCCAGCTTTAAGCATATCAAGTCCATAAACATCTGCGTCCACTCCAGCAATTTCTGCTAACTCACGTGCTGCAGCCACATCTTCTGGCGTACAAGTTGGGGATTTAAATAATAAAGAGTCAGAAATAATCGCAGAAAGCATTAAACCTGCAATTTGTTTGCTAATTTCTTTATTGTTTTCTTTATACATTTTATTTAAGATGGTTGCTGTACAGCCCACAGGCTCGCAACGGTAATACAATGGATCGCTCGTTTCAAAATTCGCAATCCGGTGGTGGTCAATAACTTCTAGGACACGAACATCAGTGATATCATTGGCACTTTGCTGGCGCTCGTTGTGATCCACTAAAATTACGGAGTTCACTTCACTAGCAACGGCCTCAACCAAACGAGGAACTTCAGCGTTGAAATAGTTAAGCGCATATTCTGTTTCACCATTGATTTGTCCTAAACGAACAGGTTCAACATCCAGTCCTAATTGTTTTTTTAAGTCTGCATACGCAATCGCAGAACAAATGGTATCGGTGTCAGGATTTTTATGACCGAAAATAAGTACTTTTTCCATTTTACTTCTCCTAATCCTATTATTTTATGTAGGTCAAGCCCAATCGACCTGAGAATGGCCCTAACGAAAATTATATAATAATTTGTTTCAGGATTCAAAAAAAAATAGTTTATTTGATTCAATTAAAGTCTATAATCATTCTGCTAAACTAAATTCGATGATTAAAAAAACTTATAGGTAAATTTTAAAACCCGATCTAAATAGCGTAAGTTCTTTTCCAAACGATCATCTCGGAAAAACAGTGTAATTGTTTAACCATTTCAGCATTTTTAAATAAAAAAAACACCCTTTTGAAGAGTGTGTGAAAACATCGTTATCAACTTAACATTACATGAATGAATCTAATGAATACCCTTTGGCTTCGAAACTATGTCTTATACGGAGGATAGCACGGGAATGGATTTGAGAGATTCGTCCCTTAGTAAGATTTAATACTTCAGCAATTTCTACTTGAGACAGCCCTTCGTAATACAATAAGGATATTACTAATCTCTCATTATCAGGCATTTTATCAATGCAGGCAGCAATCATTTGCCTGAAATCCGCCATTTGCATCTGCCGATCATGGTTAACAAAATTTTCATCCCTAATCTGATCCAAACGGCTCTGCTGTTTACCGTCGTCTTCATTTGAATTCATCGGTTCATTAAGAGAGAGCAAAGTAGACACGGACATGGCTGCCATTGCTTTATCCACTTCATCCACCGGCATGTTCAAATATTGGCTAAGTTCTTCTTCGGTTGGAGATCTCATCAAATTTTGTTCCATTTCACGGAAGGCACTGTTCAATTTTTTTGCTTTATCTCTTAATCCGCGCGGCACCCAGTCCATTTGACGAATTCCATCAAGCATCGCTCCTTTTATTCTCCATAATCCAAATGTTTCGAATTGAAAGCCCTTTTTATAATCAAATTTTTTAATTGCTTCAAGTAAACCAATATACCCTAACCCCATTAAGTCCTCTTTTGGAATAATACGCTGAGGGATGCTTTGACTCATTCGATTAGCCATTTGTTCAACTAGATACATATATTGTCTAACGAGGCTTTCCTGTGACCTTAAGTCATGATTTTCACGATAAGTTCTCCACAATAAATCATGTGGTAAAGTTTCCTTTAAACCTGCTTTCAACGTTTATCCCCTCCTGGTCTTGGGCTTTCCATGTACGGATGGTATGTGTAAATTGTGCAGGACCTATGTCCTATCCCCTTTGTGTAAGCCGTGCAGGGGAATCTGTTGAAATGATTCTTCCATTACTTCTTCTATGTGCTTATTTGTTTCTTGTTCTATGTTACTTCCCTCAACCGTATGATGATCATCGACCGTGCTGGAGGTTTTCTTTATTTTCACTTCATTCAAAACAATTCGGACCACAAAGCCTAATAGAAAGAATACTAGAAAACCAATACATGCTCTAAATAATGACGTTTGCCACATATTATTCGAATAGGAAAATATGTAGGTAAGAAGGAACGCTGTTAAGCCCAAGATTGTGTTTAGCCTCCAATTTGCAGCCATCTGTTCTACTCCTCTTTTTACTTACGGAATGAGAATATTTTTTCGAAAAAACTACGGACCCCCTTGGTTTCATTGGTCGGCAATTCATTCGAATCCGGCAGAAAGGAATAAACAATTTGTCTAATGTTCTTTGTTGCTTCACAATTAGGATACGATATAAAAAATGGCATTTGTGAGCGAACTGACTGCCGAACATGTACGTCTTCCATCAAAAACCCCAAAGTAACCAATTTAAATTTTAAGAAACTATTAGATGCATTTTTGATCGCTCTAGATGTATCCACGGCTTCTCTATAGGATTGAGCACGATTTACTACCAAACGAACTTTGGGAATTTGTTTTGAAAACTGAAGAACAGTTTTCAGAACAGCATAAGAATCAGCAATCGCAGTTGGTTCCGGTGTGGTGACCAAAATGGTTTCATCCGATGCTAAAATAAAATCTATTATTTCTTTTGATATACCCGCCCCGGTGTCTAGTAAAATAAAATCTGCATAGGTTTGCAGTTCTTGTATCTGACTCCAAAAAAATGACAATGTGTTTGGATCTAATTCCATTAGGTCCTGAATGTCAAGTCCGCCCGATATATAATCGATACCTGCCGTCCCTTTTTCTAAAACATCCCATATCGATTTTTGCCGAAGCAGGACATCTGCAAGACTATTACGAGCCGTTATCCCCATAAGGATATTAATATTTGCCGTTGATAAATCTAAATCTAAGACGATAATTTTTTTACCGGCCGCATTTAAGCCTAAGGCAAAGTTAAGGGTGAAATTCGATTTGCCAACTCCGCCTTTTCCACTCGTAATCGTAATTACCTGGGCAGAGTGTTTAGCATGTTTTTCAGGTAGTTCAACCTTTTGTTCCTGCTGGACATTAAACCGATGCATATATTCTCTAAGACTTTGTGCTTGGTCCATTTTAACTATCCTTTCCTAATAGACATCTCGCAAGCCGCTTCGCATCGATTGTGGTAATATCTTCAGGAACACTTTGTCCGTTGGTGATATACGATAATTGATATGGATATTTATAGGCAATATTTAAAATTGAACCATAACTTGACGTTTCATCATATTTTGTTAGAATCAGTTTTTTAATAGGGCTCTCCAAAAACTCATCCAACAATCCTTCCATATCCTCATATTTTGTGGTCATACTTAACAGCAAATAATTATCACTCTCTAGAGGATGATGGAAGAATTGGTTAATAGATTCACGGTTTTGTACTTCTTTATAATTGCGTCCTGTTGTATCCATATAGATCAAATCGTAGTGTTCAAGGTTTTTAAGTGCTGTTTCTAGTTCATTTGCGGAACGGACCACTTCAACTGGAACATTAAGAATGGCTGCATAGGTTTTTAACTGTTCTACTGCTGCAATTCGATATACATCCGTCGTTATCATCGCCACTCTTCGTTTTTGTTTTAAAACTTGTTCGGTAGCTAATTTGGCAATGGATGTTGTTTTTCCAACACCTGTAGGTCCAATTATATTAATCATGCGTGTGCGTTCGTGAACCAAGTTAGTACGAGGAACTTTAAGCTCAATAATACCAGCAATAATGTTTAAAAACTCCGTTTCAAACACCTCTTCACCCAATATGAACGGAGAATCATACTTCTTTAAAATACGGTTAACTATTTCTCCGAGGATTTCCTCATCCACACCCTGCTTTTTTAACTGATTGACCCACTTTGTCATCCCTGGGGGCATAACATCTCCCTGTCGATCGTTCATCATGAACTTGATCATCATTTTTTTCATCTGCTGCATTTCCTCTAGCAAAGGATTTTCATTTTCCTTTGGCTTTGTTTCTGACGAATCTCTACTCTCATTTTTAATAGGTTTTGAGGCTGATGCGGAAACAGATTTTTCATTGTTAACTGGCGTTTTTGAGTAAAAATTATATAAATCTTGGGGTTTCTTATGGAACCCCGATTTATCGTCTTCTTTATCCTCGGTAGTGATTTTAGGTTCGTATTTTTTCATGACGGGTTTACTGGGCTTATTTTTCAATTCTAATGAAAATTTCGGTTCTACCATTGACGTATCCTTTTCAATGGAATAGGCTGTAACCTCAAATTTTTGTTTTGAAAAAAACCCTAATATTCCGCCCTTGTTTATCGTCCTGGTATTTACAATAATGGCATTTTCACCTAATTGCTGCCTGACCATTTTTAAAGCTAGGGGCATAGAATCTGCAACAATTTTCTTTGTTTTCATATATTCACCACTCCTATACTTTGGATCTCAATAGTAGGTTCCAACTCTGTATATGCTAGAACAGGTACGGTCGGCATGATTTTATCAACAAATTGTTTTAAATACATTCGAATATTGGGTGAAGTGAGAAAAATCGGAAGACCTCCTGCTTTAACCACTCGGTCAATTTGTTCCTGCAAAACTTCTGTAATCCTTCTAGATGTTTGTGGATCCATTGAAAGGTAATATCCTCCTGTCTCCGTTTGCTGGATGCAGTCTGAAATTCCTTTTTCTAATGTGGCTCCAGCAGTTAAAACATTGATAACTCCATCTTCTGAATATTGCTCTGTAATTTGTCGTGTCAAGGACTGGCGCACATATTCTGTTAAAACCCTAGGTTCTTTCGTATAAACCGCATAATCAGCTAATGTTTCAAAAATAGCGGCTAAATCGCGGATAGAAATTTGCTCGCGAAGTAAATTTTGTAATACTTTTTGAATATCTCCTGTAGAAAGTAAATTTGGAACCAATTCTTCCACCAGATTCGGATGGGTTTCTTTTAAGTTTTCGATTAATTCCTTCGTTTCTTCTCTTCTGAGCAATTGATATGCATGCTGTTTCAATACCTCTGTTAAATGAGTCGCAATCACCGATGGAGGATCAACAATCATATATCCCATAAGTTCGGCCATTTGTTTTGCCTCCATGCTGACCCAAATCGCCGGCAATCCAAAAGCAGGTTCAATGACATGAATTCCCTCTATACCCTCTCTGTCTGCTCCTTGATTCATCGCTAGAAAGTGATCCAAGTATACTTCTCCGCTTGCAATCTTATTGCCGCGGAATTTTAACACGTACTGATTTGGTGTTAATTGTAAATTGTCGCGAATCCGAATGGTAGGAATGACAAGTCCTAATTCAATCGCAAATTGCCTACGGATCATGACGATTCGATCGAGAATGTCCCCGCCTTGTTTTTGATCGGCTAATGGAATTAATCCATATCCAATTTCTAATTCCAATGTGTCCAGTTGCAGGAGATTTATTACCTTTTCAGGATTCGAGATGTCATCTTCCACTACATCATTTTCATTTTGTTCATTTAGAAGTTCTTCCTTTTTCGCCGTTTTCTGCATGATATAGGCACCATACGCTAATATCCCAGCAACTGGCAAGGTTAAGAAAAGACCAATCGGTGTTAATAATCCAAACATAAAAATAGTTACTGCAACAATGTAAAGCAGCTTCGGGTAATTAAAAATTTGCTGCATGATATCATTTCCCAAACTGCCGTCTGTTGCAGCACGGGTAACCGTTATCCCAGTAGCAGTCGATATAAGTAAGGCTGGTACCTGGCTTACCAATCCATCCCCCACTGATAAAAGGGTAAAGGTACTTGCAGCTTCAGCAAAGCCCATGCCGTGGATGGCAATACCAATAATAAATCCTCCAATTACGTTAATTAAAAGAATAATAATACCAGCGATGGCATCTCCTTTAACAAACTTACTTGCCCCGTCCATGGCTCCGTAAAAATCCGACTCCATTTCGATTTTTCGACGGCGGGCTCTTGCGTCTTGTTCACTAATTAGGCCAGCGTTCATATCGGCATCAATACTCATTTGCTTACCAGGCATTGCGTCTAATGTGAAACGAGCTGCAACTTCGGCAACCCTTTCCGAACCCTTCGTAATGACGATAAATTGAATCACAACAAGAATGAGGAACACGATAAAGCCTATGACCGGGCTCCCGCTAATGACAAAGGACCCAAATGTTTCGATCACATGACCGCCATCAGCCTTTGATAAAATAGAACGTGTTGTGGACACATTAAGGGCTAAACGGAATAGCGTGGTTATTAGTAACGCTGTTGGAAAAATAGAAAAATCCAAAGGTTCTTTCGTATTCATAGCCACTAACAAAATCATCAATGACGCACAAATATTGAAGATTAAGAGAAAATCCAATAGTAATGTAGGCAGCGGAATGATCATCATAGCGACAATCAAAATGACTACGATAAATACCGAAAACTCTTTTAATTTCATGCCATCATCCCCTTATACCGACCTTCCTGATAGTACACATATGCTAAAATCTCCCCCACGGAATTGAACAATTCTTCTGGTATTGGCTGTCCGATTTCAACTGCCGCATAAAGGGCACGAGCCAAAGGTCTGTTTTCAACCGTCATAATTTTATTTTCTTTTGCGATTTCTTTCATTTTTAAGGCAATGTGATCTTTTCCTTTGGCAATCACTTCAGGTGCAGCCATCGTTTCGAAATCATATCTAATAGCTACAGCGAAGTGCGTAGGATTGGTGATTACGACATCAGCCTTGGGAAGATCCTGCATCATTCGATTCATAGCTAACTGTTGCTGTCTGGCTCTCCTCTTCCCTTTTATTAACGGGTCGCCTTCCATCTTCTTATGTTCATCTTTGATATCCTGTTTCGACATTCGGATCTTCTTTTCATGAGAAAACCATTGATAAAAGTAATCGGCTGCTGCTAGTGCCACCAAGCAGACCGCGATAGTTACCCCAATTTTTACGGTGAGTGATCCTACAAATCTAGCAGCATCATATGGGTTTTTTTCACCAATTGAAAATAATTCATTTTTCTGTTTCCATATGATCAAAAAAACGATGACGGATGTAATGACAATTTTCAAAATGGATTTGATTAACTCCACCACTGACCTGATGGAGAAAATCTGTTTTGCCCCTTGAAGCGGGTTTAATTTTCCTAAGTTCATTTTTAACGACTCCGCATTAAACATAAAGCCAACCTGCATATAGTTTGCTGCAACTCCCGCAACTAGAACTACCCCGAAGATAGGTAAGACCAATTTCGTTACATCCCACAATAACTGGTTGAATAACAACTGGGTACTGGAGATTGATAGATTCAAAAGCAAATATTCTTGAAAACTATGCCGATAGATATTCATGCATCCTTCAATAAAACTCTTTCCACTGATCATAAAAAATGAGAAACTGAACAATAATGTGAGGGCAGAAGAAACCTCTGGACTCTTCGCAATTTGCCCTTTTTTTCTCACTTCCCGACGCTTATTTGGCGTGGCTTTTTCCGTCTTTTCATCAGAAAACAATTGCAAATCTAAACGAAGAAGCATCCTTCTACACCCCCATTATTTTCAAAATTGAATACATAGAACCAAACATGTTTTCAAAAAGGATTTTTAATAGATAAAAGAAACTAGGTAATATAAAAATATAAATGAAAAAATGAATCATAATTTTCATAGGCGGGAAAACGGCAAACAAGTTCATCTGCGGGACAGTCCTTGCAATAATTCCCAAGGCTACATCCACAAGAAACAACGTTCCAATAATTGGTGCTGCCATCATAAAGCCAATTAAAAACATCTGCTGGACACAGTCTAGCAGAAAGGATGATAGTCGGCCGTCGGTAAAGGCCGGAACAGCAGCTTGAAGGGGAATCCAATCAAAACTAGTCAATATCCCTTGAATGAGGAGATGATGTCCATTCGTTGCTAGTAAAACTAATAGTGCCAGCGTATTTTGCATCCGTCCTGAGAGTTGAGAGCTTGAACCAAACGTAGGGTCAAACAGACTTGCCATGGAAAAACCGATCAAAACATCCATTAATGAACCTGCCATTTGGACCGCATAAAGCAAAATATTACCCACCATCCCCAGTACAATACCAACCAAAAACTCTTTGAGAATTAATACAATAATGATTGACTCGTCTAATGATGGAATCGGTTCTTTAACCAACCCCACACAAAGGATACTAAGGACAGCACTAAAACCAATTTTATATTGGCTTGGTATTTGACGTCCTGAAAATAATGGGGCTGTTACCATGAACGTTGTGATGCGCACAAAAATAAGTAAAAGGGTCCACAAAGTCGCAGCATCCATATTCATCACTTATCCCACAAACTGAGAAAGATTTCCCAATAGATTTTGTGTGAAATCTACCACATGCCGCAGCATCCACGGACCAAAAAATAAGATGGAGAGGAAAACGGCGACGATTTTTGGGACGAAAGCAAGTGTTTGTTCCTGAATTTGAGTCGTCGCTTGAAAAATGCTTACCAATAAGCCGACAATTAAGGCAATCCCAGCTATTGGAGCGGTAACAATCAGTATTGTGTAAATAGATTCTTGGGCAATTCGTAATATTAGTTCCGTCGACATGGTCTAACTCCCTTCTTAGAAACTTACAAGCAATGATTTAACGATTAGATGCCAGCCATCTACTAAAATAAATAATAGAATCTTAAACGGAAGCGAAATCATCACCGGCGGGAGCATCATCATCCCCATTGACATCAGGACACTTGAAACAATCATATCGATGACAAGAAAAGGAATAAATATCATAAACCCCATTTGAAAAGCAGTTTTTAATTCACTTATCGCATAGGCAGGTACTAATGCAGTGAGAGGTATATCTTTCACTTGTTTCGGTTTTTTCATCTTGGCATAATCCATAAAGAGGGCTAAATCTTTTTCACGTGTTTGTTTAGCCATAAATTCTTTCAACGGTTCACTTGCCGATTTGTAAGCATCTTGCTGAGTCATTTTCCCAGCAAGAAAAGGCTGGAGTGCGTTTTGATTGATTTCAGAAAATGTCGGGCCCATGATAAAAAATGTCATGAATAAAGATAATCCGATTAATACTTGGTTTGGAGGTATCTGCTGTGTCCCTAAAGCATTTCGTACAAATCCAAACACAACGATGATTCGCGTAAAACAGGTCATCATCACGAGAATTGCTGGTGCAATGGACAATACTGTTATTAATAAAATTATGCGCATTGTATTTGAAACTTTATCAGGGTCGCTGGATGATCCAAAATCGATTCCTGGCAGGATCGTATCAGCTGGACCAGCGGCATGGACTACTGAAATCAAACCAAGTGAAAGAATAGGAACAAGTATAGCTACCTTTCTTAACATATTCCTACTCCTCCCCATTTTCTCGGTGCATTTTTTGCAAATGTTTTCGAAAAACAGTATCCCAGATTTTTTTCGTATCCTTTGGAAACCATTTTGGTGTCTGTCCATCTGTAGCTTGATTTTCATAACTTTCTAGAAGATGCTGATACTCTTCACCTTGGGTAATCGTACGAATTAACGTTACGTCGTCCCCAACACCAACAATATAGATGGTTTGACCAATGAGTAAGACTTGCATGGAACGGTTATTTCCGAGCATATGACTGCCGATAGGTAGGACTGGACCATTTGTTTGTATTACAGTTCCTTTTTTTGATAAGTACCGTAATAAGACAAACAATAATACAATTACCAAAATAAACGAGAAAATAAACTTCAAGAATAAGGGGAATAATGAAGTTGATTGACTATCCTCGGCTTTTATCGCTTTTGTCGACGATTTTGTTTCGCCCTTTTGGATAGAATCATATACGGAAGGCTCGCCGCCGGATGTCGAGCCTGCGGCAAGGGTTGTGGATTGAAAAGATAATAGATAAAAAAACATAACAAAAAAAAGAATCGTGCGTTTCATGATTTTCTCCTTCCTTGGAGTTATTTCTAGTTGTTTAAATCGGCAGTGATTTGAGTAGCTAATTTAGCGTCTACTTTGGTAATTTCCGTTAAGATTTGAGACCGCGTAGATATACTGATATTTTTCATAAGGTCCATGGCTACAATCGAATTGCTTTTCATCATTGAACGGATAATGGTGGCTGATTGAGCTGGCGGCATCCCTGTAATCGTCTCTGATAACGTATCCGCTGGATTCTCTTGTTTTAAAGCAAGTTCTTTTACTTGTTCAGCGATTGTTTTCTGTTCTGTTTCATAAAGTGATGGTATTACTTTCATCATCATCGTTATGTGAGCAGCTTTTTTTGGATCCTTCATACCCCCAAGAATACTGCTTTGATGCTCCGGATCCAGCATCATTAGTGTTAACGATGCATCCTCCAAAGACATGGCTTCAAAAATTTTTGCTGCTTTAGACGGCGACATATTTTCGTAAATTCCTGCAACCTGTTTCAAATCTTCTTGAGATTTTTGGGTTTCTTTTTCTTTTAATTGAGTTTCTAAATCGACATTTTTCTGCTTCGTTTCCTCTAACTTATTTTGATTAGAACTAAGTTCTTTTTTTAAGTTTGATATTTTTTGATTCGTCTCTTTGATAGTGGAGTTGCTCGTTATATATTTATTCTTCCAGTAATCTGTATCATCCTGATTTTCTGCCTGTACCGGTGCTGGGTCAGCAACTAATTGATTAATAAATGGAATTTGATTTCCCCATTCTTGAAATGTCTGCCCTACAGAAAAGCCCATAAATTTCAGTAAAATCGCCACCAAGATGACAGTAAATACTAACGGAATGATAACAATGTAAATGATATTTGCTAATTTTGAGCGATGCTTTTCTTCCATTTGTGTCTCTCCTCATACCCTCCGGGAATAGCGAAGGATGGCCATTTCATCCAACATGGCTTGCTCTTGTCGATCCATTTGCTTTTGAAAAGCTTCCTTGGATTTTGCTTTCCATTGATTCCACATTTTTGCTTCCTGTGTTTTTTCAATGAGCAATTTGTGTTTTTGTTCTACTTCTTGATGTATTAACTGGGATTGATTCTCCAGCTTTTTCATTTGTTCGTTGACCTGGTCGATTTCTTTTTGAAATTCTTGAATCTCCCAAACTGTTTTTCGATGGACTTGGTTGTATTGGTTAAAAACCTCATTCTTTATCCATTCTAGACCTTCTAATTGTTCCTCAAGCTGGGTTTGTTGAAGTTTAACTGTGCCATATTCTTGATGAGCTATCTCTTTTTCTTTTTCTTTGAAATCAAGGACTTTTTGAAAGGAAAAGTTAAATTTCATCGTGCGATCGCTCCAAATTGTGATGTTAAAAAGGATTCCACATCCTCTAATTTCGAAGGTTCATAGATACCTTGCCGTAAAAAAAGGTCCATTTGTGGCTTTAGGCGCATTGCTAAATCAATATCTCGATTAGACCCCTTTTTGTATGCCCCAATATTAATTAAATCTTCTGCAGATTGAAAGGAAGCTAATAAATTTTTAAAATTTCGTGCTGCAGCTACGTGTTCATCCGAGGCAATTTCCGTCATGACACGACTTACACTGTTCAACACATCGATAGCTGGAAAAATCCCCTTTGCCCCGATGGCACGATTGAGAACGATGTGTCCATCTAATATCCCTCTAACTGCGTCTGCAATCGGTTCGTTCATGTCATCACCATCGACCAAAACAGTATAAATCGCTGAAATCGATCCTTTGGGTCCTGTACCAGCTCGTTCTAATAACTGTGGAAGCATAGCGAATACTGAAGGGGTATACCCTTTAGTTGTTGGCGGTTCTCCAATTGCTAAGCCAATCTCCCTTTGTGCCATAGCAAATCGGGTCACAGAATCCATTACAAGCATTACGTCCATTCCTTGATCACGAAAATATTCCGCTATTGACGTGGCCGTTAAGGCACCCTTGATTCGAATGAGGGCTGGTTGATCAGATGTTGCGACAATGACAACTGATTTTTTTAACCCTTCCTCACCAAGGTTTTGCTCGATAAAATCGAGGACCTCCCGCCCCCTCTCTCCGATTAACGCAATGACATTTACATCAGCCGTTGTATTTCTAGAAATCATCCCAAGCAAGGTACTTTTGCCAACACCACTTCCAGCAAATATCCCCATCCGCTGGCCTTTACCCATGGTTAATAATCCATCAATTGTCCTTACTCCCACTCCTAGTGGTGAATGAATCCTAGGTCTGCTTAATGGGTTCGGTGGAACCGCATGAGTAGGAACTTCTTCTAATCCGACCGGCATCGGTTTGCCATCGATTGGCTGACCTAAACCATCAAGAACCCGTCCAAGCAAATGGCGGCCTGCTTTTACCATCATCGGTTTACCACTTGCGACTACATCACAGCCAGGTCCTATAGATCGCACCTCCCCAAGAGGCATTAGCAGAACTTTATTTTCTCTAATACCAACTACTTCCGCTTGAATGGGAACTTGAGAATTGGTTGGGTAAATGGAACACAATTCACCAATTCTAACATCAGGCCCCTGAGATTCAATCGTAAGCCCAATAATTTGTGTGATTTTTCCATTTACACGAACCGGATCAACGCTGCGAATAAGCTTGGCATATTTTTCAGCTGATAATTCCACTTTCCGGCTCCCTTCTCGCTTCCAGAATGACCTTTTTTATTTCCTCGATTTGTGTATCAATTCGCGCATCCACACTTCCATATGCAGTGCGTATGATACATCCTTTTGAAGTTACAGAATGGTCAGGTATAATTTTGACTTCTGTTTCACCATTAACGACGGCAACAAGATGAGCCCGTTGTGCTTGAATAAAATCAAAATCATCGGGATGAACACAAACGGTAATAAATTCTTTTTCTTTAAAGCGAAGGATATTCTGTTTAATTAACTCAACAAATTGATCAGGATTAGTGGTTAATTCCTGTTTGATTATATGGGTTGCAATAACCGTACTAAGCTCGAGCAAGAATGGTTCAGCTTCAGAAATAATCGCTTCTTTATGTACAAAAGCTTGTTCTAGCATGTTTTGAACCTGATCTATTTTTCCTAAATATTCTCTTTGAACTTCCAGCTCAGCTTCATGCTTTCCTGTGGTATAACCTTCTTGAAAACCTTTTTGTTCGGCCTCTTGAGAAAGATTTTCTAACTTCTGGTGATTTTCTGCCCACCATTGGTTCATACTTTCTTCTGCATCTTTTATTAGTGAGTTTGCCTTTTGTTCGGCCGCTTCAATGATTGATTGTGCTTGCTCTGTTGCTTCTTGGATAATTTGCTCGGCATTATAACCAAAAGCAACCTCAGCCTCTAGTTGCTGCTGCCGATTCGCATCTTCTTCACTTCTGCTGAAAAATATCCTTGGCTGGGTAATGACTTTTTTTTCTTCCATCAAAGAGAGATGGGAGGACTTAAACACCTTAGAATAAGACGTCATCCGACCCACCTCGCGCAATGACTAACTCGCCCGAATCTTCTAAACGGCGAATGATGGAAACAATTCTTCCTTGTGATTCCTCAACATCCTTGACTCTAACCGGTCCAAGATATTGCATTTCTTCTTCGAAGGTTTCGACCATCCGTGAAGACATATTTTCGAAAATAACCTTTTTTACCTCTGGACTTGAAGCTTTCAATGCCAACAGCAAATCCTGGTTGTCCACTTCTTGGATAACACGTTGAATGGCTCGTTTATCCAAGGTAATAATATCTTCAAAGACAAACATCCGTTTCTTGATCTCTTCAACTAGTTCTCCGTCTTTCAGTTCAAGCTGCTCTAGGATGCTCTTTTCAGTCGCACGGTCAACTCCATTAAGAATACCGACAATCGCGTCAATTCCACCTACCACACTAAAGTCATGGCGAATCGTTGATGCTAGCTTTTGCTCTAAGATATTTTCTACTTCTTTAATCACTTCTGGGGAAGTTTGCTCTAACATGGCAATTCTTCTAGCAACATCCGATTGTAATTCATCATCGAGTGATGCAAGAATCATTGACGATTGCTGTGGCTCTAAATGTGCAAGCACTAGTGCAATGGTCTGCGGATGCTCATTTTGTAAAAAATGATAGATTTGCATAGCATCTACTCGGCGTGCAAAATCAAATGGCTTCACTTGAAGCTGAGTCGTTAATCGGTAAATAATCTCTTGAGCCCGCTCTTTACCTAGGGCAGATTCTAACACATCCTGTGCATAGCTAATACCACCCATTTGAAGAAAGTCTTGAGCAATACACATTTCATGAAATTCCTTCAAAACTTCTTCTTTTTCTTTCGGATCGACCTTTTGAATATTTGCAATCGCAAGTGTAATCTGATCAATCTCTTCATCAGGCAAATACTTGAATACTTTTGCAGAAGCTTCCTTTCCCATTGCAATAAGCAATATTGCTGTTTTTTGTTTTCCATTCAACTTTAATGCAGAAGCCATGGGACTTATACCTCCTCTTCATGTATCCATGTTCTAATTACTTTTGAGAAATCTTCCGGTCGTTGTTCTAGTAATTTCTTTAATTGACTTTCAACACTCATATCCTGTTCTGCAAAATAGTCAGCTTCTTTATCTGGGGCAGCAAATTCTAATTCTTCTTCAAGTTCTTCTTCATTTTGTCTTCTACGTCTCATTAGCCACCAGATCAGACCGCCCACTAAAAGGATCCCCGCGATAGCGGCTAAACCAATAAGCAGCCAATTTTTTGATGTTGCGCTTTGTGCAGCTGTATTTTTTGCAAACTTATGCGGGAAAACGGTAATTCGTTCATCAATCTGTTGTTGAGTTAGATTTGGATGACCAAGCGCCGTTCGAACAGTGTTGGCGACAATATTTCGGATATTATCTTGTGTTGCTCTTGATAACGTATTGGAATTACCTGAATCAGGTTCGACACCAACATTGATGGTAATATCCTCAATTTGATATGGACTCTTGATGATTTCGTTATTAATATGGTTAACCTCATAGTTAACCCTATTTTCCGATTCTTCATAATTGTTTTCACCGCCAGAATCCGTCCCCACGTATCCAGGAACATCTGTTTCACCGGTTCCTACTACTCCACCAGTAATTGATCCTGACCCCGTGTAGGATTTTGATGTTTTTTCAGAACTAACAACAATACCGTTGTTATTATTATCTGTTGGCTTAACTAATTTTTCTTCTGTTTTGACTTTATCAAAATTCATCTTGACAAATGTATGTACAAACACTTTGTCCGTTCCAAGAATGTTCCCTAACAGACCTTGCAAATCCTGTTGAATATCCTGCTCAACATTTTGTTGAACTTTACGCTGTTCATCATATTTATTCAGCGGCTCGTCCTCGTTGTCAGCATCATTTAGAGCTAGTGTCTCACTGTATTGGTTCATAATGGTGATGTTTTCTAACGGCAGATTCGGTACACTTCGAGCCACTAGAGTGTAAAGGGCTTTTATTTGCTGGGAACTAAGTTTAGCGCCTGGTTCCACTTCTACCATCACAGACGCGCTAGCTTTTTCTTCGTCACCCTCTCGAATGAACACGGAATTTTCAGGTAAAGTAACAATTACTTCAGCGTTTGCGATCCCATCTACATGCTTGATTACTTCCGCCACTTGATTTTGCATCGCTTCACGTTCTAGAATATCGTATTGCCGATCGGTTGCACCAAAGGACAGATTTTGACCAAAAATATCATAGTTAATTTTGTTGTCCTTCGGATATCCCTTGGAAGCAAGACTTACTAGTAAATCAGGTGCATCCTTCTGCGGAACCTGTAAACTGGTTCCAGTTTCAGATAGCTTATAATCTGTATAACCCTGCTTATCCAATTCCGCCTTAATGTCCCCTACTTCACGCTGAGATAATTGTCCCGTATATAAAGGTACATATTGAGGACGTGACGCAAAAAAGATAAAGGTAGAAAGGGCAACTAAAAGAACTAAAAAAGTCCCAATGATGAGTCCTTTTTGTTTTGAGCTTTTTGACTTCCAGTAATTGCTGAAAAGCTCTCCTGTTTGTTTAAGTTGATCTGTCCATGATCGTTTCATCTCTCACCCTGCCTAGCTTTCTATCATTCTTTTAAAATTGCATCCGCATCATTTCTTGATAGGCTTCCAAGGCCTTATCTCTAACCGTAACCGTAAGTTCTAAGGCTACCTTTGACTTTTGTGATGCAATCGTAACATCATGAATATTGTTAACTTCTCCCGCTGCCGCTTTTACAGTAAGATCAGAAGCCTGCTTCACTGTTGTGTCCACATTTTCCAAATAACCTTGGAGTACATTTGCAAATGAAGTTTTTGCTGCAGAGGATTCTACTTTTTGAAAAGGATTTTGATTAATTTTGATTAAACCACTATTAATGCCTGAAATGCCGCTCATTTATATTCCTCCTAACGACCCACTTCAAGTGCTTTTAACATCATCGACTTGCCCGTATTGAAGGCCGTGACATTTGCTTCATATGCTCTTGAGGCAGCAAGTAAATCGATCATTTCCTTTGATACATCCACATTGGGCATCATGACATATCCCTCGGTATTGGCATCAGGATTAGTTGGATCGTACACCGGTTTGAATGGTGACTTATCATCAACAATTCCAGATACTCTTACTCCTTGAAACTGAGTTTTTGATTCTGTTTGTTTTTGTAATTCACCTTGTAAGATTTGATTAAAGGATTTTTCCCTCGGCTCCATCATGACCAACTTCCGCCTGTATGGTTCCCATTTACCATTAACATACGTTCCCCTTGTTGTTTCAGCATTGGCTATATTGGAAGAAACGACATCCATTCGAAGCCGCTGAGCTGTTAAGGCTGAAGCACTAATATTCAATGAATCAAACATTCTCCTTAACTCCTTCCTTTAATGGCAATCGACAATTGTTGGAATTCACTGTTAATTTGTTCTGTAAGCGTATAATACCAGAGTGAATTTTTTCCCATACGTGTCATCTCTTCATCAATATCTACGTTATTCTTATTATTTTGAATCACGGAATTTGTATTCTCGACAATATTGGCTGTTGGAATATCCGCTGAATTCCCAATCACCAAATGTTTAGAGTCTGAACGAATACCAACAAATTTCGATTGATTTGTAAGGTGTTTTTTCAGTATATCTTCGAACACTACTTGTTTTGCTTTATAACCTGGTGTTTCTGCGTTTGAAATATTATTTGAAATAACCTGTTGGCGTAAACTAGAAGCATTAAGTGCCTGATGCAGGAGGCTAATATTATTCAATGGTCCTCCTCCTTTCCACCTGAAAAACTTTGAACAATTTCGATAGCAATCAAAATATTTAACATCCATTCAACAATATACTAAAAAAATGTTCCTAAATCTATAACTTTTTTTACACTTTAAGATGTCCAAAAAATTGGCTTACACCATTTACCCAATGATTGTTTAAGCCATTAGGGTCATTTCCTGCTCCGATTGGGGCATATTTCTCAGCAATTTTAGCAATACTTGTGAAGCCAATCCCCAAATAATTTTTACTTATATTTCGAGCCATATCCATAATACTTTCTTCAATGGAGGAATAGGACTTCAACCCGTTTTTACCCATCATACCAGCGACATTATTCTTTATATAGGCTGCTTTTGATGATCCATTTCCTGTTTCGTGTTGGGCAATTGCTGTTAATAATGCGGGATTGACATTATATTTTTGACCTGCTCTTACAAATGCTTCGCCCATTCCTTTTAGCTTCCCATCAAGGATCTGATTAATTTTTTCAGAACTGATCGATTGATAGCGTAACTGTTCGTTCGTATTGTTAGTCATATTCGGCAATCCCACATTTGAAATACTATTCGAATAATTTAAATTATTCGATTGCATATGATCTACAAACGATTGAAGAGCTGGAGTATTCGATGATGGCAACTCTTTTTGCATTATTTCATTTAAGACAGTAGTAAAGAGCTTGCTAAAATCGGTATTAGTGTCCGCCATTTGTGTTTTTATTTGCTCATTACGGGATAATGTATTAATAAACATAGATTTTGTAAACCAATCATCACCAATTATCAATGGAATCCTCCTTACATTGAATAGAATGTTATCTTGAATGCTTTAACCTAATCACAAGGATTTTGACAGAAAAGATGCGTGACTACGATTTGGTTCCGTGGTCACGCACAGTAAAGCAGTATTATTTTCCCTTTTCGTTTCCATGTTCCAACTGCATTTTAAATGGCCCCTTCTAACATCCTACTTACGTCACCTAAACACTCTTCTGAAAGCATAGAAACGCATGTTAGTTGACCATTTTCAATTTGCCCTTCTACTAAAACAATGGAATTAGTATTAAGTTCTTCCTTCATCGCTAAAATTTGCTTTCCCATATATACAATATTTTTCACAATATAATAGGAGCAATTGATCGGATATCCAATTGTCACTCTAACTGGTTTCATAAAGAAGGGTTTCTTCTTTCTATATTCCAAAAAGTCTAAAATCTTGTGATTCACTCGTTTTTCATTTTCCACTTGTTGCTGGAACATTTTTTCGCCCTCTCCTTTAACCAGTTGTTAAAGAGTATAAAAATAACCCCGCCTTTACCGAAGGGGGGTTATCCGAAAAAAATGCTTTGCAGGTATAGAAGTCCTATACCTTTGTAGACATTTAATACCTAGGAAAAACACCCTATCTTTAGGCAGCTGGCTGGCATAGTCAATTTCTCCTTAGCCCCTATAGCTTTGCGCCACTGATTTTCATCAGTTTTGCCTTGATCGAGATTTAATGTTTTAGTGTCCGAACTAATCTCTATATCAAATAATAGAATGTTTTACCAATATCGAATATCAGACTATTTTATCATTTCTTGTCGAACAACGTAGGTATATAGCACTATTTCCAATTGTTTTCCTTTGGACTAGCGAAATTTTTGTCGTATTTTGACATTTTTACTATCGATATCCTAATTTTCTGTTCCAGTTGGTAGTGATCATTTACCATTTGGAGTCTAAAAATACTCCGTTTGTTTGTTTGATAGAAGGATTATATTGTTTCGAAACCTGTTTTTGCTTTTTCATTTGATTAATTAGAAATTTCGTTTCCGATACACTTTTTTCTACTCGCGTTGCCATAAGCTGATCAATGGCTTGTATATCTTTCAAACATTGTTTTGCACTTGAAGAATATTCAAAATTCATATCCTTTTTCTTCAGTTCATCCACTCTAGTCATTAACATATGGCGCTCAGTTAACAATTTCTCAAATTCCACAAAATTTTCTTCGTCTAAACATCGTTTCATGTTTTCTGTAATTTCATGTATAGCCTCAATTAATTTGTCCATTTTCATCACAAACCTTAGCTTTTAGTTTTACTTAGTTTCATAGCAGCTGACCAAGTTTCTGTTAATTCTAAAGCAAACTCTTCGACTTCAACTAGTTTGTCCACGTTTTTACTCAGATTTGCTTCAATCAAACGTGATTTCATATAGTCATACATGGATAATAACGAATCCGACATGTCATATCCAGGTTTTAAGGTAACTATTAACTCACTTAGAATATCTTGCGCCCGTAAATTATTGCTATTACTTTCTTCCAGGTTATTATTTTGCAAAGCATTTTTAGATAATCTTATAAATTTAACCAATCCTTGATATAGCATATAGGTTAAATCCTCAGGTTTAGATGTTGTAACTGCTTGTTTTTGATAAGTTTGATAAGGATTATTTAAAACCATGATGAATTGCTCCTTTTTAAATACATTTCCTAATTACTATTGGTTATCGGATAAGACGTAAAAAAGTTAAGCCCATAAGAAAAAAATTTTCGTGCTTATTTATAACCTTTAACACAACCAATAAAAAAGATAATCCAACGGGAAAATGGATTATCTTTTTTATTCAATCATTTAGCTGCAACCTGGAGGACGATCCCAAATCCATCAATTAAATAATTAAGTCTTTGATTGTAGGATTTAAGATTTTGAATTTTTGCTGCATCCCCTAACTTATTAAATGCAGTAATCTCTTTAGCTAACTTTGAAACCTCTATTTGTAATTCATCATTGCGTTTTTTCTCCTGCAATAATTGTTGTTCCTGTTTCGCCAATTTATCTCGTAGCGCTTCTTTCTCAAGATTAATGGTTGATTTCATTTTCTCAACCTGTTCCGTTGCTTCTTGATTCTGAAGAGCCATATTCGTTAATTGGTATAAACCCCTTAGCATTTCATTTAAGTTAATACTAGGAATCTGTTGTACATTAGTAATTAACCCTGACAAAATGTCCAGTAAATCACTTTCTTGTGAAGGGTTCATTTGATTAGTTTGAGCAGGAATGCTCGTGTCTTTGATTGCTTCAACTGATGTCACAGGAACATCGCGATGAGAAATAGTTGTAAACTGATAAGCATTTTGATTGGATGCTTGTTTCTTTTCATTGGCTTTTATGATGGAATAATATTTATAGTTCACAGACTGGTAACCGCGATTTAACAGTTGGGCCGTCTCTTCCATAATCTCTGTTATATTCAGAGCACCTTCTTCTTGGCGGACCTTAATATATTCAAACATAAATTCTATTTCATTTTTCATCCATTTTCGGTTGATCTTTTTCGTATCTTCAAGATTTTGACTACTATTTTCTATATTGTTCATGCTTAAAATCATCAAATTGTTAAAATAAAAAACCAATGATCCCGAACTCAAATTGTTTTTATTCTCCAACTCATGGATGAAAGCCTCTTCTGATTGTCCAAATTCTTGTTTGGCTAATGCTTCTTTCAGCTCAAATAGTGCATTTTTGAAACTCATAAGAATACCTCCTACATGGTTATTGAAATGAACGTCTTGGTTTTAAGCAAAATATTAACCTTACTTCCTAAAA
>NZ_JBALOS010000201.1:0-8811 GCF_036962765.1 Neobacillus drentensis
AAAAAAATAACCTAAGATGAATCATAATCGTGTTAATAAATATGTCTAATAGATGATAAACGGATTGAAAATGACATTTGTTTTTCATCTTTTAAAGAAAGCAATTGGTCTTTTAGGTTTAGACGAGTAACTCGCCCTTTTAAGGTTTGCAAAACTCCATTTGTGTAGTAATCAATTGTAATAAATCCACTTTGAGTTAGTTTTTTCAAGTACATGAATATCCCCCTTTCATTAGTAATGGATTACACAATACACATTGAAGAAGATGTTAAAAATTTGTTAAATCAGAGGGAAGAAAATATCCTGCAAAAGTTTATTTTTTTAGATCCCGATGAAAACCTAATTGATGTTAAAATTACATCTTAATAGCTAGAACTTGATTTACATTATTTGAACAAAATAAATAAAGGATTTGTCGAAAAAAAATAAGTGAATTATAATGACAACAAGAATGTACTAGAATATGGAGGAAAAACGAATGAAATTTCCAAATGATGCTGATGGAGACGCTCTACGTAGTTTATATAAAGATGGATTGGATTTTAAAAAACAACAATCAGTGGAGTTTTTTGTTGCCGTGCCTGATAAAGCGACAGGTGAAAAATTATCGCAAGTATTAAAAGGAGAAGGATTCAACTGTTTCCTAGAGCAAGACGACGAAACTGATGAGTGGGCATGTTCTTGCTCTAAAAGAATGCTTTTAAATTATAACGAACTAATTAAAATACAGGATCAATTAAATAACTTAAGTAAACCACATGGTGGTTATTCTGACGGTTGGGGAGTTTTTGTAGATTAAAAGGATTGAGGGAGGTATTTTTGTTAGGTGAAGTACCGTAAAACTTTCAAATCTCCTATGTGAATCAACTTTTCCAATCTTATTTTTGAGGTTCAAAATCATCCACTCCACATAATTGAAGTAGGAGTATTCTTTCAGTAGAATTAATTAAAATTAAAGTTTCGCCTAAATCCCACTTGACAGATAGGATTAGTTTGTTTAAGCTCATATTAAGATATGGATTTTCAAAAAATTCCCCGACTGGTTTAATTTAATAAACAACCAGGAGATCAATCCCTACTTTTCACCAACAGCAGGGAAACTTGTTTTGAACTAGCAAAAGGCAAGCAATGTATGCCATCCCATCCGTCACAGGTAGGATAAGTATAGTTATTATCAACATAATACAATACATCCATATATTTAAGGGTCTATCAGACAACTGAAGGCTCCAACTCTTAGTATCTAGGAGTTGGAGTTTTTTTTATACATAAGATTCTGAATTTCTTAGTTGTTTTATTGTTTAGGGGTTTTTGACGACTATTAAACCAAGTTATCGGATGGGATAAGTAGTATAAGGAGGTAGCATTTAAAATGTGTGGGAACTTACAAATGCTATTTAGTTGGTAGAGAAGTCAAATGTTTATTTATTCTATTTTTATAAGGAGGAGAAGGATAGTGAGTGTTTCCATGTCGTCATTACAAAAAGTATTCATTAAGCAGCAGAGAAAAACACAAGTATTACAAGATATAAATTTCCAAGTGAAGCAAGGCGAATTCGTAACCATTATCGGACCGAGCGGATGTGGTAAGAGTACACTGTTGAAGCTTATTGCTGGTCTTGATAACGAATATGAAGGAACGATCAAAATCAATGACCAAGAAATAGCAGGACCAAGCATAAAACAAGGATTTATTTTTCAAGAACACCGACTCTTTCCTTGGCTGACGGTGGAGAAAAATATAGCAGCTGATTTATCTCTTAAAAATGCTAATGTACGCAAAAGGGTTGATGAACTCATTGAAATTGTAAGATTAAAGGGGTTTGAAAAAGCATATCCTAAGGAACTTTCTGGAGGGATGTCTCAAAGGGTGGCGATTGCCAGAGCGTTATTGCGGGATCCGGAGGTGATGTTGCTTGATGAACCATTCGGTGCACTTGATGCATTTACACGAACTCATTTACAGGATGTGCTGTTAGAGATTTGGCATCAGAAGAAAACGACTATGATTCTAGTTACGCACGACTTAGATGAATCTATTTATCTTGCTGATCGTGTCGTGATCATGAGTTCAAGACCAGGTAAAATCAGCAACATTATTCCGATTGATTTACCTCATCCTAGGAAAAGGGCGGGCCGGTCATTCCAGGAATATAGACAAAAGGTATTAAGTGAATTTGAAAAAGTAGATGAACTTCAGTTGATTGAAGGCTCAGGTATTTAGAGGAGGATGGAGAAAATGATTAAGAAGTTGAGGGTATCTGTTTTATTATTTACAGCAATTATGATGGTTATTTTAACAGGATGCACATCAAAAACGACAACAGTAAATGAGAAGAATGGAAAGAATGAAAATCTAACAGTCAATATAGGAATTCAACAAAGCTTGGGTCCGTTATTGATTGCAAAGGAAAAAGGTTGGTTTGAAGAAGAATTCGAAAAGGTTGGCGTAAAAGTAAAATGGACAGTATTTCAAAGCGGTCCGCCCCATTTTGAAGCAATGGCAGCCAATCGATTAGATTTTGGTGCAGTGGGCAATTCACCTGTAGTTGCTGGTCAAGCAGCAAATATTCAGTTTAAAGAAATTGCAAATGTAAGTGATGGGCTTAAAGGAAATGCGATTCTTGTTTCTAAAGACAGTCCGATTAATACATTAAACGATTTAAAAGGGAAAAAAATAGCAGTGGCAAAAGGAAGCAGTGGGTTCAATGTACTGTATCGTGCTTTAGAAAAGGCTGGATTAAAACCGGATGATGTAAAAATTATTCAATTACAACCAGATGAAGCACAGCCAGCGTTTGAAACAGGAGCCGTAGATGCTTGGTCTATATGGGAACCTTTCGTTTCGCTTCAAACTTTAAAGAAAAATGCAAGAGTACTGGCGGATGGTAAGTCATTGAATGTTTATTCACCAGGTTTCGTAATTGCACGTAAAGAATTTACAAAAGAGCATCCTGATCTTGTTGTACGCTTTCTAAAAGTATTCGAAAAAGCGCATCTTTATGAAAAAGAAAACCGTAATGATGCAATCGATTTGTATGCAAATGCAAAAGAAATTGATAAGGATGTAATACGTAAGGTACTCGAAAACAACGAATCTCGTAATCTGCCAATATCAGAAGAAATTATTAATGCACAGCAGGAAACCGCAGATTTCCAATATTCCCTTAAAGCAATTACAAAGAAAATCGATACATCAAAGGTAGTCGATAATTCTTATATTAAGCAAGCATTAAAGGAATTGAAGGAAGAACAAAATAAGTGAGGTGATTTTAGATGAGCAAAGCAAAACTAGCCCTTCCATCTGATAATACGATTAGAGAATTTAGGAAACATACAGTTGCTAAGCAGGTGAAGGGCACTAAATCCCAGGTTCCTTCATTAATAATTGCACGCGGCTTGGTTTTACCAATCCTCATTTTAGTTGTGTGGCAATTGTTAGGATCACTTTTACAGGTGTCTAATACGATTTTACCAACACCATTAGATATTTTTCAATCGTTTCGGGTTTTAATACAATCGGGTGAATTATTTGGGCATTTAAAAATCAGTGTCACCCGTGCTCTAATTGGATTTATATTAGGTGCAAGTTTGGGTCTTCTGTTCGGGACGATAACCGGTCTTTCTAAAAAAACAGAGCAATTTATTGATCCATCTTTGCAAATGTTACGGACTGTGCCCCATTTAGCATTAGCACCGCTGTTTATTCTATGGTTTGGATTGGGAGAATTATCAAAGGATTTGCTAATTGCACTTGGAGCGTTTTTCCCTTTATATGTAAATACCTTATTAGGCATTCGCGGAGTGGATAAAAAATTATTTGATGTAGCCCGCATTTTGGAATTTAGTAGAGGGAAGCAAGTAACACTACTAATTTTTCCTGCTGCTCTTCCTAATATTTTACTTGGGGTTCGCCTATCATTGGGCGCCGCTTGGCTAGGATTAGTTGTTTCTGAATTGATGGGTGCAAGTGAAGGAATCGGCTATTTAATTATGGATGCAAGACAATTTACCCGCACAGATGTTGTTTTTGTTGGAATTATTATCTTTGCACTTGGAGGTAAATTAGCTGATTCAATTGTTCGTGTATTAGAGTCCAGATTATTAAAATGGCGAGATAGCTATCAGGGAGAAAATGTAAGTTAATGAAAAATTGGCGTTTGCAAAAATTAAAGTTGTTTACTGGTGCGTTAAATCCGATTAAAACTATCGATTTACTAAAAATTAATATTTATTCTTTAAATTACTTTTTGTAGGGAGTGTAAAATTAATGGAAATTTTATGGTTTATTCCAACACATGGGGACAGCAGATATTTAGGAACGACAAAGGGAGGACGCCTAGCTGATTTTTCTTATTTTCGTCAAGTCGCTCAAGCAGCTGATCGTCTTGGATATACAGGGGTATTAATACCAACAGGAAGATCATGCGAGGATCCTTGGACATTAGCTTCGTCGCTGGCGGCTGTTACAGAACGATTGAAATTTTTGATTGCTGTTCGACCAGGAATTATGTCCCCGTCTGTTGCAGCAAGAATGGCTTCAACAGTGGATCGTATTTCCAATGGACGTCTTCTTATTAATGTCGTCACAGGTGGTGACCCTGTTGAATTAGCTGGTGATGGATTATTCCTTTCTCATGATGAACGTTATGAGGTTACAGATGAATTTTTAACCGTCTGGCGTAATCTTTTAGAAGGAAAAGAGGTTCAATATGATGGGAAGCATGTGAAAATAGAGGGGGGAAAACTGCTCTTTCCTCCTGTTCAGCATCCGCATCCTCCTATTTATTTCGGGGGCTCATCGCCAGCAGGGCAAGCTGTTGCCGCAAAACATACAGATGTTTACTTAACATGGGGAGAGCCACCTGCACAGGTGGAACAAAAAATAAGGGAAGTTCGCCGTTTAGCTGAGCAAGAAGGAAGAACAGTACGATTTGGTATTCGCTTACACGTAATTGTTAGGGAAACAGAAGGAGAAGCATGGGAAGCTGCTGATCGCTTAATTAAATATATTGATAATGATACGATTGAGGCAGCACAACGTACATTAGCCCGTCAAGATTCTGTTGGACAGCAGAGAATGATGAAGCTCCATAAAGGAGGAAGAGAGACACTAGAAATCAGTCCGAACCTTTGGGCAGGGGTTGGTCTCGTTCGAGGTGGAGCTGGAACAGCCCTTGTAGGCAATCCTACACAAGTGGCAGAGAGGATGAAAGAATATTCGGCCTTAGGTATTGATACATTTGTGCTATCGGGATATCCACATTTAGAAGAAGCGTATCAATTCGCAGAGTTAGTATTTCCACATTTACCGCTGAAGAAAAGAGACGGCAACAATATCACTCAACAAAACAATCATCCCATTGGAGAAATGATAGCAAATCAGTACGTTCCTGAAACAGCAAAATAAATATTTATTAGCAAAAGGAAGGAGTACATAAACCTTCCTTTTGCTATGGAAAAAACAAAAATACCCTTAACACTCCGTATCCAATATATACTACTATCGTCTCTATTTTTCAGACTATTCTTTATATTAAAATGAAAATAAAAGATGAAATGGGAGAGGGTATGGATGCTGCCACAAAAACAGAAACTACTATCTAGCAAATTATTAATTGTTTTCACTGTTATATTATTATTAGTATATAGTTGTTTTAAAAATGATAAGATCGTTGAAGCCGCAAAGCCAGACCGAATAGCTCCATCTTCACCTACAAACTTCTATGAAACTGGTATTACTGACACAACCATTTCGTTAGTTTGGAATAATTCCACCGATAATATTGGTGTCACTGGTTATGACATTTACCAAGATAATAGATACATAGGGAATGTTGCTTCCACTCAGTACGTGGCTAAGAATCTGACTCCGAATACCTCCTATAGTTTTTTTATTAAAGCAAGGGATGCGCGAGGAAATCTTTCGAATCCCAGTAATATCATTCAAGTTACAACGAATCCTAAGACATCGATGGACCAACCTCCCCAAGTCAGTGAAATCCAAGTTTCTCCTATTCCGAGTGATGGGAAGACAGTAAGTGGAACCGTTACTTTGTCAGTAAATACGAGCGATGATAAAGGAATTAGTAAGGTTGAGTTTTATAGTATTAATGGCGGCTATTTAATCCGCTCGCTAACAACCGCTCCTTATACAGTGAATTGGGCTACGAATCCATGGGTGGCTGATGGAGAACAAATAGTAAAAGTCGTTGCTTACGACACTGCAAATCAAACAGCTCAAGTTTCAAGAACGATTCTAGTAAATAATTCCGTTACACCAGTACCAACAGAATATAAAACAGTGGGCTATTTTGCAGGTTGGGCTACTTACTCGAATTATCAAGTTTCCGATATTGATGCTAGTAAGCTTACCCATTTGAATTATGCATTTGCTAATATTTCTGCCGAAGGAAAAATTGAAGTGGGGGACTCCTGGGCCGATATTGAACAATCATTTCCCGGTGATACAGCAGATCAGCCTTATAAAGGGAATTTCTATCAATTAACGAAGCTTAAACAACAATATCCACATTTAAAAACATTAATCTCAGTCGGAGGCTGGTCATGGTCGGACAACTTTTCGGATGTAGCATTAACCGATCAATCCCGAACAATCTTTGCAGATAGCTGTTTGCAATTTATCTTAAAATATGGATTTGATGGAATCGATTTGGATTGGGAATATCCAGTTGCAGGAGGAGAAGCAGGGAATAGTAAACGCCCCGAGGATAAGCAAAGTTTTACCCTATTAGTCAAGAAAATAAGAGAAACGTTAGATACTCAAAGTTCAAAGGATGGAAAAACGTATTTATTAACGATAGCTGGTGGGGCAAACAAAGGTTACGTGGCAAATACGGAATTAAACCTGCTTCAACAGTATCTGGATTACATCCAACTCATGACTTATGATTTTCATGGATCTTGGGACACGTTGACAGGGATGAATGCTCCATTATATCGGGATCCGGAGTCAAGATTTTCAGAATTTAGTATCCAAGATGCCATACAGACTTATATCGATAGTGGGGTGCCTGCAAATAAACTCGTTATGGGTATTCCCTTCTACGGAAGAGTCTACAACCAAGTAACCAATACGAGTAATGGTTTATATCAGTCGTTTACGGGCGGAGGATCGGCTGTCAGTTATGGACAAATAGAAGCAAGTTACCTTAACAAAAACGCATTTACTCGTTTTTGGGAACCTGATTCCAAAGTGTCTTGGCTGTTTAATGGTTCTCAATTTATTAGTTATGATGATACCGAATCGATTGGATATAAAACCTCTTTGATTAAGTCGATGGGGCTGGGAGGAGCCATGATGTGGGAACTAAGCCAAGATCCCAATAAGGTGTTATTAAGCAAGATTTATAATGATTTAAGATAATAAATGTAAATGAAAAGCTCTAGGGCCAATATTAAGGATGGTCCTAGAGCTTTTATTTTTTTGTATACATTTATGAAAGTCCTAAAAGGATTTTTGAAGATCCGAATATTCATCAACTGCTTGCATTTTATAAAGGTATTCCGGCAGGTTCAGTAGAAGTTATTATTTCGAAAGAAACAGCCGATATTGATGGTTTGGTGGTTGATGAAAACTTTCAGAAAAAAGGAAAAGGCAGCATGTTGCAAAAATTTGTGATGGAGAAATATGATAATAAGACCATCATTTTAGTAGCAGATGGTGAAGACACTCCAAGAGAAATGTACAGAGAATAAAACTATCAGTATCTGGGCTTTAAATATCATAGACATAAAGTTTTTGAAAATTAGTTTCTATATTGTTTTGAGAAAGTTGAATGTGGAGAGGAGACATACGTTCTACTATTAGGATTCATTTAAGGAAGAAGAATGTAAAGGATACAGTATGTTTCGATTAGTGTATAAAAAAAGGCTGGTAAAGGTATTACCGTACATGCCCCAATTACTGATGCATTCATATAAGAAGAGTTAGGGAATGATGAGGTAGAAAGGGAGAAAAGTTACTTAGTTTCACACCTAGATGGTGAATTTACTCCTTTGTTTGAAGAAGTACCAGAGAAGTATCAAATTTCATATGCGGAATATAAATAGAAAGGGAACCTTGATATATTAAATTTATAGTTGCGTGCATTATAAAATTTAATTGGTAATACATATTCATTAAATACGTGGAGGTGGTTATATGGAAACAATCCGAAATATGTATGAGCATTTAAATTGGTCTAATCAACGAATTCTTGAAACCCTGCAAAATATGGATGTGGAGAACAAACAGGTTAACAATCTATTCTCACATATTCTTTTTGCAGAACAGGTTTGGTTTACTAGGTTAAAAGGATCAGACACTTCAGAATTACCTATCTGGGCAGAGGTTAGTTTAGAAACTTGTGTAGCATTGGCTAACCAGAATAATCAACATTTTAAAGAATTCCTTTCTGGTTTAACTAATCATGCACTCGAGCAGATCGTCTCATACAGAAATAGTAAAGGCATAGAGTTTAATAATTCTGTAAGGGACATATTGACCCATGTCACAATACATGGTCAATATCACCGAGGGCAGATAAATCTCCTGCTTAGAGCCAATGAAACCGAACCTGTTAATGTAGACTTTATTACATTTAGGAGATAGAAGTAGGGATACTGGTCCTAAAAAACGAATCGAAACAACCAATCCTTTGGGAAAAATAGGGTTCTCAAGCGTCGTAAAGAAGGAAAAAACATAAATATTCAAAAAGCATCATAAACAAGAGCCTCTATAGTTAGTGTTCAAACAGTTGTTAGATAAATTTCTAACAGCTGTTTTTTTCTTTTGGCTATGTTAAAGCT
>NZ_JBALOS010000201.1:8823-21382 GCF_036962765.1 Neobacillus drentensis
TGTTGATTGGAGTGGAAGGCGCAAGGACTCCTGCGGGAGGACGAGGAGGCTCACCGAACCGCCCGCGCCTGGAGCGGAAATCAACAGGCAAGTTTAACAGAGCCTTTCTTTTAATAAAAAAGCTTTAGCGCCGCCAAGGTTTTGTAATGTCAAAAAATATACATATATTTGTATATTTATAAATAGAAAGAAAACCAAATTTATTGAAAGTAGTAGATTTAATCAAACAAATTATGAAAACGCTTACTAAGAAATCAGCATAAATATTCAAAAAAATCACTAAAAAAGATTGTCAAACTATTCTTTTTTTATTATAATCTATTTATTGATGTAACGAAATATAACATGAAATTGCGAGGTAATGTAACATGACAAATACACTAGTTTCAAATGCGACTGTAGCAGCAACTACTCTTGAACAAATTAAAGAAACGATCAAAGAAAAAAGTGTTGAACTATTACACTTGCAATTTGTTGATATTGAAGGGATCTTAAAGCATGTTACGGTTACAAGCGAGCAATTAGAAGATGTAGTAGAAGGAAAAATGATGTTTGATGGCTCGTCTATTAAAGGTTTTTCACCTATTCATAAATCGGACCTTTATCTGCAACCAGATTTAGCTACCTTTGCTGTTCTTCCTTGGACCGTAGAAGAGGGTTATGCTGAAGCTAGATTCCTATGTTCTGTAAAGAACGCAGACGGATCACTATTTGAAGGAGATACAAGAAATGTTCTCAAGAAAACAGTGGAGCGTGCTGCTAATCATGGGTACACGATTTCAGTTGGTCCTGAGTTAGAATTTTTCCTTTTTAAAACGGATGAAAATGGATATGCAACACAAGAACTTGGTGATAAAGCAGGCTATTTTGAACCATCTCCACATGACCTTGGCGAGCGTGTTCGTTTAGAAATTTACAGAGCCTTAAAAGCAATGGGCTTCACAATTGAAGCTTCACACCATGAAGTGGCTGAAGGACAACATGAAATTAACTTTAAATATGCGGATGTATTAACTGCAGCTGATCTATCCACTACATATAAATGGGTCGTGAAGACGGTTGCGAAGAAATTCGGAATGCATGCTACATTTATGCCAAAGCCGGTATTCGGAATCAACGGTTCAGGTATGCACGTGAATATGTCATTCTTTGAAGGAAGCGAAAATGCATTTTTTGATCCATCCGATGAGTTACAATTATCTGAAAAAGCGTATCATTTCATTGCAGGTGTCCTAGAAAACGTGAAGAGCTTTACGGCAGTAACAAACCCACTAGTAAACTCTTACAAGCGTTTAGTTCCAGGTTATGAAGCACCTTGTTATATTGCATGGTCAGCATCTAACCGTTCAGCACTAATTCGTATTCCAGCAAAAAAAGGTCTCGCGACACGTGTAGAATTACGCTGTCCAGATCCATCAGCTAACCCTTACTTAACGTTTGCAGTTATTGCCTCTGCAGGTTTAGATGGAATCGAACAAGGACTACAAGCGCCTGCGCCAATCAATGAAGATATCTTCCATATGACGGAAGAGGAAAGAGCCTTCCTAGGCATTGATAACCTGCCTGGTAGTTTAGCAGAATCAATTAAAGAATTAGAAGCAGGAGAGATTGCTGCTAAAACACTAGGTGAGCACGTATACGGCGAGTACGTTTCACTGAAGAAATCAGAATGGGACAGCTACCGTACAGCTGTTCACACATGGGAAATCGATAACTATCATTCTAAATTCTAATTTAAAAAGCGGGACAGCAGGGCTGATGCAGCCCTAGTTGCCCGCTTTTTTTATTTGTATAAAAATAATGAAAAGGACAGCCTCTAATAAGAGACTGTCTTCCAGTAGTGGTTCCTTGCACAAAATTTAATATTCCAAACAGGATTAATCCTGCATGCTATTTCACTTACAGTGATGCCATGCCTTCTTGAATACACATAATCCGAAGATAAGGAATGCAAGGAAGCCAATTAAAGCGATAAGGAAGTTTAGAACGGTAACAATTAAACCACTTAGTCCGATTACTCCAAGCAAGAGAGCCACCCAGCCCAATGCTACAAACAATAACCAAATGACACCTGTTAAAAATCCTAGAAAAATCCCAAAAATTCCACCGGAAGAATAGTTAGTACCCATCTGATTTCACCCCCTGTCCTAGTTTGTTCACCAACATTGTATGCGGTTGTTTTTAAAAATGTTTTATAAATATAGAAAAAGAGGCGATTGTCCTAAAAGCGTCCTTTTTGGAAAAATACGAACAATAATTTATAAAAATATTATTATAATTATCGTTTTGTATTAATGNNTTTATACAATCAAATAACAAACATTGCACAAGGAGTGAAACTGTTTGATTGATTTAAATAAAGTGTAAAAAATATTATGTGAAATGGGGATGAAGTTTCAGATGAAGAAACGTTGGCTCAAAGCTATTTCAGCAGTTGGGATACATATATCATATTGTGATGTATTTCACAAAATGTTCAAGATTATGATGGTTACCGCGAGTAATATCGTTGTATATTATCACTATAGTCATGTTGTTTATATTTATTAGGGGGATTACTCATGAAAAAGATATTTCAGATATTATTAACATTAGGTATAATTATGACACCTTTTTTTGCACAAGCACATGTGAAATGTTCACAAAAGTAGTGCCGCATAAGGAGTCCATTGAACATATATTATCACCCATGTTTATATTTTTAACTTTAGTTGCGTCTATTATATTAGCCGCATTAACATTGATCATTCCAAAAATGGCTGAATGGGAACCAGTGAAAAAAATGGAGAACTGGCTCTCCGGGTTAAGAAAGTACTCTAGGTATTTATTAAAATATGGGACTGCCGTTGCGCTGATGATTCAAATGCTGAATGGAACTCTATTTGCTCCTGAGTTCCATGTTGGTAGTACGATCATTATTGTATTAACATGGATTACGATTGGATTTTTATTGATTCCGCATCATATCTCGACAAAAATTGGTGCTTCCATTTTATTCGGATTATTTATATATGTAACGATTCATCATGGCATTTTCTATATGTTAGATTACGGGTTTTACGTAGCCATTATCGGTGTTTTAATGGTAGGAAATACAAAACTGGAGAAGGCAGGGTTCCCATTTCTTTATTTAGGGACAGGGTTATCACTTAGCTGGGTAGCCGTTGAAAAATGGGTATATCCAGGAATGGCTTTAGATATAGTTACAAACCATCATGTGCCTACATTTGGCTTCGAACCAGGTTTGTTTGTAGTGATGGCAGCATTTATTGAGTTTGTCGTTGGCTATTTGTTAGTTGTCGGTATCTTAAATCGTGTGTTAGGTTTTGTGGTAACATGCATTTTTATCTCAACTACAATGCTCTTTGGAATGACAGAAGTCATCGGCCATTTCATGATTCATATTGTATTGATTATCTTCATTATAGAAGGTGTATCATTCTATAATCCGCCAATCAAAATGCATAAAACGAAATCAGATCAATTTATCTTTGTATGTTCAAACTTCATTTTTGTTCTAGCAACCTTTTTATTGATTTATTATCGTTTTGCTTAACTAAATTCAATATTAATTGGGAAGCGATACTTCACGGATTGAAGTATCGTTTTTTCATAGAATGAAAGGACGTGCAGCTTTCAAATATAACCATTATTTGTTAATATTTAAGTGAGTCATTCTTTCCTAAAGTGGGTGAGAATAATTGAAAAATAAGATTCAAGATAAGATTAAGAAAATTTTAAATATTCCAGATGGATTTCTACACGATTTAAATTGGTAGAGAGGAGGGTCTTAATGAAATTACATACGAATTTATGTGAATTACTTGATATTGCTTATCCGATCATTCAAGCGGGTATGGCTGGAGGTCCAACGACCGTGGACCTTGTNNGACTTTGGGTGCGGCGTATATGAAGCCTGAGGAAATAAGAATGGCCATCAGAGAAATTAAGAAGCGGACCACGAAACCTTTTGCAGTAAACTTGTTTTGTACCAATTGGAGCGATCAATATGAGGGTGTGGAAAAGTCACAAATAGTACTTAATGCCATTAGAGGAAAGTTAGGTATGGAAGCTTCGGAACACCACGTAGTGACGAACAACTTTTTTGAAGAACAGTTTAAAATTTTAATTGAAGAAAAAGTACCTGTCATTTCTACTGCGTTCGGTGTCCTTCCTAAAGATAAAATGACTGTAGCAAAGCAGTATAACATCATCATTACTTCCATGGTAACAACTGTTCAGGAAGCACTGTTTGCTGAGGAAAATGGAACAGATATTATCATTGCCCAGGGAAGTGACGCAGGGGGACACCGCGGGACATTTGAATTTGAAAAAAATACCTATGGGGAAACAGTCGGTACCTTTTCGCTTGTCCCTCAGATTGTCGATGCTGTATCAGTGCCTGTTGTTGCTGCAGGGGGCATCATGGATAGCCGGGGTCTAGTTGCTGCCATAGCATTAGGTGCACAAGGGGTACAAATGGGGACCGCTTTCTTAACGACGACTGAGTCGGGGGCTCACCCCGTATACAAACAAGCTCTTCTGAATAGTACGGAAGAAAGTACTGTGATAACGAAAGTTTTTTCCGGCCGTCCTGCAAGGGGAATTAAAAATACATTTATACAAGCCTATTATGACGCCAAAATCTCTCCAGCGGATTTCCCAACACAAAATACCATGACCAATGATATCCGTAGACAAGCAGCTTTGCAAAATAATCCCGAATATATGTCACTATGGGCAGGGCAGGCTACAAGGCTATTACAAAACGAAATACCAGCAGGTAAACTTATTCATGATGTAATGGAAGGGGCCAAAGGGTTACTATCTTCCAATTAATCACTCAAGAAACACAAAGAATATACTTATGGTTAAAAAAGCGCAGATTCCTGCGCTTTTTTGCGTGTGGTTAATCAACATTCTTTTTTAAAAATGAATGAAAGGGACACTTCGATAATGAGGCATCATCATCACGTAAAAAATATTGCCTCCACTCGTAATTGTCTTTATTCCCATAACTATTTAAATCAGGATGTATACGAATCGAATCATAATTTTCTAGTCTTTTTCGAACCTTAGCTTTTATACTTTTTGCAAACGTTTCATGTTTATTGAATTCTTGTAATACCCATCTAGGTGTGATCGCTAGCATAAAGTTGTCAAAGTGTCTGCTTTTCCTATTTTGGTGGGCAGGAGTCGCGCAATACATAAAGTACTGCTCGCCATGAAAACAGAACTCCCAAATCGGATTGTGCGGGTCGAGTGGTATGTGGTTCGGCCAATCCATCCCGTCCTTTTTGCATAGATCACTTAACTGCTGCCAGAATAATTGCTCAAACATTTCTACCGTATACGTGTCTTTCAAGTCTGGTGGTGTTTCATAAAAAATAATCAGCGAGGTATAGTTCCCATAATCTCTAGAAGTTTTCGTGTAGTCACTAAGTAAAGCAGCAACCTCATCTATGGTAGAAGGAAGCCTTGGATCCCCTGCAAACCCGTAACGGATGTGGTTCTTTGTATATCCTATCGTGGCGGGTATACAGGGGAAGGGCCTTTCTTCATCCGTTATTTTCGCTTTGAATTTCTCTAGAGCTGTTCGTTCCCATTGTTGGAGTTGGGGGCGTAGTAAAGGGGTATCATGAAAGAGTGTTTTTATTTTAATCACCTCCTAATGGCTCATACAGTATATTCATGGGTGGATGAGGGAGGTGAATGTACGATCCAATATGGGCGGAGGGTGTATTGTGTTTTAAAAGTTACTTCTAGGGTGTATTTCCTACCACTATGTTGATTAATATAGTAAAATAAGATGGATCGATATGAAGTAAAAGAAGAAATTCAAACGTGTGGAGGATCTAAGGTGACATATCAACAAAACAAACGATTTAAACTGTTTTCATTGAATTCCAATCAAAAGCTGGCAACAGAGATGGCAGAACTCTTGGGCTGCGAGTTAGGTAAATGTTCTGTATCTCATTTTAGTGATGGGGAGATTCAAATTCATATTGAAGAAAGTGTACGCGGCAGTGAGGTGTTTGTTGTTCAATCTACTTCCTACCCTGTCAATGACAATATTTTAGAACTCCTAATCATGATTGATGCTCTAAAAAGAGCATCTGCAAGCATCATTAATGTGGTCATTCCATACTATGGCTATGGTCGACAAGATCGAAAGGCACGTTCGCGGGAGCCAATTACAGCGAAACTAGTTGCGAACCTTTTAGAAACGACTGGTGCAAGTAGAATTCTTACAATGGACCTCCATACTTCCCAAATACAAGGTTTCTTTGATATACCTGTTGAACATCTATATGGTGTTCCAATCCTTGGACAGTATTTTCAGGAAAAAGGTTTAGAAGATATTGTTATTGTAGCGCCACATAATGGCAGCATTGGCAGAGCAAGAAAAGTGGCCAACCTCTTACACGCTCCCATTGCTCTGATTGATAAAAGAAAATTTGAAGAAAACGGTCCCGAATCCGTTAATGTTATTGGTAATGTTGATGGAAAAAATGTGGTTATTATTGATGATTTAATTGATACAGGTGAAACCATCACTTTAGCAGCAAAGGCTCTCGAAGAAAACGGGGCAAAAGCAATTTATGCCGGCTGCACCCATCCTGTTTTTACAGACAAAGCGATTGAAAAAATTGAATCGTCACCAATTAAAGAATTAGTTGTAACCAATACCATCCAGTTACCAGAAGAGAAAATCATCAATAAAATAAAATCGATATCTGTTGCCCCACTGCTTGTCGAGGCAATCGACCGAATTCATAATGAAAAAGCTGTAAGTCCTTTATTTGAATAAATGAATCACTCAAATTTAATAATGAATTATATTCTGCCCAGTCGTAAAACTGGGCTTTTCCCTGCTTGAATTAAATGGGGAGAAATTAGAATTATCATCGAATCTAAGTTTTAAGTTTCGAGAAGAAGGAAAAGGCACTAAATAATAAATTGATAAAATTCATAAAAGAAAACGTTTACTTTATACAACCTCAGTGCTATTATTTATTTATAACTTGTAGGACATGTTACAAAAGAGGGTAGAAAATGAATTTAAATTCCATTGATAAACAAAATGTTGTCAATATTGTTTACGAGCAACTAAAAGAAAACATTGCTAACGGTACTTGGGCTCCTGGGAGCAAGATTCCTTCTGAAACAGAATTGACAAAATCGTTTAATGTAAGCCGGGTCAGTATTCGAAGTGCAATACAGAGACTTAGGGATTTAGGTATTGTTGTTACATATCAAGGTAAAGGAACCTTTGTTTCTGAGAATATTGGTAAGAACGGCATCAATGATTTTGGCATAATTATTCATCTAAGTGAGGAAGAATTTTTAGACATGATGGTATTTCGGCAGACAATTGAATACAAATGCCTAGAGTTAGCTGTAGAAAAAGCAACAAATGAGGACATAAAGAACATTGAGGAAGCACTGAATCAAATGATTCGTTATCGCGATGATTATAAGAAATACTCAGTAGCAGATTTTAATTTTCATTTAGAAATTGCCAAGGCCTCTAAAAATCAAGTTTTTGTAAAAGTAATTGATTCTATTCGAGATATTTACTATAAGTATTTAGAAGAGCTCAATCGGGTCATAGGTGTAACGTTGGAAAGCATAGAAGTGCATTTACAAATATTCCGGTCTATTCAGAATAGAGATGCAGACACAGCAAAAAAGCTTCTTAGTAACGCCATGAAAGATAATATTGAGAGTATTAAAAAAATTAATGATTAAAAAAAATTTACCTCATAAAGAGGTAATCTTTTTTAGAACAACTCGTATGACAACTAACAAGTTATTGTTTTAAAGGTCCTACAAAACACTAAATTTTACAAAAAGGGGTTATAAAATGAAACATTTAGAAATTCGCGATGTAAAAGTGATTTTAACTGCTCCTGGGGGAATCGATTTAGTAGTAGTAAAGGTAGAAACAAATGAACCTGGGTTATACGGATTAGGATGTGCTACCTTTACTCAACGAATTTTTGCGGTAAAATCGGCAATTGAGGATTATTTAAAACCATTTCTTATCGGTAAGGACCCTAGAAGAATCGAAGATATTTGGCAGTCAGCCAATGTAAGCGGATACTGGAGAAATGGTCCTATCATGAATAATGCTTTATCAGGTATTGATATGGCACTTTGGGATATAAAGGGTAAAATTGCTAACCTACCAGTCTACGAATTATTAGGTGGGAAATGCAGAGATGGTATTCCTCTCTATCGGCATGCGGATGGCGCGGATGAAATTGCTGTAGAAGAAAATATACTGGCGCTTATGGAAGAGGGTTATCAGTATACGCGCTGTCAAATGGGGATGTACGGTGGAAGTGGAACTACGGATAGAAGATTAATAGCAACTATGTATGAAAAGTCTACTAGAATTGTGCCTAAGCGCTCGCCAAAAGAATCATTGTCGGGATGCTATTTTGATCCTGAAGCCTATGCTAAAAGTATTGACAAATTATTTGATCACTTGCGTTCGAAAATCGGTTTTAATATGGAATTTATACATGATATCCATGAAAGAATTCCACCTATTGAAGCCGTAAGATTAGCAAAAAGATTAGATCCTTATCACCTTTTTTTCCTAGAGGATCCTGTAGCTCCTGAAAATATTGAATGGCTCCAAATGATTAGACAACAAACCTCCACGCCAATTGGTATGGGAGAACTGTTTACCAATGTAAATGAATGGAAGAGCTTGATTGCTAATCAACAAATTGATTTTATCAGATGTCATGTAAGTTCTATTGGAGGAATTACACCAGCAAAAAAATTAGCAACATTTAGTGAATTATACGGTGTTCGAACTGCTTGGCATGGACCAGGAGATATTTCACCTGTAGGAGTTGCTGCAAATCTTCATTTAGATTTAAGTTCACCCAATTTCGGTATTCAAGAATGGACTCCAATTAATGATGGATTACAAGAAGTTTTCCCTGGATGTCCGGTAGTTGAAGAAGGGTTTGCTTATGTAAATGATAGGCCTGGTTTAGGGGTAGACATAAATGAAGAAATGGCCAAAAAGTTCCCTGTAGCAGGTGGAATTCCTTCTTGGACTTTAGCCCGTACACCAGATGGAACAGCCGTTAGACCATAAAACAACATGATCAAAACCATTTTGAAAGTGTTGTGATGAAGGTTTACATTAGCAGTTTTTTATTGAAAAAAGGAGTGGTTGGAATGAAGGTAGGAACGTACGTATCACCAATGCAGGTAGAAATGACAGAGAGAGAGTTACCATCACCGAAAGCAGATGAAGCATTAATCAAGGTATCCTATGCAGGAATATGCGGAACGGACATGATGATTTTTCATGGATTGCATCCACGAGCAATAGCTCCATTGGTGCTGGGGCATGAGTTTAGTGGTGTGGTTATGGAAGTGGGCAATGATCAACATGTTAAACAGGGAGACAAAGTGGTTGTTGAACCACTTCTAAACTGTGGAAAATGTGCGGCATGCCAGACAGGGCAGATTCATGTTTGTGAGAATTTGAGATATATAGGTATTGATAAAGACGGTGGTTTTACTGAGTATACAACCGTTCCTGTTCATAGACTTCGTGTACTACCGGATTCTGTCACAGAGAAAGAGGGGGCCATGATTGAGCCATTAGCTGTTGCCATTCATACAGTTCGACGCTCGAAGTTGAAAGTTGGTGATACGGTAGCCATCCTAGGTGCAGGACCGATTGGTTTATTAATTGGAATAATTGCCGAACGAGCTGGAGCAGGAAAGATATTCATTTCTGATGTAAGTTCTATGCGTCTTAAAGTTGCAAGGGAATTGGGCTTTGAAGCAATTGATGCTAAGACTATGAACATTGCAGAAGTTGTAAAAGAATACACGAACGGAGTCAGGGCTGATGTTGTCTATGAAGTAGCGGGCAATCAGTTTACAGCAGATCAAATGATTGAATGTATTAAGTCCCAGGGTGAAATTGCGGTTGTGAGTGTCTACAAAAAGCCTCCTACCATTCAACTAGCCGCTATGCATTTTCGGGAAATCTCCTTAATGACAACGCGTTGCTACAGTCAGGAAGATTTTACAAAAGCTATTGAATTGCTTGCACAAAACAAGATCAACCTTGACCTGCTGGTTTCTCATATTCTTAAATTAGAAGATATACAAGCTGGCTTTGAATTAATGGGAAATCCCGACCAATCATTAAAAATTTTATTTCAACCATAGGAGTGGTAATGATGAAACATGCATTTAATTTAACGGGCAAAGTGGCGGTTGTTACTGGGGGGACACGTGGCATCGGCCAGGGGATTGCACTTGGTCTCGCAGATGCAGGAGCAAATATTGTCCTGTTACAACGCTCTACAGATACAAACACTCAAGAGAAAATTAAGAGATTAGGTGTACGCTGTGAGATCGTTCAGTGCGACCTAGAAAATCTAGATGAAGTGAAACAAGCTATCCCTAAGGCTATCGAGGCAATGGGCTCAGTTGATATTCTTGTCAATAACGCAGGTATTCAAAGACGCTCTCCAGCTGTTGATTTTTCGGAACAAGACTGGGACGATGTTCTAACAGTAAATTTAAAATCTGTCTGGCTCCTTTGCCAACAAGCAGGAAGACATATGCTTGAGAAAAATAGTGGGAAAATTATTAATATTGCATCTCTCGTTTCGTTTCAAGGTGGAGTGTATGTGCCGGCATATGCTTCCGCAAAAGGTGCTGTCGGTCAACTCACAAAAGCACTTGCCAATGAGTGGTCTTCAAAAGGGATAAATGTCAATGCAATAGTTCCTGGCTATATCGCGACCGAGATGAATACGGCGTTAATTGAAGATCCTGTTCGGAGCAGGCAGATTTTAGAGAGAATTCCTACAGGACGATGGGGAAATCCAGAAGACTTCAAAGGACCTGCCGTATTTCTAGCTTCAGATGCATCAAATTATGTTCATGGTCATTTGCTGGCGGTTGACGGTGGCTGGCTAGGGCGTTAAAGATATATAGGGGATACAATACACATTTGAATTGGTAGGATAGTTGTTAGTAAGTGGGGTGTCGAATTGAAGGGGAAATATCTGACAAAGGGGAGAATATTTTGAGAGCAGAAAGAAGTATAATGCCAAGAAAAGAATCTAATCCAGTCCATACTAAAAAGACAAACATCCGCTGGATCACAGTAATTATGTTGTTTTTTGTTACTACAATTAACTATGCAGATCGAGCAACAATTTCTGTTGCAGCGACACCTTTACAAACTGATTTGGGTATAAATGCTGTCACGATGGGATTTGTGTTTTCTGCTTTTAGCTGGTCTTATGCCCTTGGACAAATTCCAGGTGGTTGGCTTTTGGATAAATTCGGAACAAAGAAAGTTCTTTTCTGGAGTCTTTTTGTTTGGTCTTTCTTCACTTTATTACAAGGGTTTGTCGGATTTTTTAATGCAGGTACAGCCATCGTAATGTTATTTGTGCTTAGATTTATCGTAGGGCTTGCGGAAGCACCTTCGTTTCCTGGCAATAGCCTAGTAGCAGCCTCTTGGTTCCCGAATGATGAGCGTGCAACAGCATCCTCAATCTTTAGTGCATCGGCGTTCTTTGCCATCATTGTTTTTACACCATTTATGTCTTGGATTACACAAGCCTTTGGATGGGAACAAGTTTTTATAATAATGGGGCTACTTGGCATCGTGATTTCGTTTACTTGGCAAAAAGTTATTTATAGTCCAAAAGATCATCCAAGTGTTAACCACGCTGAACTGGATTATATTGAGCAGGGCGGCGGCCAATTAGATATGATGGCAAAGGGCGCAAATAAAAAAAGCGGGCCAAACTGGTCTCAGATTAAACAGTTACTTAAAAGTCGTATGTTAATTGGCGTTTATATTGGTCAGTATTGTATTTCAACACTTACGTATTTCTTTATGACCTGGTTCCCAGTTTATCTTATTCAAGAACGTGGCATGTCCATTCTCCAAGCTGGGTTTGTAGCTTCATTGCCAGGACTTAGCGGGTTTTTAGGCGGAGTATTAGGGGGTTTATATTCTGATTACCTTTTGAAAAAAGGAAAATCTCTTACGTTTGCTCGGAAAACGCCTATTATTATTGGTATGATTCTTTCAAGCAGTATGATTGCTTGTAATTATACCGATGCGGAATGGCTCGTAGTTGGAATTATGGCCCTTGCTTTCTTTGGAAAAGGATTTGGACAATTAGGATGGGCTGTAATGGCTGATAGTTCTCCAAAAGAAATGGGCGGTCTGAGCGGTGGCCTCTTCAATACATTTGGTAATATTGCTGGTATTACGACACCGATTATTATTGGTTTTATCATTAGTGGAACAGGCTCCTTTAATGGTGCTTTGGTCTTTGTAGGTGTTAATGCTATTGTTGCCATGCTTAGCTACCTGTTTATTGTTGGCGATATTAAACGTATTGAATTAAAAGTTCCTGCTAAATCACAGCGGTAGATTTTTGATTAAATTATCTTGTGAGGCCAACTATTTTTTTAGTTGGCTTTTTTTGTTAGAGAATGAAGAGTTGAATTAGGACCTGATAATAAGTCTTAGTATTAG
>NZ_JBALOS010000202.1:0-38451 GCF_036962765.1 Neobacillus drentensis
GGTGCCTGACACCCTATTTCCTACTATTATGCTAATTGGCCTATGCCACTTGGCCGTCTGCTTTTCTACTTTTTCTCTTTTTATCCGCTTTGAGGACTTTCATGGATAAGAATATACCTGATCCGGTTAAGAAAATCATCGCAAGTGCCACTAAATCTACGAGCCATTTTACATTGGTTGTGCCGATTCTTCCTTCGTGTAGGCCTCTGATGATACTTGTGATTGAACTAGTACCTCCTTCTCCTCCGGGTCTGTCTGGGAATGGACTGGCTGCATTGGATCCAGTTTGTCCGTTTGCGTTTGCTCCAGTTTGGCCTTGGGTTTGGCCGTTAGTTTGAGTTTGATTACCAGATGCTGTCTGACCTTGAGTTTGCCCTGCCGATTGGCTTGAATCGGTTGTTGCTGCTGCACCTGCTCCTTGTTGCATGGCCCCTGGATTAAATTGTCCAGGCTGAAAATTACCACGATTGCCTTCCATTTGCGTCTGGCCGATTAACCATGGTTCGTTCATGAGCAGTCCAGTCACCGACTCGATTAAGATAAAGATGGAACAAATTAAACCGATCCATAAGTGTGCTTTTCTCGTTTTTTTCATTTACATTCTCCTCGTTTTTGTAGATTTGGATAGATCATCTCTTGTAAATCGCCGCATTGGACGGCTTTTTTACTAGAAAACTAAGTTTATTTTCGAAACTTCGGCATTTGTTTGCGTAACTCCCTGGGTTTGTTTGCGAATCGCCCGCATTTATTTGCGAAACTACCGGGTTTATTTGCGAATTTCGTAATTTAAAAGGAAAGCTGATATCCCTATACGTGAACCCTACTGATAACGGAGCGCTTGAATCGGATTCAATTTAGAAGCTTTGTTGGCTGGGAATACACCGAAGACCACGCCCACGGCAAGCGAAAATAGGAACGATGATGCTATCACGGTTGGTGAGTAGGCGATACTTAAACTCATCAATGATGAAACGATTTTTCCTAACCCTAATCCAAAAAGAATTCCAATTAAGCCGCCCATCGAACTTAATACAACAGCTTCAATTAAAAATTGTAAGAGGACATCACGCCGTTTGGCCCCAATCGCTTTTCTGATCCCGATTTCTTTTGTCCGTTCTGACACCGACACCAGCATGATATTCATGATACCAATCCCGCCGACCAATAAAGAGATACTCGCAATTCCACCCAGCATCATCGTCATCGTGTCGGACACCGAACTCATCGTGTCCATCACATCTTGCTGGTTGGTCACGCCATAGTAGTCACTTTTACCAGGATACATGCTGGCAAGTGACATTTTAACCTCATTCATGACGAAATCCATTTGATCTTCGCTTTTTCCCTGTAAATAAACGGTGCTAATCGTCTTGCTGCCAACTAAACGCTGACCTGTGCTCAATGGGACGATGACGACATTATCCCCGCTCTGCCCGAGTGAACTTCCTTTCGAAGCCAATACCCCAACAACTTTGAACGAGGTGCCTGACACCTGAATATATTGCCCAATCGGATTCGCGGTGCCGAAAAACGTGGAGGCAGTTTCTGAGCCCAGAACGACAATTTTTTGACGGTACTCGACATCTAAGTCCGTAATAAAGCGCCCTTGGCTGACCTTTGCATCTCGTACGTCTGAGTATGCGGCATTCGTTCCTGTTAAGGTAATCTGTGAAGAAGTTCTGTCTTTTTTTACATATACCCGGCCTGAAACCACCGGTGCAACAGCTTTGACACCATTTAACTTACTTAACTCGTTAATCTTGTCCTCCGTTAATTCAATATCGGTGCTATAGGTATTTACAGTCAAAAGGTTGGTTCCTAGTTGATTGATTTGACTTGTCACGTTTTTCGCTGACCCTTGGGCAATCGATACCAGGACGATCACTGACGAAACCCCAATGATGATACCAAGCATCGTCAGGACAGCACGAAGTTTATTGCTTTGGATACTCCGAAGGGCCATTTTAATGGATTGCAAGATTCCCAAACAGGACACCCCCATTCTCAAACAGCTGGCCGTCTTGAATACTGACCATTCGTTTGGCTTGTTTTGCAATTTCCAGATCATGAGTGATTAAAATGATCGTATGTCCTAATTCATTCAATTCTTTCATTAAAAGGAGGATCTCCTTGCTTGTTTTACTATCAAGGGCACCGGTTGGTTCATCGGCGAGGAGAATGGACGGCTGGCCGACAAGGGCTCTTGCAATCGCAACCCGTTGCTGCTGACCCCCGGAAAGCTGGGTCGGCAGGTGGCCGGCGCGGTCCTTCAAGCCGACCTTATCCAATCCTTCCAATGCCCGCTCACGCCTTTCACGTGTGGGTACACCGGAATATAGCAAGGGCAATTCCACATTTTCGAATGCCGAGAGCTTAGGTAATAAATTAAAGTTTTGAAAAATAAATCCAATTTTCCGATTCCGGATCGTTGCTAAGCTGTTATCATCCATTTTTCCAATATCTTTGCCATCAAGGTGATAAGTCCCTTTATTAGGCCGATCAAGGCAGCCAAGCATGTTCATTAAGGTGGACTTACCCGAACCGGAAGGACCAATGATTGCTAGAAATTCACCCTTTTGGATTTCTAAGGACACATCATTGAGGGCATGGACTGTTTCACCGCCAAGTTTATAGGTTTTCATCATATTTTTGATTTGAATAATCGGGGTACTCATTAATTTCCACTCCTTCCACTTGTACCAGATGGTCCCTGGCCGCCGCCTGGAGGCATGCCGCCAGTCATGGCTCCCATTCCGCCTTGCATCATACCGCCTTGTCGATTCGAAGTGCTGCTGCTGGTTGCGAGTTCCGGTAATTGAATCGTTTCACCCGCCGTTACTCCTTCTGTTAGTTCTACATATTCATCAGTAGAAATCCCTGTTTTCACCGTCTTTTGTTGGCCTGTACCTGCAGATGCATTTGAACTTGTGTCAGTTGAAGCAGTGGCCACAATCACATATTTCTCGTTATTGTTTGTATAAACCCCATCGACTGGAACGTAGAGAGCATTCTCCTTACTTTGGGTTAAAATACTCGCTTCTGTACTCATCCCGACTTTTAAATTTTTCGGCTGATCAATGTGAATGGTGACATCAAAAGTCGATGTTCCGTTCGAAGAAGTTCCCTCTGCCGCAATACCTGTTACCTTTCCAGTAAAGGTGCTGTCAGGATACGCACTTACTGTGATGCTAACCGTCTGTTTCTTTTTAATTTTGGTAATGTCTAACTCATCAACTTGTACAACTGTTTGTAAATCCTTGTAATCTGTAAGATGAGCGACCACCTGGCCATTGGTTACCCGTTCTCCTTCTAAAACAGAAAGGGTTGTAATCGTCCCATCTGCAGGGGCTGTAATTGGATCACTATCATCTGTGAAGGTAATTAATTCATCCCCCTTGCTTACTTTGTCACCAGCAGAAACCAACACTTCATCAATTTCGTCATTATCATCTGTTGCTTTGATATCTTCACTCGTTACCGGTTCAACCGTACCTGAACCACTAATCTTAACTTCGAGCTTACCTTGTTGCACAACGGCGGTTCGTGTTTGAGCCGCTGTCTCCGTGCTCACCGTCTTTGATTTATAATACTGAAACCCGATAAACCCAATAACCACAACACTTATTAGAATCCAAATCCACTTCTTCACCTATCTCTACTCCTTCGCTCCCCGCTGCCATTACGTCCTCATCCAACAGGGAAGTGTATTTATTTGATGAGCCTATTATCTTGTCCGTACCTTAAATTATCCTTAAGATAAAAAAAGGGTGTCAGGCACCATGTGAAATTTTCACATGGTGCCTGACACCCAACTTGTTTGTTAATTCCTAATTCACTTTAATGGTAACAGTAGTGCTTTTATTACCTGCCTTATCGAGAACAAATATCGTTAAGGTTGTATGCTTTTTCTGCGTTTTAATTTTCACTTTGTAATTTCCCTTTGCGTCTGCAACTGCTTTGCTTACATATTTTTTTCCATTATAAACATAGACGGTTGAGCCAATCTCTGCTTTTCCTGTAACAATAGTAGATTTATAGGTTACTTTATTTACAGAAGGTTTAGCAGGCGCTGTCTTATCGACAACTTTAACACTCTTTACTGTGCTTACATTCCCAGCTTCATCTGTCACTGTAACCTTAATTTCTGTTGCGGCACGTTGCTTAGCAATTACAAATTTATAATTACCATTTTTATCAACAGTGGTACTCTTTAGATATTTTCCATTTACATAAAGCTTAGCCGTCGCATTCGCTTCTGCTTTTCCAGTAACTGATGTGGATTGATCCGTTACTTGGTTAATCGTTGGAGCAGCAGGAGCTGTGAAATCTGGCATATTTGTAAATGACGGAAGTCCAGAGATATAACCAACACCGCCAGTTTTATTGATACCAATTTCTTTTTCCATTGCGCTCTTTAACTCTTCTTTATCAACGGCAGTAATAGCTTTAGCGTCTAATTCATCGCCAGGATGTTGGAAGTTACTCATAATATAAGAGAAACCATTACGATCATCAGCCGCGAACAATCCAGTCGATTCCGCTCCTGCTGGGTTCGATAAAATACGTGTTAACTCTTTCGTATCGACATTATAAGCCCATACATAGTTATTCGTATGCTTACTGCTATCTTCGCCAATAAATAAGGTTTTCATTTCTTCAGAGTAGCTTAAGTTGTCAGGACTAGCTACTTTATCTACATTTGCTGTATTACCGTAAGCATCAGCCGTTGCAAGGTCTTCACCTACAAGTAAACCTGACATCGTTGTAGCAACATATTTACTCAGAATGCCGCGGCCGCTGTTATCTTTTTGAGCGCTCTTTAAATCTAATTGATAAGTTACACCAGACTTAATTTTTGGCAATTGAATATCATCTGAGGGTGCAGTTCCTGTGCTGTCTTTTTCCATACTGCCGCTTTGGTCGGAAATAGCGATATACACCTTATTATCTTTGGCGTTATATGTGACACCTTCCATTTTGTTGAATTCAGTAGTAGCACCAAGGTACGCTGCATATCGGCGTGATTCAAGAAAAGCTGCCGCTTTTTCCATACCAGGCTTAAGTTTTACATATTCAGTTTTTCCGTAGGAATATTGTTTAATCGCTTTAAAACCTGGTTGCGCTGTATCAGACGTTTCAAAGATATCACTGAATTTAATATCGTTGTCAATGATCGCTTGAATTTCCTTATCATTGGCATGTCCTAGCTTAACCCATTCTAAATCTCCTGAACCGCCATTTTCAGTCCCAGTTTGGACGAATTTAGCAGCGTATAATGTACCAGCAGATAAATCCTTCGCTTTATCAGCTACATACATGAACATACCCGTATTTCCGCCGTCATCACCAAAGTAGGCTGTACGATTGTCAGGCATCATTTTCATTAATTCATGAGAGAAGCGGCCCAGACTATAATGTTTTTCTACTTTTACTTTACCGTTTTTCTTTACTTGGATTTCTGGAACGTAGCCATAGAAATATGGATTTGCTTTTAATTTATCACCAAAGTAAAGCTGTGAAAAGCTTTCAACGGAAGTTCTTGCCGATGACTTCTCATCAAATTCATAGTTACGTGCGTCCGGCTCATACTCTTCCGACCCTAAGTGAGTATTCCATGGGGAGAGGGAACCATTACAAGGTATCCAAAGGCCATTCACATCTGAAAAATCAATCTTCTTAACCGCTTCAGCTTTCAATTCACCAGTCTTCTTATCTTGGTCTAATGTCGTTAATGACATGGAAGCAGGAACGATTCCATAGGCAGAATTACCAGCCGCATCTAATGTTTGATATTCATAATGTGTAACCATGTAAAGTTTTCCGTTGATCGGGTTTAGTAAGCTATTTGAATCCGGTGCATCCGAAACGAATGGCTGTGGTGATCCAGGAACACTATTGTCCATGATTGGATCGCCATAATAATCAATAGGTGTTCCTGCTGGAATTAATTCACCATTGTTTATAGCGATTTTATCTTCTGATTTAAAAAGTCGTTTGTATGATAGCGGGAACGTTTTAACTTTTCCATTGCTGTATTTCACATCAACAGTAGCGCTTGTATACGTTTCTACCATTTTATCGATAGTAGTTGGGGCTGGCATTCCATTAAATTTAACAGAGTCAATCTTGATTTGGCTATTACCCGCAGCAAACGCCGGTGTGACCGCAGGAATGGTTAACGCAAGTGTTAGCGCGACAGCAGCACCTTTTTTTACCATGCTATTCTTATTCATTGTCATATCCTCCTTGATATAAGTTTTTCTATCATCTACTAAACACATGTAATATTAATTACTGAGTTGATTTTTAAGGTTCCTAGAAAAAAAGTAGAAAGGAATGGCTAAAATCCTATCTACTTTTATATCAATCTTTTCATTATAAACAGGTCTTAAAGATTTTTTTGAGCGCCTTCTGCGTCACGTTCAACTGTCATTTTTGTAACAGGAAGATATCCTTGTTCGCTTAAAAGGGAGTTTTGGATATCATCTGACATCATGTAGTCAAGGAACGCTTTTGCTAATTCATTAGGTTCCCCTTTAGTATAAGAATGTTGGTAAGCCCAAACTGGGAATTTACCTGATTGTACATTTTCTGCAGTTGGTTCAACACCGTCAATTGCCAGAGGTGTTACAGAGTCATCAGTGAAATATGAGAATGCAAGGTAACCGATCGCACCATCAGTTTCGTTAATAATCTTTTTAACAGTGTTTGAAGAATCTTCTGTGATTCCCTCAGCTGGTGTGGCACCATCAAGAGCAAATTTATTGAAAATCGCACGTGTTCCTGAAGAGTCAGGACGGTTTACAAGCACAATCTTTTGATCTGCTCCGCCAAGTTCTTTCCAGTTTGTGATTTTTCCAGTGAAAACTTTAATTAAATCTTCTTTTTTAATATCTTTAATACCGACTTTAGGGTTAACAGCTGCAGTCATACCTACAACAGCTACTTTATGGTCAACAAGCTGATCAGCTGGGATGCCTTCTTTTTCTTCTGCAAATACGTCGGAGTTACCAATTTGAACGGATCCTTCAGCAACTTGTGATAAGCCTGTACCAGATCCACCAGCATTTACTTGAACATCAACTTTTGGATTTTCAGCCATAAACTCTTCAGCAGCGGCTGCCACTAATGGCTGCATCGCAGAGGACCCAGAAATAGTTAATGAGCCAGAAAGTTCTTTCTTCTCTTCCGTTTTTGCCGTTTCTTTCTTCGTCGTTCCCTCTGTCTTTTCTGTAGAAGTTGCACTGCCACAAGCAGCAATGATAATCATTAACGCTGCTAACACTGTAAGCAGGCTTAATTTTTTCAAACTTTTCATTTCTTTAAATCCCCCTATGAATGTTTTGTTGTTGTTCACATGCTTAAGATTAATCCTTATTTATTAATTGCGTATTAATGGTTTGTAAAGTTTTGTATAGATTTGATGTATTTTGTAAATTTGAGGCGGATTGTCTTTATTTCTTAAAATCTACCTATCTCCATAAAAAAAATATCACCAGCCATCCTTGGCAGGTGATATTTGCTTTACAGTCATTATGCTGACAGCGGTTGCTGCTTGATCTTTACTTTTCTGACTTTTCCACTGAGCCAATCGTACAGAATAGGGATAACAACGAGGCTAATCAGTGTGGAGCTAATCATGCCGCCCACTACTACAACACCAAGCGTTTGTGAAATAATCGTGTTCCCGGTACTTGAGAAAGCCAATGGTAGTAAAGTTAAGATAGTAGTTCCAGCGGTCATTAACACTGGCCGCACCCTTGAAGAGGTTCCTAGCAGGATTGCCTGTTTTACTTCCATCCCATCTGAAATGTTGCGTTCAATTTTATCGACAAGCACAATGCCATTGGTGACGACAATGCCAACGAGCATCAATATTCCAATCAAAGCGGCGAGATTCCATTCCATTCCGAAGAGGGTCATGCTCCATACCGATCCAATTAACGCCAGCGGAATGCAAATGATGACGGAAACGGGTGCATACCAGCCGCGAAAAACGCTGCTTACAATCATCAGGACTAACAATAGAGACAGAGATAGAGCAAGGGCCATTTCCATCACCATTTGCTTAACTTGCTGAGAGATCCCGCCAAGCGAATAGTCAACACCGGAAGGCAAATCCAACCCTTTCATCGTTTCATTCACTTGTTTGGTTACTTTTCCGATGTCCCGTGTAATAATGTTTCCCGTCACGGCAGCAAATGGATGACCATCCTGCTCACTGATAACCGTTTGGGTACTGGTTTCCAAAGTCGTTATCTCCGCCAACGAAATCTTTGAACCGTCCTTGGCCGTAAACATTTCATGGCCAATTTTAGATAAAATTATTTTTTCAGGATTCGGGTCACCAGGCGCCACTAGGCTTTTCTGATTGTCTAACCGAATGGCAATTGGTGTATTCAATTCACCTGAGGAAACATCCATTCTAATGTCTTTAGGTAAATAACGATCGATCCGATTAAGAACTTCATCGACATTTATACCGGAGCGTTGAATGACTTCCTGATTAAGTGAAAGATAATGTTTCACTGCTGCATCCGCATCATTTGCTGCTCCTTCAACGCTTAAACCAGGAATCATCTGCAGTTTACTTCTTACCGTTATGCTGGCTTTCGCAAGACTTTGTTGATCCCCCCCGGTTAAAATGACCTTTAAGCGGGAATCATCTCCAGAGATATTTTGATTGGAAACGGTATAGACGGCAGATGTTGATAATCTGCCAAACTGCATGCGCATTTTCTTTACGAATGAATCGATGTCACTTTTATCTTTGATCCCGACTGAAATATTGGCGATATTTTGCTTTTGCATCCAACCGCCGCCTTCATCAAAAACATCATCAAACATCGGTGTAAATGTCGAACCTAGAGTGGAAGTATAGGTTTCTACCTCAGGATCATTTTTTAAGATGGTTTCGATATTTTTCACTTCCGCATCCACATCGGAAAGCTGCACTCCTTCAGGAAGCTCGACCTGAATGGCTACATCCTTTGAATTTCCCCTTGGAAAAAAATTAACTGGCAGAAACACGGCTTCTGCAATGGTAATGGATAAAAGCATCAAAACAAGTCCTACAACCCATTTTTTCTTCAGAAATGCCCAATGAAGAATGTTTTGCGCCCTTGTCTCCATTTCCACTGACTTATTCATAGGCCATTTTTTCCATAATAAGTGAGCAAAGGCTGGTACGACAATAATGGATACCGCAAGAGAGGTTACAAGGGCGATGACAACCGACCAGGCAAATCCAGAAAAAGCCGAACTAATCATCCCACCGATTATACTAATTGGCAGAAACACTGCTACGGTGGTTGCAGTGGAAGCAACAATGGCTGGAATCATTTCTACTACCCCGCCAGCCAATTCCCGACCTGTTATTTGTCCGTTGTATGTTTCCATTTGTTTTCTATACATATTATCGATGACAACAATCGAATCATCCACCACTCGACCCATCGCTACAATTAATCCAGAAATAGTTAAGATATTCAAACTAACATCCATCGTTTTTAGGATCGCTGTTGCACCAAGAAGGCAAATTGGCAAGGATAAAGCAATTATCAATGTCGAACGGACATTCCTGAAAAATAAAAAGACACAGATAATAGAGAATAAAATCCCCAAAAGCCCCTCTTTGATCAGCCCCTTTAATGCAGCGTTAATGTCCTTCCCCTGGTCTAATAGGATAGAAAGATCGACTGTTCCTGACTTAATTTCTGGTATTTCTTTGATCCTTTCGTTGATCCGATCGGTTACTTCGGTAATGTTTGAAGAAGGTGTCTTTAAGACCTCAAGCAGCACACTCGGCTGACCTGCTGTTCTAGAAATCGTTTGTAAATCAACCAAACTATTCTTAATGTCTGCCACTTCCTGTAAACGAACTGTTTTCCCGCCTTTAACAGGAATCTTTAAACTTTTTAAATCAGCACTATTGATGTTCCAATCGGTCACACGGATTGGCATGGATACTTGTCCATCCGGTCCGCCTTTTTGTTTGATTGTTCCTTGAGGCCATACTGGATGCATCGAAGCAATAGCACCTTGTACGTCTTTTATGGTCAACCCATATTTTTGGAGGGTATCTTCTTTCAACATCAACAAGTATCCGGAATATCCCGCTCCCGTGACACGGACATCTCTGACTCCAGGAACACTCTTAATCTCATTGGCCACTTTATCTTGAAGAGTTGTGCGTAATTGATTTTCATCCATTTTTTCGGCATGACTCGTCAAACTTACTCGCATGACAGGAAAAGAGTTCGTACTAACCCTTGTAATCAATGGCGTTTTCACACCGTCCGGTAAATTAATTTTATCAACAGCCGCCCTGACTTCATTTTCTGCCTTTTCCATATCGGTGTGGCCTGGAAAATAGAGGCTCGCCATTAATCCGCCGTCAAAAGAGTTTGTTTCTAGATAATCAAGCTTATCAACAGATCCAACCGCTTCTTCAACCTTTGTGGTAAGTATTTGTTTGACCTGATCAGATTGATGTTTATCGGCTTGAATCGTAACCATGAGTGCAGTATTGTTTATCGGTGGTAAGTAATCCCGTTGCATCTGCACTGCAGACATAGCACCCCAGGCGATAATCAGGATAACACATGTCAGGATCAAAACGGACCGTTTCATCGATCCTTCTATAAATCGAATCATCATTTAGACCATCCTTTTTAAATAGTAATCACAATAAGTCCATTTTTAATAACCGCTCTGTTAAAAATAAACATTCACCTTTAACAGTGCGTTAATAATAAAAGGGTGCCCCATGTGTCTGGTCTCACTGACAGAATACTGTAATGGTGCCTGACACCCTTTTTCGGGGTCACCCTCTTTGCATTATTTAATTAGTCTTTTTTTCGCCTGGATATGGTTTATCTCCTTTTGCTGCTTTCCAGAGAATCTTGTTCAATTTTTCCGAATCGGCATGGTCAACTCCTGAGAAATCTAGTTTTTTAGATTCTTGAGCCATCGGTGCCGTTTCTCCATTTTTCCGGTTAAGTGGATAGGTTGGTTCTTCCACCTTATATGGTGTAAAGTTAGGTTTATGGCTGAACGAATTAACCATTGGAACCGCTGAAGCATCAAACTGTGTCATTGGTTTCATACCTAAAATCATTTCCATTGTACGAAGCATCGACGTTGTATCATACATGGTGCTGTCTACTCTGCCTGTTTGAGTGTAAGGGCTGATCACAAGAGATGTAGTGCGATGCGCATCAACTGAATCCCACCCATTCTGTGCATCATCCTCAGTAACAAAAATAGCTGTTTCCTTCCAATAAGAAGAGTTACTAACCATATCGACAAGCTGACCAAGCGCATAATCGTTTTGTGCCACCATGGCTTGTGGTGTTAATTCACCCGGTTTTGTTCCAAGCGTATGGTCGTTAGGCAGACGAACGATTTGCAGCTGTGGAAGATTCCCGTTAGCTTCATATTGCTTAAATTCTTCTTTCCATGCCTCTAAGCGGGTAAGATCCGAAATTTTAAGATTATAGGCAGGATAGTCTGGGTCAAAATTATTACCCATACTTGCTTCAGCCGCTACATATTTTCCTGTATTTTTATCATAATTGACAAATTCACCGTAACTTCTGAATGATACACCGGAGCGGCTTGCATTCGTCCATAAGAATCCGGCTTTCGGATAGGCTGCTTCATTGCCTCCTTCAAAATCATAACCGCGATTTCGACCTGAATAGTTGGCAAGCCAATTTTTCTCTACATAATCATTGGACTGTGCTGCTGTAGACCAGTTATGCCCTTGAGCACTGATTTCAGCATTCGCATAAAAATTGTCCAATAAAACGAATTGATCGGCCAGCTTATGAATATTCGGTGTAATATCTTTACCAAATATGGTTAAGCTCGGATCTCCATTTCCTTTTTCCATATCACCAAATACCTGGTCATATGTACGATTTTCCTTGATAACATAAATGACATGCTTAATGGGTGTTTCTTGGCCCTCGAAGCGAGGGATTGGGAATTTTTCGCTTGCACTGAATCCTGTTGGTTTATACTCTTGATTATTCTTTTCCACTTGTTTTGTATATTTCTTCAGCTCCTTATGATCCGGAACATCGATAAAGGACATGGTTCCTTTCATCATATTCCCGATGTACTGGCCTTCCCGATTGGAACCAGCACCAAGACCCTTGGCATTCAGAACCATCAATTTGTCATCATGTAAGTAGATACCACTTGGATACCAGGCTGTTGGAATTAACCCTTTTACTTCCCCTTTTTGTAGATCAATGACTGCTACGTCGTTGTTTCCACCGTTTGTAACGTATAAAGTTTTGCCATCCTCACTTAATGCTAGAGCATTAGGCTGACTTCCGGCAGGTGCATTTTTATATGGGCTTAGCGAAATGGTCTTGATTTCTTTTTGTTGTTTCACATCGATAATCGAAACAGAATCGCTGTCGGAATTGGATACATAGATCATGCCGTTCGCCGCATTTTCAATAATCGCATTCGGGTGCAGCCCAACGGGAATGGTGCTTTTGAGCGTCAGCGTTTCCGGATCCACCACACTTATACTGCTTTCACCCCAGTTGCTGACATAAAGGGATGTCCCATCATTACTCAATACAGTTGCATAAGGATGTTTCCCAACAGCGATTGTTTTGACTATTTGATTTGTGGCAAGGTCTATTTTTGAAACGGAATGATGTAAATTATTTGCTGCCAAGAGCGATTTTCCATCCTTGGAAACAGAAATTCCAGCAGGATAGAAATTTGTTTTGCTGCTATCTTTAAGCATGATTGGGGATTTTTCAGTTAACATCCCATTTTCAAATCCATAGACACGGATTTTGTTATTGCCTCCAGCTGAAGCATAGACGGTTTTTCCATCGTTGCTAAATGCGACCCCATAATAGAGGGATTCAGGCGATTTGTATGGAAGAGTCTGTACGACCTCCTGGGTGTTAACGTCAATCACTTGAAGAGATTGTTCACCTTGTCCATCATTGGAAACAATAAGATAACGGTGATCCGGACTTAGCACACCTCCCATTGGGAAGTCACCGAGCGTCACTTGCTGACCAGCAGGAGTAACAGGCCACCCATGAGGGGTAACAGCCGTTCCATCTGCCTTAGGGCCGACAAATTGAGTATATCCAGCATAGGCAGACGTTGAACCAAGAAGCAATGTTGCAAGCGAAAGGGCCGCTATTTTTTTCCGTTTCATAAAAATACATCTCCTTTTCATATAGTTACACGCTTCATCTTACGCCCGCTATGTAAATTAGAAGTTAAGTAGATTTAAAGAAATATAAAGAAAAACAGGAAAATTTTAGTGTTGTTTTTCATATTTAGTAGTTTTATCACACACCACATATGCCGAAGTGCCCAGTAAAATTTACAAAAAAAAGGTGCCCAAAAGTTTAGGCTACCCAGTTATATACTCTTTTAAATCCAGCAGAAATCTCATTTATTACATCCGAAATTTCACCCGTTAGAGCAAAATTACCTTTATATTCTGATTGGCTGCTTTTTTATATTACTGCCCGGATTCATCTGATCCTTGATCAGATCCGTTGTCTTGGGAATCAGTACCGCCATTATCTTGATTCTGCTCTGTATCCGCATCTGTTTTTGCATTGTTACAACCTGAGGCAATTCCTACCAACATGAAAGACGCCATTAACACAAACATCCATTTTTTTAAATCCTTCATTTTTTATTTCCTCCTTGATTGTTTCAAATTTTGGTACAATCCCATGATATAAAAATTTGTGAGAAAAAGAATAAGAATCAACCATTCTTAACAATCATTAACTAAGTATTTATAATTTTCACAATAAATTTTCAAAATATTAATATGGATTGGTCCATTTCGTCCTTTCCTTTTTTCATGTATTCCATTTTTCCTATTAGGTTACTAAAATTTGAATCCAAGAGGACAAATAAAAAAGCGGATGAATAGACGCTCATCGCTGTTAATCTATTTCACTGCTTCTACAAAATTGACAATATATTTACAATTCATAAATACGGATTTAATAAACAAAGGATATGATATCAATAGTAATAATCAATTCCAAAGAAGGAGTTGTGAAAATGTTAGAGATGTTTATTAGACTAGTTATTTTAACTACCTATTGCACTCTTCATTGCCCTTAAGTATTAAAAGTATGAATAAATGATCCGTTCGCACCTTTTGGGTGCTTTTTATTTTGATAAAAACAAAATAAAAAAGCCGAAAATAGACAGGTTCTAAAAATGAACATGTTTATTTTCGGCTTTTTTTAAGTAAAAGTAAGTCTCCCGGCTTTAGACCGCGTTCTCTTTCCGACTAGCAGGTGAGGCAACGGTAATTCCTGTGGTTTCTTCAAAATTAAACAAACTTGTTGGCAAGTCGGTAAAACGCTCTAATTCATTGTAAGCAGGAATGCCATGGTAGGACATATCCAAGCCTTCTTCTTCTTCCTTTTCTGTTGCACGGAACCCGACTGTCTTTTCGCATACCTTCGCCATTAACGTGCCGCCAATTAATCCCCACGCAATCACAACACATGCACCTAAGAGTTGCACTTCAAATAGCGAGACATTCCCCGTTGTCAATAAACCTTCTGTTTGATCAAACAATCCAACCGCAATCGTTCCAAAGACCCCGCCAAAACCATGTACGGCAACTGCACCGACCGGATCATCCACCTTCACATAATCGACGAAAAGGGTGGTATAAATAACAAGCACGCCACTCAAAGTCCCAATCAGAACCGCGCTCCACTCCGATACAAAGGCACAGCCTGCTGTGATTGCCACTAATCCAGCCAATACACCGTTTATCGTCATACTTGGATCCGCTTTTCCAAACTTTTTCATCGTCATGAATAAGGCCGCCGCTCCCCCACTTGCTCCAGCCAGCATCGTGTTGATGGCAATCGGTGCTAGTGAGGAACTAGAAGCATCCAATGTACTTCCTGCATTAAACGCAAACCACCCGAACCATAAAATAAAGGCACCTGCAGATGCTAAGGGAATGTTACTCGGTGCAAACACATTGGAACTTCCATCAGAATTAAATCTTCCTTTTCTTGGCCCCAATAGTTTTGCCATTGCAAAAGCAGCGAAGCCACCGACAGCATGAATAGCTGCCGAACCGGCAAAGTCCTTCATCCCTAACTTGGCTAACCAGCCATCGCTATTCCAAATCCAATGACCGGATAGAGGATAGATCATCATACAAATAAGCGCTGCCGTGACCACATAAGCTTTAAAGTTCATCCGTTCAGCGACTGCCCCGGAAATGATGGAAACACATGCCACCGCAAATCCCATTTGAAAAAGCACAAAAGCCACACTAGGCAGTTCCATTGAAAGGGCAATTTTTTCAGGGCTTCCAAATAGGTTCGTCCCCATAAAGCCAAATGCATCTTTTCCAAACATAACCCCAAAGCCAATGAGCCAAAAAGCTAAAGCGCCAATGGTTAAATCCACGAATATTTTCATCGTTACATTGACGGCATTTTTCGTACGGACCAACCCAGCCTCTAATAAACTAAAACCGCCTTCCATAAACAAGACCATTGCAGCCGCAAGGACGACCCATACTGTATTAATGTACATTAATTCCACAAGTCATCCCTCCTTCGCTAAATCATCTATATCATAATCAATGTTCCCAGTTCGAATGTTATAGGCCTCTAAAATCGGATAAACATAGATTTTACCGTCCCCATCTTCCCCAGTCTGGGCCGAATCTACAATCGTTCGGATCGTGGACTCCACCAAGTAATCTGATAGAACAATCTCCAGCTTTACTTTTGGATGGAGGGTTACTTGATAATTTTTCCCACGGTAAACGCCCTGCGTATCCTTTTGTTTCCCTCTGCCAACCACTTGAGAAACTGTAAACCCTAAAATCCCCATATTTTTTAATCCTTTGATTGTCTCCGTTAGTCTTTCAGGCCGAATAATCGCTTCTATTTTTTTCATGAGAACCTGCCCCTTATGCCATGTTATATTTTCTAACATCATTTCGTTAAACTATATAACAGATATAGATTTTACGTCAATATATATTTCTGTAATTCTGTAAATTTTTAATTTTCTATATTTCCCACGAGACGCGGAGGCTCACGGTTCGCCCGCGTATAGCGAGCTTTTTTTTTTCCAATAAACAGGCAAGATTAACCAAACCTTACAAATTTGAAAATGCTAATCCAGCTATTTGACTTGAGCCATTTCTCAAAAGAAATCGGTAAAATTTTTTAATCTATCATATTGTTTCGAATATTTCATTTGTGTTGTTTAATATCCTCTATTAAAATCATCTATATGAAATATAAATTGAGGAGGCCCCTTATGAAATTAAGCAATGAAGAACTGGAAATATTAAAGCTTATTGAAGAAAACCATAAAATATCCGAGGAAACAATTGCCTTAATGGTGATGAGCAGTGAAGAATCGGTTAGAAATACCATAAAAAAACTAGAAGAAGAAAAAGTGATTGTCAGTTATCCGGCGCTCATCGATTGGAGCAAAGTTGAAGGACAGGAAAACATCATTGCGATGATTGATGTAAAAGTTACACCAAAGCGTGGTGTGGGATTCGATGAAGTTGCCGAGAGAATTTACCGTTTTCCCGAAGTAACATCGCTATACCTTATGAGTGGTGCCTATGATTTGTCGATCACCATTGAAGGGCAAACCATGAATCAAATCGCTACCTTTGTATCGGAAAAACTTTCCACAATTGAAAATGTCATCTCGACCACGACGCATTTCATGCTAAAGAAATACAAACATGATGGGGTAATTTTTGGCAGTAGTGATGATAAAGACCGGAGAATGGTGATTACACCATGAAAAAGGAGTATTCGCACTATCTTTCAGATACCGCTCGAGAATTAAAGCCCTCTGGGATCAGGAAATTTTTTGACCTGGCAGCCGGCATGAAAGACGTTATATCGTTAGGGGTTGGCGAACCAGACTTTATTACACCCTGGAACATTCGCGAGGCAGCCATTTTATCGATGGAACAAGGCGAAACCGCCTATACCGCGAACCCAGGACTATTAGAATTACGGCAGGAAATTTCTAATTATCTTGGTACTAGATTTGCTGTCAATTATGATCCAAAAAATCAAATTATCGTCACGGTCGGCGCTAGTCAGGCAATTGATTTAGCCTTTCGTGCCATTTTAAACCAAGGCGATGAAGTACTGATTGTTGAACCTGCGTTCGTTTCTTACGCTCCCTTGGTGGCCATCGCCGGCGGGACACCCGTCGCTATCTCCACCTCACCGGACAATGGGTTTAAATTAACCCCGGAACAACTAGAAGATGCGATTACGGAAAAAACAAAGGCCATCTTGTTTTGTTCTCCAAACAATCCAACAGGCAGTACCTTAAACCATGAGGAACTTAGGGAAATTGCTGCAATCGTTGAAAAGTATGATTTAATCGTCGTCTCCGATGAGATATACGCAGAGTTAAGCTATGAAGAATCCTATACCAGCTTCGCGGCGATTGAAGGCATGTACGAGCGGACAATTTTGATCAATGGATTCTCGAAAGGTTTTGCGATGACGGGTTGGCGCTTAGGGATGCTCGCTGCTCCTAAGGAATTTGTCGAGGTTATGTTGAAAATTTTTCAATACACGACCATGTGTGCACCAACCATGCTCCAATACGGCGCCATCGAAGCACTTAGAAACACCTTTCATGAAGTAGAAGCGATGAAACGAAGCTATCGTATGAGACGAAACTTTGTTGTGCATACGTTGAATAAAATCGGCTTGGATTGCCATACACCTGGAGGAGCCTTCTATGTCTTCCCTTCAATCAAGGTAACCGGACTCAGCTCCGAACAATTTGCTGAAGAACTATTAATGAAGGAAAAGGTTGCCGTCGTACCTGGTAATGTGTTTGGGGAAAGCGGTGAAGGATACATTCGCTGCTCGTACGCAGCCTCAATGCCGCAGCTGCAAGAAGCCCTAAAAAGAATCCAGCGATTCCTCGAATCAAAGGGCATCTTTGCTGAAAAACAAAGAGAAGAAGTAAGATAAGACCAATAAACCCCAGTAGAGAAAAAGCCCAATTCTGACAGTGCCAGCTCCAGAAATTGGGCTTTTTCTATGCTTTACTGGTGCCTGACACTAGTTGTTTTGATGGTGCCTGACACCCTTCATCTTGATGGTGCCTGACACCCACTTTTTGTGACAGACCTACCGAATTATGCTAAAATACTCGGGTAAAATGGAAAAAAAGGGGTGATGTACTTGCGGTCCTTAACAAAAGATTTTTTTAATAGAAAGGGTATGAACGCTACTACCAATCGAGAGTTTATTAATCATAACTATACAGAATTATATGAGCGAATTAAGCTCGTTTCTTATATGTTAATTTTCACCTATCCTTGTTTTTTCATCGTTGACTTTATCTTTTTCAATGACCTAAGCAATCCTACGTTCAAATTCATTCTTTCAGCCGTTCACATCACAGGACTTGTTATCTCCCTTATCTTTCTATGCATTTATCATTTTTACAAAAATATTTCTAAGGGTTTTGTCGTGACTAGCTATATCCTTTTCTATTTATTAATTGGTGCCGTCTCTTCTATTAATAGTCAGTTATTTACCGGAAATATCTACGCCTATATTATTATTTTATTAGGTGTTTCCGTATTCCTGCCGATCCAGCCAAGACATATGTTGAACCTATATTTTGGGATACATATCTGCTTCTTAACGGGTTTATATCTTATTGAGGAGGAACACTTCCCGTTTTTATCCAAGTTGATTAATTCGACCGGTACTATTGTCATTTCTTTCATGATTGCTCTATCATTCTATTCATTTCGTAACAATGATTTTTTAAACAAAATGAAACTACGAAGGAATGAGGAAAATTTCAGGCGATTATTCAATCTAAACCCGAATCCACTCATTCTTACCAAGTTGCATACTGATGAAATTTTATTGATGAATAAACACGCAATGGAATACTACCATCTCGAAAATAATGAGTCTGCGCAAATAGATGGAAAGTTCTTGTTTCAAAGACCAGAGGAAAAACTTGATATCCTGAAGCGTCTAATCGAGCAGCAAAGTATTAAAAACTATGTAACGGAGCAGCAAATTACGGCTGATATCATGAAATGGGTGATACTGAGTTTAGAATTGGTAGATTACTTGGATGAACCTTGTATATTGATCGGAGCCACTGATATCACAGATCTGAAAAAAAATGAGGAAGAGCTTTATAAACATGCTTCGGTCGACATGCTCACTGGGGTGTTAAACCGAAGAAGCGGGATGGAAATCCATAATCAGCAATTATCCGGCGGTTCGGATGCTCACGAATTCATCATTTGCTATATTGATATTAACGATTTGAAAAAGACAAATGATCGATTCGGTCATTCGACTGGAGATGACCTCATTAAAACGTGCTGCGACACGATCAACCATCATATCACGGATGAAGATGTCTTATTCCGCTAAGGAGGGGATGAATTTATCATTGTCTTCCTTCAAAAGAATATGGGTGAAGTGCAGGAGTTGATGAAAACAATTAAGCATGGTTTCGAAGAGATCAATGAAACAGAGCGAAAGCCTTATTCCATCTCCGCAAGTTACGGGTTTTATCACTATAAACCTGGTACTGTCATTTCGCTTGAAAAAATTCTCGAAATGGCAGATCAGGAGATGTATAAGGAAAAGTTAGTTCATAAAAATACACTGCCGAGGGCAACAACCTTCCCTATCGTGAAAAAATATTCATATTATTGCTAAGAAGAACCACATTTGTGCCCATAGCATGCACGATGTGGTTCTTTTTTTCAATGTTGCCTCCGTTTGTTTTAGGGTGTCAGGCACCAGAATAATTGTTACGAAAAATAAACAAAATAAGAAGTACATCTTGAAATATTAGCTAAAAACGAATAATATAGTTAAGTCTTATTAAAATGTTCGCATTTTGGAGGAACAGCTATGTTTAAACTAAAAGAAAATCATACCAATACAAAAACGGAACTGCTTGCAGGGATTACAACCTTTTTTACCATGGTCTATATTGTCGTAGTAAATCCAGTCATTCTCGCCGACGCAGGGGTTCCGTTCGGGCAAGTGTTCACCGCTACAATCATTGCCGCAGTCGTCGCAACACTTTGGATGGCACTTTTTGCAAATTATCCAATCGCTATTGCCCCAGGAATGGGACTCAACGCCTATTTTGCTTATTCTGTTGTAGGCGGCCATCAGGGGATAACCTACCACACTGCCTTTGCTGCTGTTTTTGTAGCTGGTGTTATCTTTGTCATCTTATCCTTAACTCCGCTTAGGGAAAAATTAATTGACGCCATCCCGGAAAACCTTAAACACGGGATTACCGCTGGAATCGGTTTATTTATTGCCTTTATTGGTTTGCGTCTTACAAAAATCATTACAGCGCATCCTACGAATCTTGTTGGTCTCGGCGACCTTCATTCCGCTTCTGCACTTTTAGCTCTAGTTGGGCTGGTGATTACACTTGTCTTGATGGCGCTCCGAGTCAATGGTGCGATATTTTTTGGAATGGTCATTACAGGGCTAATCGCTTTCTTTGCTGGCCAACTTGAATTCAATCAAGGTTTTATGTCGCTGCCTACTCTGCCAGAGGGTCTAATTATTACTAATCCAGTGACAGCGCTGACGGATGTGATTCAGCACAGCCTTTATGCTGTTGTCTTTTCTTTCATTTTAGTGACCATTTTTGATACCACCGGAACGATGATTGGGGTTGCGAATCAAGCCGGTTTAATGAAAGGCGGCAAATTGCCGCGGGCAAGAGAGGCATTACTCGCAGATTCAATTGGTACCGCTGTAGGTGCAATGTTTGGGACGAGCCCGACAACTGCCTATATTGAATCGTCGTCGGGGGTCGCAGCTGGAGGTCGGACTGGTTTAACTTCTCTTACGGTTGCAATCCTGTTCATCTTATCCGCCTTCTTCGGGCCACTCGTCAGCTCTGTTTCCGGGATTTCTGCGATTACCGCACCGGCGTTAATCATTGTTGGCAGTCTAATGATGGGAAGTATTGCGAAAATCCAATGGAACGAGCTGGATGAAGCCTTCCCTGCTTTTTTAACAGTCCTGAGCATGCCGCTAACATCAAGCATTGCAACAGGGATTGCCCTTGGTTTCATCAGTTACCCTCTTTTAAAGGTAGTGAAAGGTAAGTGGCGTGAAATTCATCCATTGCTATACGTATTCGCTGTCCTCTTCTTTATCCAACTTGCATTTTTACAGCATTAACAATAAAAAGAGTGTCAGACACCCATGCGGGATGCCTGACACTCTTTTTATGTTACCTACTTTTTAGGCTGATCAAGTGCCTGGTAGGCTAACTGATACTTTCCGCCATCTGCCACTTCTGAATGGTACAAAGCTTTTAGGGCTGTATTTTTCTCGAGTCCGTGTTCTACCTTCAACTCTTTTAAGCGTGTATGCAATTCTTTATTATCCTTAATTAGCTGCTGCATTTGTGATTTCAAATACTTCATAAGATGATTAACTCCTTTCAGAAACCAAATCCGTTCCCCAAGTATAGCATTAATCAGCCTTATTTAAGGCTCTTTTCGTAAACTTTGTTTCTATCGAAGCATAGTAGGTTCATTTACTAAAGCTAACACGCGATTTTTGAAAATATTGTATTGATACGAAGCATTTAGGAATACGTGTTTATGAACTTATACGAAAAATAACAATCTCATGCTATAACAACCTAATTTAAATTTAACATCCCGTATTTATTTTCACTGACCATGTCCTTTTTACCGACTTTCTTCTATATAAAAGGTGAAAGGAGGTGGTTGATAATGGCACAAGCATTACTAGAAGGAACGAAGCTTCGGTTGATTTTTGAGGTTGGACTGGATGTAAATGGCGACCCGATCCTCCGAGCAAAAACGTTTAGCAATGTGAAAAAGGAAGCCACAGTAGAACAGTTGTATCAAGCAGCACAAGCCATTACTGTTTTGTGCAAGGACACGCTCATCAAAGTGGAACGAAATGACAGCTCGGAAATTATTGCCTAACAATCTCGTAAATTATGAATCGGCAGGAGGTGAGAAATATGGCAAAAAACTTGGAATTACACTTTAGTACTGAGCTTGGGAAAACAGCAAGTTTATCGATAGAAAATCCAAAGGAACCTATTGATGAGGCAGTCGTCAAGCAATCGATGGCAGAAATTATTACATCTGGAATCTTCACTACAACAAGCGGAAAGTTTGTAGCTGCAAAGGGAGCCCGTGTGGTCGACCGAAATGTGACTGAATATGAACTCGTCTAATCACGGAGAGGCCGTTTCCCACTAGGGACGGCCTTTGTTTACAAAGGAGGTGAAAAAAGTGGATCAATTCATTCCGATCATCAGCGAAGTTGGCTTCCCCATTGTCGTAACCCTTTATCTGCTTTACCGCATTGAATCGAAGCTTGATATGGTCGTTACCTCGATCCAGAATCTGCCCGACCGTATGAAGGAACGAACATGAATTTTTAGACAACCCCTAGCTAAAGGCAAGGGTCGTTCTTTGTTTCCGAAAGTATGGTACGTTGGGGGAATTGATAAGATAAGCTCCCTTTCTTACCCGAAGCTTTCAGTGTTTGCGGGTTCGGTCAATAAGAGCTCTCTTTGTTACCGCGAAGGCACACTGTGTTTGCGAGTTCGGTCAAATAGGGGCTCTCTTTGTTACCGAAGGCACACTGTGTTTGCGGGTTCGGTCAAATAAGGCCTCTCTTTGTTACCGAAGGCACGCTTTATTTGAATAAGTCCATATAATTGTGTAAAAAGAAAATGAGTCAAACTAATCCCTCATGGTTACAATGTTAACGGCGAAGAAAACAATGTGGAGGAATTAATTATGACTCAATTACAGTTTAACCTAAATATCGATGATTTAAAAGATTCTGTTATGAACTCTGATATAGACGCTGTAATTAAAGCGTCTATCGTCCTGGTATTGAATTCTGTGATGGAAAATGAACGGGATGAATATTTACAAGCTGGTGCTTACGAACGGTCTATTGAACGTCGTGACTATAGAAATGGCTACTATGAACGTGATCTCATACTGAGTATTGGAAAAATAACCTTGAGAGTACCTCGAACACATAACGGTGAATTTTCAACATCCGTATTTGAAAGGTATGCACGCTGCGACCAAGCGTTTGTCCTTTCTATGCTAGAAATGGTAGTGAATGGAGTATCTACCCGAAAAGTAAAGAATATTGTAAAACAGTTATGTGGCGAGAGTGTTTCAAAATCTTTTGTTTCCTCTCTAACAGAGAAACTTGATCCAGTCGTTAATGAATGGGCTAATCGGCCTCTAAATACCAACTATTATCCCTATATTTTTGCGGATGCCATGTATATCAAAGTGAGGGAACATAATCGAGTGGTGTCTAAGGCAGTTTATATTGCAACCGCGATTAGTGAAAACCATGATAGAGAAATTCTTGGTTTAAAAGTCGATCACGCTGAAAGTTATGAAGCTTGGAAAGGCTTTTTTCAGCACTTACAATCTCGCGGTCTTCAGTCACCAAAATTAGTCATATCAGATGCTCACAAGGGCCTAAAGAAGGCAATTGGCACAGAGTTTGTAGGAGGAACTTGGCAACGCTGTACTGTTCATTTTAAACGAAATATCTTTAGTCAATTACCAAAAAAAGATATGGAGGAGGTGAAAATAGGTTTAAAAAGAATTTTTGAAGCAGTTAAAGTTGGGGATGCTCGGAAATTTAAAGAAGAGGAGTTTTTAGAACGTTATGCGGAAAATCCTAAACTTGAAAATGCTATAAAAACATTAGAAGAAGGCTTCGAAGATGCCATTCAATATCTGAATGAACCTGAGAAGTATCACTTGTTTATACATAGTACAAATTCATTGGAACGATTGAATCAAGAAGTTAGAAGAAGAGAAAGAGTAATCCGAATTTTCCCTAACACGCAATCATCGTTCAGATTAGTTGGAGCAGTATTAATGGACTATGCTGAAGAACAATCTAAGAAAAAATTAATTATTAGAAAAGAGTAGGCGCGAAGCGCTCGAAATTTTGATGGTTTGGAAGGGGGTACCCCCTTCCAAACCATCAAAATTCTTAAAAGGCTGATAAACATTGTAATTATGAGAAACCAAATTTACACAATATCTCGGACTTGACTCTTTATTTGAGGGTTCGGTTAATTAAGGGCTCTCTTTGTTACCGAAAGCACGCTTTATTTGAGGGTTCGGTCAAATGAGCCCCCTTTTTCTTACCGAGAGTTCAGTTCCTCTGCAGTTTCGGTAACAAAGAAACTCTACTGTTGGAATACCTGTCAACATTTCCCGTGATAAGCACCTGCACAGAGTTGTCCAAATTTACATAGCATGTATATATAATCAATTTTAGGAAATGGAGAGGATGAAATGAAGCTTTATTTAGATCCAGGTCATGGCGGAAAAGACCCTGGCGCCCAAGGACATGGATTGGATGAAAAAGATGTGACATTAGCGATTGCGCTTAAGATACGGTCCATTTTACATAATAATTATGAAAACATTGACGTAAAAATGAGCAGGAGCAGCGATACTACTAAAAGCTTAGATCAGCGATCCAGCGAGGCCAATGCTTGGGGTGCCGACTTTTTCTTAGCCATTCACATCAATTCTGGGCCAAGCTCCGCACAAGGCTACGAAGACTATATTTACAGTGGCTTGTCTAATTCTTCTAAGACAGCCCAGTATCAGGATATCATCCATGCTGAAGTAAAAAAATTAAATCAACTACAAGACCGCGGTCAAAAAAAGGAAAACTTCCATGTATTGCGTGAGACAAATATGCCAGCTCTTTTATCAGAAAACGGTTTTATCAGTAAAGATCATGACGCTGCACTAATGAAACAATCATCTTGGATCCAAAAAGTAGCACAAGGTCACGCCAATGGAATTGCCAAAGCCTTTAGCCTCAAGCGTAAACCAAACGATCCACCAAAACCAGATGCCGAAACTCTTTTCAAAGTCATTGCTGGTTCATTCAAATCAAAAGAAAATGCGGACGAGCGAGTCGAGCAGCTTCAAAAGAAAGGCATCGAATCATTTGTTGATAGCACCAAAATCTCAGGCGAAACATGGTACCGAGTTCAAGCTGGCGCCTTCAACAGCCGCGAAAACGTCGAAGACCGTTTAGCAGAAGTAAAAAAAGCCGGAATCAAAGACGCCTTCCTCGTTGCAGAATAACCAAACTACAGTGTGACAGTTTCGGCGCCTGACACCAACCACAGACACCAATCCACCACACGCGGACACACATTACCCATCATGGTGTCAGGCACCAACTGGGGACAATTGTCCTCCACGCAAGTACAAAACTATCCTAAGCGATATTTCCTACTAAAGACCTCTTCTCTACTAATAATTGGGAGGTCTTTTGTATGGTTTTTGTCTTTTGATTGTGGAGATTGAGTCCACTGGATTGGATTTTCCATATGATATAGATGAACGTATTTTACATGAAATGGAGGAGTAAGTATGAAGTTATTTATAGATCCAGGTCATGGCGGGGATGATCCCGGTGCACAAGGGAATGGTCTGGATGAAAAAGATATTACCTTAGCCATTGCGCTTAAAATACGAAAAATCATCCTAAATGATTATGAAAATGTCCAAGTTAAGATGAGTCGTACAAGCGATGTTACCAGAAGCTTAGCACAACGCTCAAGTGCCGCTAACGCATGGGACGCTGACTTTTTCTTAGCTATTCACATCAATTCTGCTGACAGTTCCGCCCAAGGATATGAAGATTTTATCTACAATGGGGTATCTAATTCTAGCAAAGCTGCAAAATACCAAGATATCATCCATGCCGAAGTCATCAAAGTGAATCAGTTAAAAGACCGCGGGCAAAAAAAGGCCAATTTTCATGTCATTAGGGAAACGAATATGCCATCTCTTTTAACCGAAAATGGCTTTATCAATAATAAACATGATGCCGAACTGATGAAAAATGCAGCTTGGCAGCAAAAGGTCGCCCAAGGCCATGTCAACGGAATTGCCAAGTCTTTTGGCCTGAAACGCAAAGCAACGAAGGAAACACCTAAAACAACGACTGCACCTAAAACATCAACCACACCTAAAACCACGCAATCCGGCACAAAAACTGTTTACACAGTCTATGTCGGTTCCTATAAATCCAAAGAAAATGCACAAGACAGGGTTACTGAACTGAAGAAAAAGAATATTAAATCATCAATTATTACCACAAAAATATCTGGTGCTACCTGGTACCGAGTAAAAGTTGCCACCTATACCACCAACGCTAATGCAGAAAAACGCCTAAAAGAAATCGAAAAAGCAGGTTATGATGATGCATTTATTATTACCGAAAAAACTAGCACAGCGCCACCTAAAACAGAAACCACTAAACCTACATCAACTAGTAAACCTGCAACAAACACCAATAAACCTACGACCAGCGCCAGTAAACTAACAACAGCCAAACCCGCCACAAGCACGAATTCAAACACAAGTACCAAAGGCAGCACGACTGCGAATCCAAGCAAAACTACAAACAACAGTACCAATCAAATCCCCATCATAGCGGCCCCCGGTAATTTTACGATTTTAGGCCCGACCTTCCTCTCACCGGAACAAATGAATCAATTTGTGAAAAAGGTCAATCCTAAGGCGCCGGAGTTAGGTGAATTTTATCAAACCTTTGGAAAGTATTACGGAATTCGCGGGGATGTAGCCTTTGCACAAGCCATTCATGAAACAGACTATTTTCGGTTTACTGGAGTCGTTAATCCTGAACAGAACAACTACGCAGGAATTGGAGCAACTGGAGGAGATACTCGCGGTGCAAGCTTTGATAACGCAGAAGAAGGTGTCCTTGCTCAACTTCAGCACTTGTTCGCATATGCAACAACTAAGCCGCTACCCAATAAATATCCATTAGTTGATCACCGCTTTCAGCTAGTCGACAGAGGATCTGCTCCAACATGGACCGCTTTAAACGGAAAATGGGCTGTTCCAGGTACAACCTATGGGCAATCCATTCTAAGCCTTTATGAAAAAATGATCCACGCAGGATCATGAATAACTGGAGATTAATATAAACTCCACCCTCATCCCAGATTGTCTTATCCACCACCAATACAAGGATGGTATCCTGCCATCCCCCCACCACGAAAGACCTCTTTATCAAACAGAAGAGGTCTTTTCTTTTGTGGCTTGTTGAATTCCTACCTTCTCGGTATAATACCGAAAAAACGAGACCACAATGAATACAAACAGGAGGGATTTCAATGCGCGGATTTTTTATTTTAATATGGGCTCTAGCAATCTTTATTTTTACCTGCACCGCCAGTTTTTCAGGATTAACCGAATTAGGCGACGTTCGCTTTGTGCGGAACAGTCATCCCAACTTTTATGAACTTTTATCACCATTGCCCCTCAAACTTACTCGGGACTTTCTGCTCCAAAAGTGCGGCCATGCCCTTGCCTTTCTCATTTTGACCATACTGCTGCAAACCAAATTCCGTTCCAAAGCATTCATTCTAGTTTTAGCAATCTCCTTTGCTTCCCTAACGGAAATTCTCCAGCTCTATTTCGCCCGGGATGGGAGAATATCTGATATTGGGATCGATCTAATCGGAATCCTTATCGCATCAGGCGCACGAAGCCTGCTCACAGTTCCTCATTCCAAGCAAACCCATCTTTAGTTGTCCACCTTTAATGGACGAGTGTCTTTTAATGGTGTCAGGCACCATAGTAAATTGTTGTTCCATGTAACAGTGCCTGTGTCTGGAGCAACCAGATCGAGCATCATTTTGATGGTTGTCGTTTTCCCTGCACCATTTCTCCCTAAAAGACCGAATACCTCACCCTTAGAAACCTTAAAAGACAAACAATCGTCGGCAGCCTTCCGGCCATAGTATTTTGATAGATTTTTTATCTCTAACAACCTATTTCCCCCTTACAGATCCCCTACCATCTTTCCAAAAAACAGGAATAATATCCCATTCAATATTAAATGACCCACTAGTCGTTTATAAGTAATTTTTTCCAATTTCTTCATTTTACTATTTGGTGTCAGGCACCAATTTATTTTTTTCAACCATGTCCTTTTGGCCGACTTTTTTCTATATAGAAGGTGAAAGGAGGTGAGGGAAAATGGCACAATCACTTTTAGAAGGAACGAAGCTTCGTTTAGTGTTTGAAGGCGGTATGGATGAGGATGGCGAACCAATTCTACGCGCCAAAACATTTAGCAATGTCAAAAAGGAGGCAACAACGGATCAGTTATTTCAAGCGGCAACCGCCATTTCTGTTTTGTGCAATGACATGTTAAACAAAGTAGAACGAAATGATAGTTCTGAAATTATCGCTTAATCGGGTATGAACTGAAGTCTAAAGAAAGAGGTGAATGAACATGGCAAAAACATTAGAATTACAATTTGTTACGGAGCTTGGGAAGACAGCCCGTCTTTCCGTCGAAAATCCCAAGGATCCCATTGATGAAGAAGTCGTGAAACTATCGATGTCACAAATTATTGCATCTGACATTTTCACCACAAGCAGCGGCAAGTTTGTGTCTGCAAAAGGTGCGAGAGTCGTCGACCGCAACGTGACGGATTATGAACTAGTTTAAGAACTATCACAAAAATTTGACACATTACCATGTTAACACGCTGATGCGGTTCATCTTGGATGAACCGCATTTTTTAGTGGATAGTGCCTCAAAGTTGTTTATTAAGCAAAACCAATAATTTCTTTTGCGCCCTTTGATTATAGAACATTTTTTTTACTCGCAATTTACTTTGTAAATACCTTCTTACATGCCTATTAACATAAAACAAACGGCGATATTTCTCTTGCGCATATATCTTTTTAAACCAATCATGTTTTTTGAGCTCCTCAATATTCTGGTCAATCTTTCTCGTATCCAAACCGGCAGTTGAACTTGTAGCGATCAATCCCAATAGATCTAATAAATAATAGAGCATATGCACTACTCCGTCTCATCTTAAGTGTCATTTTTCGCGTGGGGTTTTCAAATAAGAAAATAAACGGCAAGAATCAGCACTACTCCCACAATGACTGCACCTAGTATTCTCTTGCTCCGATTCCCACCCTGTTCCGCTTTTCTCCGTTCGCGTTCAGCGACATCCGCTTTTTGGGTCAAGCTTTTTCGTTCGAAAAAAGCAGCTAGTTTATTATCCTCACTTATTCCTGGTTTCTTTTCCGCACTAGTTAGTATCTGTTCTATTTCTGCAACAGTCATAGGTTCTTCCTGTTCAAGTTTTTCCAAGATTGGCTCACTTAATGTAGAAAAACTCTGGTTGACTGCAATTAATTGCCGAATATCAGAAACAGCTCCTAAGCGGGGTTTCCCTTCAAGGACCTTTGCCTCGCCAGTTCCATATAAAATCACTCTACCTTGGTTGGTAATCCAGATGTTCTCAGGAGAGATGGACCCATGAATCATCTTATGATCGTGAAGATGGCGGACAGCAGCAAGAAGCTGTTTGATTTGATCAGGTTCGAGTGGCCCTTTTTCAATTAAGGGTGCCCCTTTTTCCCCTTCCAATAGAGAATATAAGTGATCTTCATCGACCTTTGCTACCTGTTCCATCCGCGGTAATTGGCTATAGTCAGTGATCACTGTTTGGTACTTTTCTTGAAGCTGGTTCCATTGTGCCTTCTTAAAATCCGTGGATTTATTCGAAAGATCAACTAACCTTAAAATAAACGTCCGACCAGTTTTGGCTTCTCCTACTTCAAAAACACTCAGACCAAAATCATTGGAAAACAACTTCCTTTTTATCTCAAAACCACCAATATTCACTGCTCACACCATGCTTTCTTTTTATGTTAAACGTTCCTCTGTAGGCTCTTTTCGTAAAATTTGGTTGCTTTTAGAGTCAAAAAAGGCCCTTACGAAAAGATGCCACGAAGCATCTAATTATACGGGTTGATGAATTTATACGAAAAACAACACTCGATGCGAAAATAGCCTTCTGTAAAGATGGAAAGAATCGTATGTAACCGCTTTTACATCCTATCATTTTGCGATCCGTTTTTTAATCATCTCTCATTCTTATTATAGTCACGAGAAAAATGGCAATGATAGTAGTGGAGGTGAAAAAACGATGACAAAAGATCCAAATCTTCGTGGGGATATGCTGGCGGACGAATGGAATAGTGAAGAAGTTCAAAATGAAATGATGTTCACGGGAATAACCCACGACGAGTGGCTAGTGAACAGACTAAATGATGAGGATGACTATCCAGAAGAAGAACATGATGATTACGCATGGTAACCCAGACAAAAAAAGCCACGGGAGCGCCGTGGCCTTTTAACATTACTGGCGGATGAGTTTCATTTACTGGCGGATACGCCTCACTTACTGGCGGATACGCCTCACTTACTGGCGGATAGCCTCATTTTATAAGCGGATAAGCGCCACTTTCTTGCGGATAAGCTCCGTTTACTGGCTAAACCGCAAATCAGAGGTCCCCCCAGACCTGAAAAATATCGAAACCTCAGCAATAGTCATCTTAAAATAGGTATCTAAAAGTAGCTTGGCGGAATAGTTGCTGAAGTTGGCGGAATCCTTCTACAGTTTGGCGGTATAAATCTAATCATCGGCGGAATCCCTCCACAGTTTGGCGGAATTCCCGTCCAAGTCGGCGGAATCCACAAATCGAAGGGCCCTCCGGACATAAAATAAGTACTGATTTTAAGCTTGATTAACTAAAAAGATCACATAAATGGAGCTTGGCGAAATATCCGCCACTTACTGACGTATAACATCACCTTACTGGCGAACCCTCTCATTTTACTAACGATTAACCCCCCTCAACTCCATCTGCTCTCTCAATATGTACTAAAAATCCAACCTCTGGACTATACTGTTACAAATCACTTTCAATTGGAGTGGATGTCATGGATGAACAGAAGAATTTTTTCATAGGGATTTTCTGGGCGACCATACTTAGTGTTCCACTGTGGTTGGCGTTGTTCGGATGGGTCAAAATATTTATGAAACTCTTGTAAAAACTTCATACACATCTACTCTACATAAAAAAAAGGCCGGGAATCCGGCCTTTTTTCCTTAACGATTATCTACTTTTTCTGGATAAATATCATGATTCATCAAACGGAAGTGGGCCATTTCCTCGTACTTGGTTCCTGGTTTCCCATAGTTGCACCATGGGTCAATCGAAATCCCGCCGCGTGGTGTGAATTTCCCCCAAACCTCAATATATCTTGGGTCAAGCAGCTTAATTAAATCATTCATTATGATATTGACACAATCCTCATGGAAATCGCCATGGTTTCTGAAACTAAACAGATATAATTTCAGTGACTTACTCTCAACAATCTTTTTGTCCGGAACATACGAAATATACATCGTCGCAAAATCCGGCTGGCGCGTCAACGGGCATAAACTTGTGAATTCCGGGCAATTAAATTTCACGAAATAATCGCGGTCCGGGTGAAGATTGTCGACTGCCTCCAATACCTCCGGCGCATATTCAAATGAATAGGTAGTCCCTTGATTACCTAATAATGTTAAATCCTTCAAACCTTCTTCGTGGCTTCTGCCAGACATAAAAAAACCTCCTTGCAATGTGTCCCACACTTTTCCAAGAAAGAGTTTCTGCAGCATCTCTACTTATCAAACTAAAGGATTCCATCAAAAAAGCCACGTCCGATATGGACATGGCTTAAAGTCATGTATCCATAGTTTTTTATAGAGGGTATCAGCTATGAACCTCTCCCGCAAGCACGGGTATTCTCTTCCACATATATTATAGAACCCTGAGCCAAACGTCAATTGAAAATTTTTGTAAGTTTTACTCAACCTCATTATCTATAGTATTTCACCACTAATCTTCATCTCTCTGTCAGAAAAGAAATTCAACGAAAAGTCTCTTACCACAAAATGAAATTAGGCGATCTGTGTTAAACGGTGTCCACCCATTCCTCTTTTACTTGTTTTGATTTTCTTGTTTTTACTAGTTAAATAGTAAGCAGGTATCAGCCCCCTTTGTGCTATAATAATCTCCGAAGACCTTCGGGTTACGAACGTTTTATTTTATGGAAAGGGACCTGTTACAAGGCGTAGGGGGATATGATGAAACAACAAGAAGTGGGTTCCAGATCCATCGGGCTGCCGCTTACCATTTCCATCATTGCCATTTCATTTTCGGCGATTTTTGTCAAATGGTCAGACGCTCCAGCCTCCATTTTGAGTATGTATCGGATGTGGCTTGCCAGTATCTTAATGGTACCGATTGTCTGGAAAAAACGCAGTGAATTTAAACATATTGTTAAAAAGGATTGGTTCTTTTTATTTTTTTCAGGTTTCTTTTTGGCGCTGCACTTTGTCCTTTGGTTCGGGTCTTTAAAACTAACGACAGTCGCAAGTTCGACTATTATCCTTGCCTTACAGCCCATTGTCTCACTGCTCGGCGGCTTTCTTCTATTTAAGGAACGAACAACATTGTCCGCCATTATGACAATGGTGATTGCGATCATCGGTGCGACGATGATTGGCTGGGGAGATTTCGGATTAAGTACGGATGCGATTATGGGTGATTTACTTTCATTTTTTAGTGTAATCTCTGTCGTTGGCTACTTATTAATTGGGCAATCAATCGTCAAAAAAGTATCACATTGGCTTTATAGTTTTTGTGTATTTTTCGCTGCATCTATTGTGCTAACAATTTATAACGTTACGGCAGGCGTTTCTCTAAGTGGTTATCCGGCCAAGGAATGGGGCATCTTCTTATTACTCGCCACCGTTCCAACGGTCTCACATGTGATAAATAACTGGCTTTTAAACTACGTCAATGCTACAACAATCTCGATGAGTATTTTAGGAGAACCCGTCGGAGCCACCATCCTTGCAGTGATTCTATTAAACGAGCACCTTGTCGCTTGGCAAATTGCTGGCGGACTGCTCGTCCTGCTCGGTGTATTCTTCTTTTTGAGCCAGCAGCAAAAGCCAATCACGGAAAAGGTAAATAAGATAGAAACATTTAACTCCTAAGGATTTGGGGCTATTAAGTGAAGCATTGTCAATCCAACTTGACAAAAAACCTGCTAGTGAACGCACGCACTAGTAGGTTTTTTTCAATAATAAATGAAAAAGGGGCCAAAAAACGGCCCCTTTTCTTATGTTAAAGATCATCATTCAATTGTGTTGATTGGGGTAATGGTTTTACCTTCTAATTTAAACACATTCCACTTGGTTCCTATTTTATTAACAGGCACGAAGAATGTTTTTACAAGTGAAGTACCCATATACACATCCACTTTTGCCCCTGAATTGGACAATTGATTACTATCACTTGTTCTACGATTCGTATAATCCAAAACAGAATACGTGTAGGTCCCTGGAACTTGTTTCTTAATGGTAATCGTCTCTGGTCCAAAGGAATCTGTGTCATCTACATCTAGTTCCGTCATTAAGGTATCATCTGCTGCGTAATACTTATCATTATCCCAGAAAATTTCATATTGGTCCCCGCCATCTTCAGTTGGTGCGAGCAGATGTGAATCCAAGTCGTCCGGCACTTCTCCCCATGAAAGAACAATCCGGATATCCTCTGAACTTAAGTTAGGGGTAATCGTTCCATTAAAGTCCAATTTCTCCTTATTCGGAAGGCTTATTAACATAATCGTATTCTTAATATAACCAGCCTTCTCAATAACGGCCGTATAATGCCCGGTCAGCAGTTCGAGTTTATATGTCCCATCCGCTCCAGTAGAAATCGTTTTGATCTTCTGACCGGTTGAAATATTTAGGCCTTGATAAATAGAAATATTCGCATTCGAAACCACTCGCCCGGTTTTAGCGTCGGTAATCACTCCTCCGACCGTTCCGGTCTTGCCATATTGATCATTTTTAATGATTTCGAGTTTTGGATTGTAGGTGATTTGTTCCTCTTCAATTTTTACATCATTAAGGACAACCGTTTTATAGCCAGAAACAGCATACGAAATATTATAAGTTCCGGTCGGTAGTAATAGTTTATATTTTCCGGCACTATCAGACTGGGCTAAATAATATTCCCCTGTATTATCCTTGTTAACTGCCTTGATCGAAACATTTTTAAGTGGGAGGTTTGTGGTCGCGTCAGAAACATAGCCTTCCACCCCATTTTTTACAATACAGCCTGATTTTTTTGCTTCAAACCATTTTTTATCTAAAATAGTAAGCTCTTTATTGATGTCACCATCGGGGAAAAACTTTGATTCCCACTTTAATTTTGCCAAAGCCTTTACCTGAAGGACTGGAGCAAAACTCATTTTATAGCAGCCATTTAATTCAAGGTCCTTATTCAATAAGTCATTCTTAAGGTATAAACTTCCTTCTGCAGTTAAGACAAATTTCCCATCCGCCCGGAGTACAAGCGGCATGACTCCGCCTACATTCAGAGCAGCATCAATACCAAAGCCTAACTCTCCAGTAAGTTTACCACGAGCTGTAAGGGATTCTTTTTGTACAGTTACTCCATCCTTTGGGCCTTTATAAAACTTTGGAACTGGATGAAAAACATCTAATGATAAGCCCTGATCAAACTCGGTTTTTTTCACATAATCATAGGCTACTTCAGCCTCGATACTGCCAGAAGCGGTTACGACAAAGAACATAGTTACCCCGACAGGACATTGAATATATCCAGCTGAACCTGCTCCAGGTTTTGGGATAATAGCTGTAGGAGTTACCATAAAGGTAACACTACCTAATGGTAGCCTTCCCTTTGTTACATTGACCCCTTCAATTTCTCCCAAACCGCCTTTAAATTTACCTAGTTTCTGATCCTTAAAGCTCCAATCCATTTTACCTTTAGCACCATACTTTAGGTTGGTCTCCGTTTTGTATTTTAGATTATATTGCATTTTAACTGGAATCCCAGCTACTCTATCAATCTCTGAAGTTATCGCAATATCTTTGATACTTACTTTACCTGAGACACTTAGATTAGTATTGAGTTTTGTTTTTAACCGATCATAATCCTTTGTATACTTTAATAAGTCTAAATTGACGCTTAAGGATAAGTCTTTTGCCTTTACTGTTCCTTGTCTTTGTAAACTATTGGCACTGTTGGTTGTAGTATCAATTTTAACTCCCTGTTCAAGGTTTGTTGCAACAATATCCGATGCATCCACACCCTCATTAACAGAAAGCTTTAAATCCTGGAATACTTCATCCAGTAAGGGTTGGGAAACTGTCACATCGTATTGGCTTCCTACCTTTTTCACTTCCATTACTTTTAGGAATCCACCCATGGGGTTATCCTTCGTAGGGTCCAAAGCAATAACAGCATCTTTTTTTACAATTTTCGGATCGATCGTTGTCACACGTAATTTTAACGTTCCATTTGTTACTTCTTGCTGAGTTTTAATGGAAGAGATAAATTTATTTGTTTGTGTTTCTGTTAAAACCTTAACAGTATCTTTAATTTCCGCTACACCTGCTTTAGTTGGAAGTTTCTTTTGGTAGCTTATGGCGCTGGTGATATCACGAATGGTTTTATCACTTATATATTTTTTATCAGCATATACCTTAACGCCCGTTACCTTTTTGGATAAAAGTAGTGATTTCAAATCGACAGTTAACGAATTCGGTGAAACCAAAACAGCTGCCTTTTCTTTGGCTGCTAAAGATGAAATAAGGGCTGCATAGGAATAATTTTTATAGGCAACGAGATAAAGATACTTGCTGTTTTGTCCATTAATTTTTACAAGATTATTAGATAAATTGTAGATGTCCTTACCGCTTATGGTTGTTAGATTCTTGATTTGCTTTAGCGTTGCTGCCGATAAACCCAAGGACTGAATTTGCACTTTCTGAGTAAATAGATTTACATACTTAATGACAGTACTATTCACCTTTTTGGGATCAACCACAATAACAGCGGCATTTTTGCTCATGGCAATGGCCGGAACGGAAGCCACGTAGGACGGTTGCTTGCTTGAAACTAAATAAATAATGCTTCTTGTTGGATTCATTTTTTTGGCAACCAGGATGGAGGTGTCCGTGACATCCTTACCATTGATCTTTTTCACTTTTATTTTCAATTTCTTCAAGTCTTTTTCAATTTTCGAACTTAGCTGTTTTTTAGTAGCGATAAGTGTAATCTCTTTAACTTTTAATCTTTTTAATTCTTTTTTCGCAGATGAATTTAAGCCTTTCTTTTCTGTTAACAACAGCGGAGCTTTTATTTTATTGCTATAAAGCGAAGATATGTAAATATTATTGGCATCTTCTTTGTTCGTAAGGACTGCTTTCTTCGAGGTCTTAGGAAATTGTTTTTTGGAGATCGTGATAGCTAGGCTAACAGAAGATGAAGCATTGGTCCTGCTAATTTTCGTAGTACTCGCCGCCTCAGCAGGAACAAAATCATATGTACTGATCAGTAACTGAAGGATGAGTAACGATAGAATAACTTTAAAACTAGTACGTTTTAGTGACTTCAAACGAATCCGATCCCTTCCTAATAATGATAAAAATAAACTCTTCAAACCATGTTCCTCCTTTATAGTATTTTCAAAAATATAACAATTATAAGCTATTATATATGATATTAATAGTGATTATGTACTACTTTTTCACAAAAGTCGGATAATTTACTAATGACTATTATAGTGTAAGACATAAGAAAAAGCCTTACCGAGCGTTAACTCGGTAAGGCTTATCTAGTACCTTATTACTACTTCATCAACCAAACAGTCTTACCGCCCAACTTCCCACAGTACCAGTTAGTGCTTCCTACTTTCGCCGTGAGGTTAGCAGTGAATTTCTTATTTTTGTAAAAAGAAAGTTTCTTATGAACGACGTCTTTCTTACCGCCCCATGCTTTGCTATAAGCACTGCCTGTCCCTTTGAGATACATGGTTTTGGCTTTTTGACTGACGACCGAATAACTAACGTGGGATATATCGGAAGATTTGACCCAGCCAACCGGGCTTGCGCCTGTTGAACTTTTACTAATTAAATAATAGGTTTGGCCGTTTAGCAACCCTTTTCTCTTAATATAGTAAACCTTATTGGTATAGGTGGAACCGGCCTTAAAGTACGCACTCGACCCAAGCTTCCTATAAATCTTAACGCTGGTTATTTTGATATTGCCTAACCGGCTCGTCGCACTTTCTAGCGTATTCGATAGGTACCCGCCATGAATCCATACAGTCTTACCAGCCAAGCTTCCACGGTACCACGTGTTATTACCGACTTTTTCGGTTAAATTGATCTTAAATTCTTGGTTTTTATTTTTCGAGAGATCCTTAACTATCAGATCACTCGAACCGCCCCATGGCTTGCTATAAGCGCTGCCTTTGCCTGTGAAATACATTGTTTTGGCATTTTTGTCATACGTCGTATGTGAATAATTCGTGATATCGGAAGATTTGACCCAGCCGACCACGCCCGTTACACTACTAGGCTGTTTACTGATTAAATAATAGGTTTGATCGTTGATCGTTGCCTGTTTCTTAATGTAGTAGACAGTCCCGGTGTAGGCAGATCCAGCTTGAATTGCTCCTGTAGAAGTGCCGACCGTTTTATAGATCATAACAGTGCCATTTTTAAGCTGGCCTAACCTGCTCGTTGACCGCTCCACTTTTGGTGCCAATCGGCTTGAATAAATCCATACGGTTTTTCCGTCCAGATTCCCGCGGTACCAAACCATATTTCCAACCGTTTCTGTACCATCTACCTTAAATTCTTGGTTTTTATATTTGGACAGTGAAGAGGAGATGACATCTTTCTTCATGCCCCAAGCCTTGCTATATGCGCTCCCAATGCCCGTAAAATACAACGTCTTCGCTGTGGATTTTACACTAGATTCTGGATAGGAAAGCAAATCAGCAGCCTTTGCCCAGCCGATCACTCCGTCCACACTGCTTGGCTTTTCACTAAGCAAGTAATAGGTTTGTCCGCTAATAAAAGCTAATTTTTTAATATAAAACGTTTGGTTCGTATACGTTTCTCCTGCCGGAGCGGCTGTTTCCGTATTAGTATAATCCTTATAAATCATGACCTTGCTGCTTGGGATTTGCCCTAAGCGATTGGTATTTTCCGTTTTATTTGGGAGGGTTTTATATTTCATAGTGACTAACTGGACAAATTGATCCCAGCTATAGCCCCACTGTTTAAAATATGCATGCGGATCCGCATGGCTGGTGCCGCCAAGGTACTTGGTGACTGCAGCATGCGACCATAGTGTTCCTTCACCTGTTTTTTCGGCATTTACTAAAGGTAAATGATAATCATAAAGCACGGATGCAATGTAATTCCCATAGTTATTAATCGAACGTGCAAACTTGTCAAAGCTCTTCTCTCTGACTAGTTCAATATGTACAAATCGTTGGTTTGCATAGGATCCCGCACCCCAGGCCCCATAATTCGGCGTATGGATTTCAATCACCCGTGAACCATCAGCAAATG
>NZ_JBALOS010000202.1:38472-38708 GCF_036962765.1 Neobacillus drentensis
ATGAACAAAGGCTCTACTATGGTTTCTCGTCATATAGGCAATCTCACTCGAGATCGTCGAGCTGCTATTTGCCGTTTCATGGGCAACAATACCCTCTACCTCACCATAACCATTCCGATACGTAAATTTGGTAAAAATATTTTTGTAATCTTGCTCTACTTTCGCGGGTACTAGTTTCTTAGAAATGATATAATCATTAACTTTGGGGTAGGTCGTTCCCGCTGCGCTCATAAGAG
>NZ_JBALOS010000203.1:0-28746 GCF_036962765.1 Neobacillus drentensis
CGCTCCAATCAACTTGGCTTTAAAATCAACAATGTCCTTTAACACAGCCTTTAAAAAAAGATGTCATCAAGAAACCCATACTTGTAACCCTGTTATTTCAGAATGACAGGCTGCCTTTTTTCTGCAGATTCATAGGCGGCTAATGCAACTTCAAGAGCCTTCAGGCCATCCGTACCAGAAATCGATGGTTCTTTCCCAGTTGAAACACTATTCAAAAAGTCATTGACCAACCCAAAATCCATGTTATCGCCCCAATAATTCCAATTCACACCATCCTTGGCATAAACATCTACCTTTTGTGCAAAAGCATCGACTTTAAGCGTCCCGTTGCTTCCAATAATTTCTAACGTTACGTCTCCCCAGGTTGGATACGTTTCGTTACGTGACCAGCTGCAATCCAGCGTGGAAAATACATCGTTTTCAAACTCAATGGTAAGGATGCCGCAGTCATCGATGGAATCAGAGGAGATGGCATGATCAATTTCTGCGTACACTTCCCTGGCCTCGGTACCCATAAACCATCTCATGATGTCGACAACATGGACGGTATGATCGATGACAGCTCCTCCTCCAGACTTAGCTGGATCAACAAACCATCCCCCAGGATTGGTACCGCGATTCGTTCCTTTAATGGCAAATATTTGCCCCAGTTCCCCATTTTCAATCATCTTTTTTGCCCGAATAATCGCAGAGTTAAAGCGAACTGGAAAGGCTGTTTGCAGAATAACCCGATTCTGCTCACAAACCTCGATCATTTCTTTTGCATCTTCCGCCCTAGTCGCTAATGGTTTTTCACAGAGGATATGTTTACCAGCCCTGGCCGCTGCCACTACATGTTCGTGGTGCTTGCTATTCTCCGACGTAATGATGACAGCATCCATATCCTGCTGCAGTAACTCTTCATACCGGCTGAAGTATTTCGTATGATACTTAGCCGCAGCGTCTGCACCACGACTTTCATCCTCATCCGCAATCCCCACCAATTGAACTCCATTGATCTTGCTTAATGCATCAGCGTATCCATGAGCATGTAAATGAGCGAAACTGATAATGCCTACCTTCATCGAATTTGGGCCTCCTCTTTTTGATTTTCATCCATGACAACCTCTCTGCCCGTTTCAACGGATTTGAGAGCAGATAGGGCAATTTCCATTGCTTTGTAGGCGTCCTCCGCTGATACTATTGGTTCTTTACCGGTTTCAATACAGCTAATAAAATGGTGTAATTCAATGAAATAAGGACTATCCTTTAACGGACTTTCCGGAACAGCCACCCCGCCGCCAACCGTACTATTGCTTCTGCTTTCAAACACAATGGGAACAGACTTTGAACTATCATGCTCAATAATTCCGGTTTCACCAGCAAATTCATATCTAGTTGTGAACCCTTGATGTGCCCATGTTCCTTCTACATGAGCGATAACGCCATTTTTAAAGCGTAACGTAACCAATGAATAATCCAATCGCTTCTTATTTCCTTCTTTTATACTTTTGGCATAGACGCGGTCGACTTCCCCAAAACACCATCTCAGGAAGTCAAAGTCGTGGATAATCATATCTAAAACTAACCCGCCGCTGCTTTCATAGTCAGCATACCAATCATCTGATCCGTACGGAAAACCTCCACCTCTTGATGTACGCACGACCGCTACGTTTCCGATCGTTCCTTCTTCGATAATATTTTTTGCACGTACATACTCAGGAAAGAATCGAACAACATGACCAACGAATAGTTTTACGTTTTTTTCCTGACAGTAGTCTATCATTTCTCTGGCATCCTTCAGGTTTCTGGCCAGCGGCTTTTCACAAATGATATGCATCCCTTGATCTGCGGCCTTTTTCAAAAAAGGTTTATGGAAGGGAGTTGGCAAACATATAGAAACGACATCGACTTTTTCTAATGCTTCAATGGCCTCTTCAAACGATTGAAATGCTCTTGTTTGTAATTTTCCGGCAAGCTCCTTCGCTTTTTCCAGGTTTTTATCCACGATACCGCCAAGAACGGCATTATCCATTTTTGTGAAGGCTTCACCATGCGTACTTCCCATGGTGCCAGCTCCAATTAACAGAACGTTTAACATTGTCTTCTCTCCCCTTTGTTTAATAAATTAGGAAACTTCTAAACGCTAGATAGGCTGGGCGGATCGGTCATGGCTATGGCTAAAAAACAAACCGGTAGCCCCGACTACGCAGGCGTAATTTCCAAGCTTTGATTTCTCGATGTTTACTTGTTCTACCATACTTGTAATCCCATGTTTTTGAACAGTTCTTCGTATCGATGGCAATAATAACTCTGATTCGTTCATCACACCACCGCCAAGAATCACTGCTTCCGTATTAAAAAGATGGATCAGATTGATAATTCCTAACCCAAGATATTCCCCAATTTCCTCCAGAAATCCGATTGAAAAGGAATCACCCATTTTCGCTGCTCGAAAAATATCTACGGCGGTCAGATTACTGTTTTTAGCGGAAAAGTAATGACTTTCAGCCCCATTTTCAAGACGTTCACGGGCTATTTTTGAAATCGCTGTTCCTGATGCGTAATTTTCTAAACAGCCTTTATTGCCGCATGGACAAGGGGGGCCGCTCAGATTTATGGAGATATGCCCAAATTCACCGGCGCTATCATGACCTCCTGTTAAAAGACTGTTGTTACTGATGATTCCCGCACCTATTCCTGTGCTGACGGTTATGTAAATAAGATTGCTCTTGCCTTTTCCGCCGCCCCACATCCATTCGCCTACTGCTGCCGCATTGGCATCATTATAGAGCTGTACAGGGAGACCCAGCTTCTTTTCTAGTAAATTTCCGATCGGAAAATTTGCTAGATTCAGGTTGCTGGCATAGATGATTTCTTTCTTCTTCGAATCGATAACTCCGGCTGTGGCGATGCCAATGCCTTTAATTCGCTTCATCTCAATCTCTGCTTCCTCCAGGAGGGCTAGAATGGCATCCATGATTTGATCACCAATAAGTTCATTTCCCCCCTTCGTGTCGCACTGTAATTTTGACACGACCTCTCCGTCCTTGGAGACTAATGCTGTAAGTATCTTGGTACCTCCAATATCTAGACCGATGGCTAACTCTTCCGTTCGCTTCACTGAAGTTCCTCCCTGCTCCTTAATCGAAACATTGATTCTTTCTACTTTCTTACACCGCTTAAAGAAATACCTGCGATGAGATGTTTCTGTAAAAAGATAAACAAAATAATCATCGGGATGGTAGATAACAAGGCTCCTGCCATAAGCAATGGGTAATTCGTTGAGTACTGTCCTTGGAAAGAAGCAATCCCGATTGACAGAACTCTCATATTTTCAGAGTTTGTCATAATTAACGGCCACAGAAAATCGTTCCATGATGCAAGTGCCGTAAAAATTCCGAGGGCGATCAGGGCAGGGGTAGCATTCGGGAGAAGGACCCTCCAATAAATTCCCCACCACGAACATCCATCGATAATTGCTGCCTCATCCAGTTCTTTCGGTATCCCCATAAAAAACTGCCTAAGCAAAAAGACTCCAAAGGCACTGAAAATTCCAGGCACAATTAAAGCATAAAAGGTGTCAATCCAGCCCAGCTTGGTCATAATCGCATAGTTCGGTATTAAAATAACTTGCGGAGGGACCATCAAAACAGACAGGATGACGATGAAAATCAGATTTTTAAACGGAAATTTCATACGTGCGAAGGCAAATGCGGCTAAGGAACAAAGGAATAACTGGGAAAGAGTTCGTCCAGTCGTAACGATCATGGTGTTTATATAGTACTTTAGAAAATCTACGCTTTCGAATACCTTTGTATAATTATCAAGATGCCATTCCTTCGGGATAATACTTGGTGGCACTTGCATGGATTCACCGTAGGATTTCAAAGATGTCGAAATCATCCACAAAAATGGCATCATCATGATAAGAGCCCCAATAATCAGCAAAACATGGCTTGTTAGTTTATTTTCTTTCAATTCATTCCACCCCCTGGCTACGCGTCATAATGAACCCATTTCTTTTGAAAAATGAATTGGATAATCGTGATGGCTAAAATCGCTATAAATAGCAGAAAGGCCTGGGCCGAGGCAACACCCATTTGTGAGTATTTAAAACCAGATTCATACACTCCAAATACGATCGTTCTTAATGGCTCCAATAAAGCATTGTTGTCACCAATCATAATGAAAATCAAATCAAACATCTGAAGAGAACTGATCATGGAAGTGATAAAAACAAAAAACAATGTTGGAGTAATCATCGGCAATGTAATGTTTAAGAATTGCCTCATCTTCGAGGCTCCATCTATCTGGGCTGCTTCGTAATAGGAGTGTGAAACTCCCTGCAGTCCTGCAAGCAGCAGAATGACATTATTGCCTACCGTCATCCATATATAGACAAGAATGACTGAAAACAAAGCAATATTTGGGTCGAACAGCCATGAGGGCTGAGGAAGATGGAATACACCTAAAAGATAGTTAATCAATCCATAATCCGTGTTATAAAGCCATTTCCAAACCATCCCAACCGCTACTGGCATCGTAACAACCGGCAAGAAGTACAATGTCCTGTAAAGCACCATTCCCTTAATCTTTTGGTTTAGCATAAGGGAAACCAAGGTAGCAATCACCACTGATAATGGTACGGACACAATCGTAAATACGATCGTATTGATGATTGAACGTTGAAAGGATGGATCCTGTAATAAAGACTGTATATTTTCGAGGCCAACAAATACCGGAGTGGTAATTCCATCCCAGTTTGAAAAGGATAAAACAAAGGATGCAATTGCAGGCAGCAGATAGAAAATGAGAAGTCCTAAAAAAGTCGGAGCAATGAATAATAACGCAGTTATGGCTTCTTTATTCATCTTTTTCTTTTTCCGCCTAACAACATCGATATGTGGTTTGTTCTTTTCAATAGTCGAAGAAAAGCTGCTCAAAATCATCTCTCCTTTCAATAGTCAAACAGACTGTAGCGCAGCCTGTTTGACTACTTAATTAGGCAATCTAGTTTATTTTGATTTCTCTTTGGCAAGAATTTCATTCATCTTTTTGGCTACATTATCCAATGCTTTATCGATCGGCTGCTGTCCTAAGAAGGCACCTTGAATTTCTTTCATCTCAACATCCTGCCACTCAGCAGTATTTTTGGAAATTGGATATGGAACTCCATATTCCTGGGCATCTAGGAACACTTTCAAATTTAAAGAAGGAATGGACTTAAGCCAAATATCACTGATGTCTTTTTCAGCAGGAATGGAAAATCCTGATTCAGCAATCACTTTTTCTCCCTCTTCACCCGATAAGGCTTTCATTAAATCCCAGGACAATTTATCATTTTGGGTTTTTGCATTCATCGCCCAGCCAATTCCGTGAACAATGGAAGCCGCTTTTTTACCTTTAGGAAGAGGAGCCACTCCTAAATGATCACCGAGTACCTCTTTAAATTCTCCTGCACTGACTGAAATCGCAGGAATCATGGCCACTTTCTCAGATAAAAACAGCTGCTTTCCTTCTGTCTCCATAACCGTTTTGGCAGAAGGTGAGATCCCCTTGTCAATGAGCCTCTTGATAAAGTGAAAGGCTTCTTTCGTTTCGGCTGAATCAAATCCAGACTTGCTCTTATCCTCGTTTATAATATAGCCTCCGGCTTGATGGATGAGATCATAATAAACAGATTGGCTCTGTTTGATATCGGCGGAATAACCGTAAATACCTTTTTTCTTATCGGAAAGCTTCTCGCCAACCTTTTCAATATCTTCCCAAGTCCATGTTTCATCTGGATAAGGGACACCAGCATCATCGAAAATCTTTTTGTTGTAATACAGCCCGACAGAATCAATAAAATAAGGTGCCGCATGGAGCTTTCCTTCATAACTATATAAATCAACAACGGCAGGGAAATAGTTATCCTTTTTATACACACTATCTTCCTTAATGTAAGGTTCCAAATCCTTAATAAAACCAGAAGAAGCATATTGATAAAAATTAGGCCCATTCATCCAGAAAACATCAGGCCCTTTTCCACCGCCAATGCTTGTTTTCAACTTCGTCCAATAATCCTCCCAAGGAGTGTAGGTTACATTGACTTTGATATCCGGATGCTGTTTTTTAAATGCTTCAATCGATTTATCTACAGCAGGACTGGCATTCTTATCCCATAAAGCCACTTCAATCGTCTTTTTTTCTTTACCGCTGCTCTGAGTGTTAGAGCAAGCAGACATGGCAACAACAGTAAGGATTAGCAGCAGGTGAACCAATAACCTCAACTTTTTCATCTTTATCCCCCTTAATAATCTTTTTTGTCTTCATGAAACTTATAAAAGATTGCAAAACCAAGCAGACGATAAATTTAGTTTAGTAGATTCTAGAAGCAATTTAGCCATTCCTGTTAAGAGACATATGTAGCAAGTTTAAACAGACCTTCTATCACCTCCTAAAAAGTGACTTTTGTTTGGTTATTAAATCGTAAATTGATATTTTTCCTGTAAAATAACGGCAGCTGCTCCCAGCATTTCAAAATCGGCTCCCAGGGAAGTAGGCTGAATGTTTACCTCTTCATTCAGAATGGGAAGAACATGCCTAGACACATAGTCTTTAATAGAATCTACAAAGATGCTATTTTCTTGGACGATTTCACCGCTAAGAATAATCACTTCGGGGTTTAGCAGGTGGATGATATTAATAATGCTTGTGGAAAGATGAGAAACCATTTCGTCCATAATATCAAGGCATAAACTGTCTCCTTCATTTATGGCTTTAACAAAAACAGATGGCGTGATCCGGTTGAAATCCTCTCCAACCAGATTCCTGATGACCGTTTCCTTCCCTCGGGTCATTAAAGCGGATACAATTTTCGAGTAAACGGCTGGCCAATTAATATAATTTTCCAAACACCCTTCGTTTCCACATTCGCATTTCGGACCACCCTTTACTATCGTGGTGTGGCCTAGTTCACCCGAGCTGCCTTTAAACCCGCGGATAATTTTTCCATTCACCATAATTCCCGATCCGACCCCATCACCAATTGTGATATAAACCAAATCTTTAAAATGACCGAATGAACCAAAGTAATTCTCCGCCAATACATAGGCATTCGTATCATTGTCTAAAAAGGTCGGCTGGCCAAATTGATTTTCGACTAACTGTTTTAAAGGAATGTCATAAAGTTTAAGTTTAGAATTATAAGAGATAATTCCTTTTGCTGCATCGACAATCCCAGGGGTGATAATCGAGATTCCTTCACACCCATCGAGATTTTCCTTCGACTCCAGGAACTGATGAATCATTTTTAAGGTAAGGCTGATGATTTCCTGACCTTGACTATAATTAGTGGGATGAATCTCCTTTCTTAAAATGCGGCCTTCCAAATTCATCTCAGCTATTTTAATAAATGAATTCGTAATCGAAACTCCAATGACATACCTGGTATTAGGATCGAACCTAAGTAAAACCGGCTTCCTGCCTCCACTGGAAGTGCCAATACCGTCTTCTCGTACAACCCCTTCATTAATTAGTTCGTGAACGGCGGAAGTCACTGTCGTGGGGCTTATGTTAATTAACTTTGCGATATCACTTCTGGAAATAGGACCTTGTTTTCGAATGGTATCGAGAATAATAGACCTATTCAGTTCTTGCATGAGTTTCAAGTCGCCTGTCCTACGCATCTTTCAAACACCTCTTACTCCATTAGACTTACTTTTTGCAGTGACTTTATAAAGTTTGTAAATATTTTTGTATATTCACACGTATTTTTGCTGAAATTATAAATTTTATGGTTTCTTTTTCCAACCTCTTTATTAAGTATATTAAATTGAGCATCTAAAATTGTAAACACTTACATTCAGAAAATATTAAATTTTCTAAAAAACAGGTAAAAACTCACAGACCATTCAAAATGGACGTCTTCTTATTAAAGAATGGCGCCGGATTATTGAAGATCAAATATATTAAAGAGTTTATAAAGCTAATCTGCGCATATTAACTAGAGCCCCTCATTTAGGAAAAATCAGACTGCAAACTCTCACAGAGGTGCCACGGAACACAAATTAGGGAAAAACACTTAGAATATTCCTTGACAGGAATATTCCTTTTCAAGTATATTGAATTCATGAAAACAACTTTGAATGCTCTTGCTGAACCCAACCGTCTTCACATAGTCGAACTCTTGCGTGACGGTCCTCTCACAGTAGGGGAAATTGCCGATCGACTTGGGCTCAACCAGCCGCAAGCTTCCAAACATCTTCGCGTACTTAATAATGCCGGGCTCGTCGAGGTGCAAGCGATGGCCAATCGCCGAATCTACAAACTGAGAGCTGAGCCGTTCAAAGAGCTTGATGCATGGTTGGAGTCTTACCGCCACATCTGGAACGAGAGATTAGATCGCTTAGACGATTACCTGCAGGTCCTCCAATGTAAGGAAGTGAAGAATGACGACAAACAGTAGTCCTGTCGGAAAGTATCATCAATCTGATAAAGGAGGAACTAAAATGCTAGAAAGTAATGCAACTAATAACACCGTTACGTCCATAGAGGGACGGGAACTCGTGGTCTCCCGTATCTTTGATGCGCCACGTGAGCTTGTATATAAGACTTGGACGGATCCCGAACATCTGCCCCACTGGTGGGGACCAAAAGGTTTTACGATTACAGTACAAGAAATTGACGTGAAGCCAGGTGGTGTATGGCGTTACGTTATGCACGGTCCCGATGGTGTAGATTATGACAATTACATTGAATACATCGAGGTTGTGAGCCCCGAAAAGCTCGTTTATTCCCATGGCGGTGGAGACGACGAACCATTTCATGTGACTGTGATGTTCGAAGATGAAGGAAATAAAACTGCACTCAACATGCGGACACGCTTCAAGTCTGCAGAAGAATTGGATAAGGTGGTCAAGCAGTACGGGGCCATTGAAGGGGCAAAATCCACACTTGATCGTCTTGAGGAACAATTGGCAAAGATTTAATAAACAAAACCTTATCGAAGGAGGAACTAAAATGCTAAATGAAAATCTAACTAACTCTGCTACCATGAATCCTGAAAAAAGTGAATTGGTGATCACGCGAACCTTCAATGCACCACGAGAGCTAGTGTTCAAGGTTTGGACCGAGCCTGAGCATCTTAAGCACTGGTGGGGACCAAAAGGCTTCGCGTTAGATATAAATAAGTTCGAACTCCGCCCAGATGGGATCTTCCACTACAGAATGCGATCCGAAGACGGCCACGAAATGTGGGGCAAGTTTATTTATCGCGAAATCATCTCTCCAGAGAAGCTCGTCTTTATCAATTCGTTTTCTGATGAAGAGGGCAATACAGTTCGTGCACCTTTTAGCCCAATCTGGCCGCTGGAAATATTAAATACACTAACTCTTTCAGAAAATGAAGGCAAAACCACCATCACCCTTCGAGGTGGTCCAATCAATGCATCTGAAGAAGAACGCAAGAGATTTGTGGAAGAGTTTGAATCCATGAAGCAAGGCTTTGGCGGAACCTTTGATCAGCTTCACGATTACTTGGCTATGGCGTGAGGAATTGGATATTTGCTGCCCTGTGTTGTAAAGAATAAGCACCGATAATCGGTGTTTTTTCTTTTGGGTGAGAGTTGGGAGCGATTTATGACATTTTCTACAGCCCCATTATATTCCACAATACCCTCAAACCCCTTACGTTCCTCAGTATCAGCGCTATTGGGGATCACACAACTATTGGCATGGAATATCCATGTCATTTTTTCAGAATTCCCATAATTGTAAGTGGAATTTAGCTGTTCAATTCAACTATCTTGCCCTTTAGTCGAAAAGAAGCAGTTTGATATAGGAAGTTTCCTCCGAATGAGATCCTGGATGTGCCAATGTATAGGTAAATGGGGATTAATCGGACTACAAATGCCAGTTCCTGTTGAAAAAAATAGGTATCCAACTAGTCCACATAATCAAAAGTTCACATAGACTACTGATGTGACAAGACAAATTCATATGGAGGTCATTTAATGATGAATAGACAAAGTGGATTTGGTGGTTTTCCATCTAATGTAATGCCAAATCAAATAGCTCCTATACAACCGATGCCAGCACCATACATTCCACAACAAGGATGTCCGCAATACTGCCCGCCCCAAGTGTTTCCTGCTCAATATGATCCACCGTTAGTTTCACCAGGACAACAATATGTTAAGACAAATATATTTAATAAAGTAGTAACGCATCTACATCCTTCTCACACGACTACAGTCAACAAGCAAATGATTAATCATCAACACTATTTCCCACATACCGAATCCGTTGTAAATGAATGCTGTGAAACACATACGATGTGCGGTATGCCACATAATCCTTGTTGTCCTCCCGGGCCATTTGGATTCTAGTCCTCCCCTTTAGGGGGGATTTTTTCTTATACGAAAAACAACCATTCATGCGAAAACAGCCTTAGTTATGGAGGTTGGGATTCCGCCGATTTGGACATGAATTCCGCCAAACTGTGGAGTGATTCCGCCCAATTAGATGCGGATTCCGCCAAACTTGGATGTAATTCCGCCAACTTTACCTACTTTTCCGCCAAACCCCTTTTAAGTTACATCATTTCTTGAACGATCAAATAAAAAGAGCCTCGTGACTGAGGCTCTTGGTAGAATTTATTGAAGTGATAATAAAGTCATTTGCTGACCCCTTTTTCCTTCAAGTGTGAGAGTTACGTTTTCCCCACGATGATTCAATACTTCTTTTAGCAAGCCGCCTGATGCTTTGGCAACATTGCTGCTACCGGTAGAGGTTGTAAAACGAAACGTTCCTTTTGGGTCAACCGTTTGTATTTGAGCTGCCACTATTAATTGATTAGTAGTTGCCGATACAGTTGTGGCAGGGATATTAATTTTTTGTCCAATTGTTAACTTGGATGAGTCCACTGTTGGATTCAGTTTCTGAATGGATGCCACTGAGATATTTAAGGTTTTGCCGATTTTTGCAAACGTGTCACCGGGTTTAATCACGTACACGGTTGAACTTGGATTTGTTGTTGCTGGTTTATTGGTCGTTAAATAGGTTTTATTAACAAACGCTACTTTGCCGTTAAAATGAATCTGTGCCCAACCATTCATTGATGATTTTACAGACACCATATCGTTTAATTTTACCGAACCGAGGACCGCACTACTCGTGGAGGCACCCTCTCGAACTCGGAGCGAATCGGCTGTTACATACATTGTTTTGAGTTGAGTTACAGCTGGTTTAGTCATTTCACCAGGTGTGGTAAGATAATCGGCACTCACAAAACAAACTCTTCCTTTTATGAGAATGCCGGCCCAGCCGTTTTCTACGAATGAAACCTTCACAACATCCCCTTTCTGATAGGTGCCAATGATACTGCTTTTCGTGTTAGGTTGGGACCGAACATTTAGTGTGGTGGCGGTAACGTTTCTGTTATGTACTTTTGGTAAAAGAATTTTTTTACCGTTAATGGACGTGATCCCGTTCGCTTCTAATATTTCTTGTGCGGTTATTCCATGTTCTGCGGCGATGTTCTCGATTTTTTCGCCATTTTTCACCTGATATGTATATTCCTGAATAAAAGCTGCATTGGAAGTGCTTGCAAAAAAGCTAAGGACAACGGTAAAGATGCCCGTTACGACAAGTCTTTTTACCGGGCTTTTTTGAATCCATTGGTTAATTTGTGCCACATATGTATTCCAATCGGCACGAATATCTTTTAAGAATCCTTTGACATCTAATACATTTCGAATATCAAAAAAATGGGTGTTCTTTTCATATTCGCGTTTTTCCATCCTTGAAGTGAATTCTGGGTGCTTGTGTTTTCCGTGCGTTTCTTTCCTGCTTTGTGTTAATTCGCCATTTACAAATAACTCTTTCGTCATGTTCACTGGTTCTCCTATTCACTCATTGAGGTAAATTTCCGTCGTTGGATTTACGGGTATGGGATTATGGGTGTCATGAAATGCGGCCCATGACATATTACCCCCCTCTGTATTGTTCGACAATTCCCAACATTTTCTGTCGCAAACATGATTGTTTTTTTGAAAAAGTATTAATTCGACGGTTACTCCCCGCGTTTTCATTGATATATTTTCGAAATTTGTGTCATACATTACTGTGATGAGAACTTATCTTTGGAAAAACCAAACAGGAATCAAGCCGTTATAAAGGAGCGGAACGATGATGCTCTCTAAATTTGTAGATGAACTGCCGATTCCTCCGATTTTAAAACCTCAATGGAAGGATTCGGTCTATACGTATTATGAAGTCAAGATGACGGAATTTAAGCAATCCCTCCATCGTGACTTGAATGAGACAACCGTGTGGGGGTACGAAGGCAGCTACCCGGGGCCAACGATAGAGGTGGAAAGCGGCGAAAAAGTGTTTATCAAGTGGATGAACGATCTGCCCGACAAACATCTCTTGCCTGTCGACTATACGGTACACGGTGCCCATAAAGATGTCCAGGAAGTTCGAACGGTCGTCCATGTCCATGGTGCTTGTGTCGAATGGGAAAGCGATGGCTACCCGGAGGCTTGGTTTACAAAGGGATTCGAAAAGGTGGGTCCTTTTTTTAAAAAGCAAGTCTATCAATATGATAATTGCGATCGAGCATCCACCCTTTGGTATCATGACCATACCCTTGGGATCACACGACTTAATGTGTATGCTGGATTGGCCGGGTTCTATCTGATCAGAGATCCACTGGAGCGGTCATTTAATTTACCAAGTGGGAAATATGACGTCCCGCTTGTCATTCAAGACAAGACTTTCAATCAAGATGGTTCGCTTTATTACCCGAAGCAGCCCCAAAAACCTGTCCCAGAATTGGAAACGTCCATCGTTCCTGAATTTTTTGGCGACACCATCTTGGTGAATGGCAAAGTGTACCCCTACTTAAATGTAGAACCCCGTAAATATCGATTTCGGCTCCTCAACGCAGCGAATAGTCGTTTTTTTCGGATCAAGCTTGATTCGGGACAACGGATGTATCTAATTGCGACGGAACGAGGATTGATGCAGCAGCCGCTTGGTGTCAACGAAATCATGTTATCACCTGCAGAACGGGCCGATGTGATCATTGATTTTACCAATCTTGAGGGGAAACATATTATCATGACAAACGATGCTCCTGCGCCATTTCCAAGTGGTGATCCAGTCAATGAACATACGGGCACCGTGATGCAGTTTAGAGTGACACGGCCCCTGGCGAATGTCGATACGAGTGTGATTCCAGCGTATATGATGCCTTACCCGTTGATGAATGAACAATCCGCTTCCAAGTCACGAAACCTCACTTTTACTGACAATATGGATCGATATGGTCGGCCCTTGATGTTATTGGATAACAAGCAGTGGGATGACCCGATCACTGAAAATCCGAAATTGGGCTCCACTGAAATATGGTATCTGATCAATTTGTCTCCGGATTCCCACCCTATCCATATTCATTTAATTGATTTCCAAGTCATAGACCGGCGGAATTTCGATGTTGACAGATATAACAAGGAGAAATCCATCCATTACACAGGTCCGCCACTTCCTCCCGAACCACAAGAACGCGGCTGGAAGGATACGGTCCGCGCTGACCCCAACCAGGTCACTCGAATTATTATGAAGTTTGGCCCTTTTACAGGTTTGTATGTCTGGCACTGTCATATGCTCGAGCACGAGGATTATGAGATGATGAGACCGTTTATTGTTATTCGGTAAGGAATTGACCAATGGGGATTTAATGGAGGCTGCCAAATCATTAACGGGTTTGGTTTTGAAGCACAAAATCTCCATTAGCAATAACAACGCTCAGTGCTTAGCCCTGAGCGTTTTTTCCATCGGCTTATTCCCTATCGCTGCCATAACTGTAATGGGACCATCTGAATTAGGAAGTTACAACAATTCTGCCTAGAAGCATCCAGTTAAAATAAGGGGATATTGCACCGTACCTCCATAATCTGCAACTGGATTTATTAACAAATAATTGTAAAAAAAAGTAAAATTTATTATATAATGTTAGTAATTCGTTTGTGGAGTATGGAGGTGTTATCATGATTTGGATATATATATTTACCCCTGTCATTATATTGGCTGGAATTGCTGTTTATTTTGATAAAAAATATGGGTCGACTCCCCCTACTGAAGGTCAACTCACAGAGAAGTTAAGGGAATATCCACCAGAAAATAACAATAGTAATGGTGGTATTTTGTGAAGTGAAGAATTGTATGAAAAGTAAGATTGAGCTGCCCTATTGGGCGGCTTTTTTGTTCTTCAAGGAAGGGTCCGATCAAATCTTTATTGACTAAAAGGGCGAATTTATAAAGGCATTCCCCTAGATATTTGCATAAGGATATAAAGAATGGAGTGAAATACAGTGAGTGCTCAAACGGAAGATAAAAAGGCAACCAAGGAAAATAGTAATTCTGACAATAAGGAATTGTTGTTACAACTTGAAAAACAAGTCTCCGTTGCAGTCTGGATTCAATTTATTGGTCAAATACTGGAGACATATTATTTATCTAAGATTATGTTGATTGATGAGGAAGTCAGATCGGATGCCAATGAAAGGCAGATATTATTGGGAGCATGGATTCAAACCATGGGGCAGTTTTTTGAAGGAATTGGTGTTACAGGACAGGTGCTAACCGATGACGATGCGCTCACATTGGAAGCACAAGAAATCACCAATTTAGGAGATTGGTTACAATCATTAGGGACTGTATTAGAAGCAAACGCAGGTACGCAAATCATTATGGAGGAAAAAAAGAAATTGATACCGACAGAGTACATCCCATAAAAGTTATTTATAGGATGTTGGAATTTTGTATTAAAACTACATCGAAAAAAGGAACGGATTATATATGCAATTACAAATGGATCAATTTAATGAAAATGATGTAAGACGGATATTTCATTTCCACCACCCTTTTCACTATGGGAGCCCACTTTTCGGTGCCCCTTTCTTAGGCGGGGTTATGGGTGGAATGTATGGCAGCCCATTTTTATCTCCATATGGTTACGGTTACCATCATTATGGATATGGTTATCCTTACTATTAGCTTGTTATTTTTCTTATTGCCGGAGTTTGCGAATGAGGAAGGTTTAATACTTTTATAAAAATATAGTTGATTTTCGATAAAAAAGAGGAGACTTACTCGGAGTCGCCTCTTTTTCTGCTATTCAAATGATTGGGCTGTCTCAATTAAAAGATAAATATTTTTTATCGGTGCGCCTTTTTGAGTTGTCCACTCCAATGGAATTGAATCAGCTAGTTCCTCGCCCAGGAGGTCCGCTATTAAATAGGTTCCTATCGGAAGCGTGCAGCTCCATATCATCAAACCGCCAAGCCGTTTTTCTATGAATCTCATATCCTTCCTCCTACTCTGAGGTCTATTTTCTATCATACATTTTTACCTGTTTTTTCGGTTCTTTCAGAATTGATAGAGGCAGGCTTAGTTGCAAAATTTACGGAGAAACAGTGTATACGAGAGTGATAGTTTGGCGATACTGATGACAGAACGAATTTCGAGGGGGTTTTGAGGGTGAAGGAGAATAAGTTGTTATTATCGGAGTTTGTGAATGAGGAAGGTTTTGAGCTTAATAGCTATCTTACGAGTTTATTTGAATATATTTCTAGTCTATCAGATACAGAAGTTACGAAGATGGAGCCAACCCCTTAGATCTGAGGGGGCGGCTCTTTTTTTGTATTTATGCTACAGTGTTGGGGCCAGATGATCGGTCATTCAGATTAAAAGGAAGGTAATTATCTAAATGTACGGTTGGACTGCTCCTTTATGAATTGCGGAATGGTTTTTATATTCGCTGATTGAATAGGGAAACTCGCTGATACGGAGCCTATATTCGCTGATAGACGATGGGTTGAGGTATTTTTGAGATTGCTGCTCTCTTATGGAGTGTGGATTCCGCCTAATTGGACGTGGATTCCGCGAAAAAACTGTGGAGTAATTCCGCCGATTTGGATGCGGATCCCGCCGATTTGGATGCGGATCCCGCCGAACTGTGGCATGATTCCGCCAACTTTGACTACTTTTCCGCCAAACACTTTTTAAATTACCATTTTTTATGTTTAAGAGAATGATAGTTTGGTAATAATGATGGTAAGTACATATTCAAGGGGGTTATAAGGATGAAGGAAGATACATTGTTATTGTCGGAGTTTGCTAATGAGGAAGGTTTTGAGCTTAACGGCTATCTTACGCACTTGTTTGAATATTGTTCTACTCTATCAAAAAATGATGCCACAAAGTTTGAGCCAACCCCATGATGTGAGGGCTGGCTCTTTTTTTAGTTTGGGATAATATTATGCCCCGTTTTAGTTATTTTTTCTCACTTTTGAAAGCCACTGCTGTACGAGAACTTTCACTCATACCGGTTCTGGTTACGGTAAGATAGACTTTTCCAGCCTTCTTCCCTAGCTGCTTAATCGATATGGTTGTGCTTGAACTGGATGCTTTCTTAGTGGCGAGTAGTTTTCCTTTGCTGCTGGCGTTGTAGATTTTAATGGTATCTCCTTTTTTCAATCCGGTAACTTTGACAGTATCGCTTTTGCTTTTATTATTGGTCAGCTTCACTTGGCCTGATTTTAAGGCCGGGGATTTCTCTTTGAATAGAGCAACTTTGTATATGGTACGATTTTTGGAGACTAACACGTACCCTTTTGGATGAACCGCAGTTTGGAATGAGTAGAAATTTTGGGTTGATGAATACTTGATTTTCCCGCTCTTGCTGTCAAGAAGGTAGATGCGTAGCTTTCCTGTGTTAGTGTCCCAATTCATCTCATTGTTTAAAACATATAGGCCTTGACTACTAGAAACAACAGATCCAGTAACCTTTGTTTTCCAGTTCACTTTCCCCTTTGTGATCGATAATGTATAGCTGTCATTAGAAAGAATGACGGTTCCTCCAGCCGTCACATGGCCAATCCCGATGCCTTCTTTACCTTTATAGCTCCAAAGCTTTTTCCCGCTTTTGCTTGTAACTACTAACGAATTACTATTGTAATCAATCCCGTAGCTATTTTCGGATTTGTCGAGAAATGCCGCATAAGTGCTTGTCTCTTTTTCTGAAAGGATTTTTCCAGTTTTGGAAATCGTATATTTCCACGCGCCTTCATCGTTATTTGTATGGATCACGATATTTTGTTTGCTATCAAAAGTGCTTGTTGAACCAAATGCATCTCCTTTTAGTTTGACGCTCCATTTCTTTTTTCCTTTTGAGGAAACAGCATAAAACGTACTTTCGGAATAAGGCCCGATATAGTCGGTATGGTTCCCGGACCCAAAGTAGACCGTTCCATCCGTCCCGATTAATGGTCTAGCCGGCCCGCCATTCTCAAGCTTAAATTGCCAATTTAACTTCCCCTTCGAATTGAGTGAGGCTAAATACACACCATTTTGGTTGCTAAATCCGTTATTTTCAACACCTATGTAAAAATTCCCCTTTGCGTCCATGGCTTGCTCGCCTCGACCACCGACTACTAAATAGTGGTCCTTTGGAAAGTCATATGACCACAAACGCTTGCCTTCTGAGGATAAAGCATTAATTTTCCCTGTTTCATATTGGAGCTGATAAACATTTCCATTGGCACCCGTGTACAAAGAAGTAAAGCAATCGGTACACGTCCCATCCTGATAGAACTTGGTGGTGGTGCTTGCATTTGCTTGCAACGATGGTAAAACCAACATAATTAATGCTAAAACAAATAAACTACCAAACCATTTACCTATAAATCTCATTTTAATCCCCCTGTGCCTATAGCTTTTATCCTAGAAAAATATAACCTATTTTTACCAAAATTTCCACTATATTTATGATGATTGAACGTCAATTTGTCCTGTTAAAGAAATCTATCTTACTTGTATTCAATATTTTCGATTTTTCGAAGGGGTTTTGGTGTCAGGCACCATGTGATTTTTTCACACAGTGTCAGGCACCATTATGAGTTCATTTTTCAAAAAGGTGCTTTTTTGGGTATAATAGAGGAATATGGATTTTTCTAAAAAATTTGTTTGGGGTTGTAAAGGGGGTTGTGGCTTTGGAGTCGACACCTTTGAGTGAGAAGATTGAGCTTTTTGGGGATCAGGTGCGGGAATTGCTGCACCCAACAGTGACGGAGGATGCTCGGCTGGTTCAGAAGGGTTTAATGTTGTACCGGCAAGGGCTGGTGAAGCAGCTACAGGTATGGAATGAGAAAATTACAGCGACGGTTCAGGACGTGACGCCGTGTTATGTGACGCTGGAATTTGAATATTTGTCGTTGAGTAAGTGTTCGTGTCCAGGTGAGGGGTTTTGCCGACATCAGATGGCGGTTTTTTTTAGTGCGTATTCTCGAGTTGGCAGTGTGGCTGATTGGGTGACCGAGTGGCGTGAGCCGATGAAGGAGAAGACGGCTTTCTCGAACTGGGGAATGAAGACGGCGAAGGATTTGATTAAGGCGAATGGGGTCTCGAAGCCGGATTATGGGCGCTGGGTTCATTCGTTTGAGGTGAGTTTTGATACGCTGCTGGCGACGAAGAAGTACACGAGTGCGTATGTGATTCCGGAGTTGTTTGGGATTTATGAGCGCCGGATTCATGCGAGTGCGCCGGTGGAGCAGGAATGGCGCTTGCTGTATGAGCTGGTCGGAATTGTCGTGTCGTTTCAGAAGTTGGCGCGCTTGAGTGATCAGTTAGGTCATGATGAGGATACGGTGAAGCGGGCTTATTTGCATTTGTTCCATAATTTAATGGATGATGCCGAGGATCTCTCGATAAAGATTGGCGTGCAATCGCTGCCGTTTGATTTTGATGAGTTTGTTGATAAATTGCGGGCTGACACGTTTGAGATCCTGAACTGTACGCAGGGCTTGCAGTATGAGCGGTTTTTCTTGTACCGGCTGTTGTGGATTCATTTTTTCAAAAAGAAGGCATGGCGTGAAGAAGAGTTGGTGAAGATCCAGGCGCGGCTGAAGGAGCTCCAGGATTGGGAGAGCCCTGCGGCGCTCTTGCTTGCTGGGATTCATTTGAATTTCTTGCTTGGGAATGATGAGGCGGCGTTGAAGTTGGTCGGGCCGTTTAGTGATGAGGAGATTACGCCGTATTTGGTGTTTTGGATTGATTATTTGTCGGGACTGAAGGCGTGGAAGCGAGTCGGCCCGGTAATTGAGTTATTTTTGCAAAAAGTGAAGGAGTATTTGGAGCAGCTCGGTGGTTATCATTCTTGTGCGACGTTTGTCCGGAATGCGCTGCGGTCGGTAGCACCCTATTGTGCGGAGAGTGAACGGGTCGATTTGTATGAGCGGGCGCTGCTTGTGATGCTGCCGTACAGCTTCGGGGATTATGAGTTTGTGTTGTTTGAGCGGAAGCAGTATGACCGCTGGGGTGAGCTCCAGGCGTTTGTCGGCTTGGATTATTATGAGTTGCCGAAGGACCGGTTGAAGCAGATTGAGAAGGAGCGGCCTGAGGTGCTGCTCGGGATGCTGCATCAAACGGCGCAAAAGGAGATTGATCAGAAGAACCGGGCCAGTTACCGGATGGCGGTGCGGCATTTAAAGAAGCTGCGGACGCTGTATAAGAAGTTGAAACGGGTTGATGATTGGGAGTATTACTTAGACACGTTGCTAGAGCGGACGAAGCGGCTCCGGGCATTTCATGAAGAGTGTAAGCGGAGTAAGTTGATTGAGGGATAGCAATAGGTACGAGTTCTGCGCTGTTTTAGGTTTTTGGTGCGGGGCTCGTGCTTTTTTTGAATCCACCACATTCAATTCCAGCACTAATTAGAATAACTTCAAGCCTCACCCTCCTCTAACTACATATTTTTGGGTATAATAATGGAATATGGATTTTTATGGACTTTTTGATGATTAATAATTTGGTGTCAGGCACCGTCCGTGGACACTACAAGGCACTTTGTACGCGCGGAGTGGACACCCAACCGTTTTTATGGATTTTCCCTTTGTTTTTTTAGGGTTTATGGGTTGTTTGTTTTGTGGGTTTTTGTTTTGTTCATTTTTTGATAGGTTTTGTGCAACTTTATTGAGGTTTTGTACGATTTTTCAGGGGTTTTGTGCAATTTTTTATAGGTTTTGTGCAATTTTTACGGGGTTTTGTGCAATTAGACATTATTTGGAAAACAACTGACTAGTATATATCCTAATGATGTTCTCTCCCCCACTTAAAGGGTTTTGTACATTTAGACATTATTAGAAAATCGACAGGCTAGTCTATGGCCTATTGATGTTCTCTCCCCCACTTAAAGGAGTTTTGTATCGATGCTTAAAACAAGGTTTATGAAATTGCTGACAACTAAAATCGGGGAAGGTCGTTTTCTTCTTACTGCTGAAGATGAACGAGGTCATGTGATGAGCCCATTTAGGTGGAAGAACCTCGTTTTCAGCAATCACGAGGAAAGCTTCTTTGGAACGCTCCTTGAGACGGAGACCGTGGATGGCGTCGAAGGTGTAGTTGTGAGCAGCTGGCATCTGGTCTCACTTTTTGCCAAGGAGTCGTTTAATCGCTTTATCGAATGGGATTGGAATGAACAATCCGAGATTTGTCTGGCCGCCGCCCATGCGCTTTATGAGGGAATCCTCGAAAAAGATTGGCTGCCGGACTTTTCGGTCTGGGAGCACGGCGATTTTCGCTGGAAGCTTCCTGAGCGTGTCAAGGATGAGTTTGATCCGTCGTTTTGGGAACAAATGATTGAAGAGCCCGGCATTTATGATTCGACGGATGGTGACCTAGAAACCACCAAAAAGTATATTTCTGACTTGTACAACGGTGCCCTTGACGGCTACTTGACTCGGAATGCCGCGATGAAGGAGTTGTTCGGACCGAAACTCGACTTGCTCCGGAAGCAAAATATTTCCGGCAGTGAACTGGCTCGTTATTTTGATGAAGAAAGCTGGCTGGAATGGGTCGGGATTAAGGAAAACGACACCCCGTTTACGATTGGGCTCCGTCTAGATGAACCGCCAGATGGCGAAGGTGCGTGGAGCCTGGATTTATTTTTACGAGGAAAGAAAAATGTGGATGAGACTTATGATGTCGAAGGTTCCGCCAAGATTCCGGCGAAGTGGCGGCCATTTTTGGAAAAGGTCGACCGTGAGCGGGAACGCTGGGTCCGCTTGATTCCCTGGCTAGGTGAAGACGGATTCTTCAAAACGCATCTGAGTGAGGAAGAAGCGTGGATGTTTTTGACGGAGGCGAGTGAGACGCTTGTGGCCCTGGATGTTGAAATCCTTCTCCCTTCTTGGTGGCAGGCAATGAAAAATGCCAATTTGAAGGTGAAGGCGGCCCTGAAAGGCACCTCGAGCCACCGGCCGTCCTTTGTTGGACTCCAGGCCATGCTGGATTTTAACTGGCGCTTTTCGATGAATGGTGTCGACTTGTCCGAGGATGAGTTTGGGAAACTTGTCGAGGAAAAAAGACGGCTTGTCTTCATTCGCGGCCGTTGGGTGAAGCTGGATCCGCAGTTTATTCGACATATTCAGGATATGATGAAACGGGCCGAAAAGGAAGGCTTGCACGTCCGCGACTTGCTCGAGCAGGAACTGATGGAGACGGAAGAAACCGAAGATGAGCTCGATAATCCAAAGGCATTTGCCAAAATTCAAATTGAGTTGAACCGCCAGTGGAAGCAGATGATTAAGCAGTTATCAGAGGTGCATGAAATACCGCTGGAGGCTGTGCCGTCTGGATTGCAGGGAGAACTTCGACCCTACCAGCAACTTGGTATGAGTTGGCTCTGGTTCCTCCGTCAGTACGGATTTGGCGCAACCCTCGCTGATGACATGGGGCTTGGGAAAACAGTGCAGCTTATCTCCTATTTATTGAAGGTAAAAGAAGTTGTTGGGGATGAGTTGGCTGCCTTGGTGCCTGACACCGAAAATAAGGTGAAAAAGCGCCGTAAAAAGGATGAAGACGTAATGCCGGCTGCTAAGATTCCGACGAAGGCGGCGCTGATTATCTGTCCGACCTCCGTTCTTGGTAACTGGCAGAAGGAGTTAGAGCGCTTCGCGCCTGAGATGAAGGTGTACCTGCATTACGGGTCGAACCGTTTGAAAGAGGAAACCTTTGCCGAAAAGGCTAAAGATGCCGATATTGTATTGACTTCGTATGGGCTAAGCCATATTGATTTGGCGGAATTCGAATCGTTGATTTGGAGTTCCATTGCGATCGATGAAGCGCAGAACATTAAAAATGCCCAGACGAAGCAGTCGAAGGCCGTACGCAGGTTGCGCGGACGCCACCACATTGCGCTGACTGGGACGCCAATGGAAAACCGCTTATCAGAGTTGTGGTCGATTTTTGATTTTACCAATCACGGATATCTTGGCAGCTTGGGGCAATTCCAGAAAAAGTTCGTGATACCGATCGAAAAAGATGAGAAAAAAGAAAAAGTACAGCAGCTTCAATCGTTGATTCGGCCGTTCCTGCTGCGCCGCACGAAAAAGGATGAAGAAGTTGCCCTTAACCTGCCTGACAAGCTGGAGCAAAAGGAATATTGCCCGCTCACAGCTGAGCAGGCGTCGTTATACGAGCAGCTTATCCACGATACCTTTGCGGAAATTGAAAAACTGTCCGGCTTTGAGCGGAAAGGGTTAATTTTGCAAATGCTCAGCCGCTTGAAGCAGTTGTGCAATCACCCTGCCCTTTATCTAAAGGAAAAGTCGGTCGGGCGCGAACTGTTGGATCGTTCGAATAAGTTGGAGAAACTTGTCGAGTTGATTGATGCGGTTTTGGAACAGGGCGAAAGCTGTCTGATTTTCACCCAATATATCGAAATGGGCGAAATGATTCGAAGTACATTGAAGAAGAAATTTGGCATTGAGGTGCCATTCTTGAACGGAAGTGTACCGAAAGCGAAGCGTGATGAGATGATTGAGCAGTTCCAGAATCAGGAGTTCCCGGTGTTCTTGCTGTCCTTGAAAGCCGGCGGGACCGGGCTGAATCTGACGGCGGCCAATCACGTCATCCACTACGACCGCTGGTGGAATCCGGCTGTTGAGAACCAGGCCACTGACCGTGCCTACCGCATCGGCCAGTCGCGCTTCGTTCATGTCCATAAGATGATTTGCACGGGTACACTCGAGGAGAAAATCGACGCAATGCTCGAGAAAAAGCAATTCCTGAATGACCAAATCATCCAAAGTGAAAACTGGATCACCGAACTATCCACCGACGAGCTGAAGGATTTGGTGTATCTGGGATGATTTTGGGTATTGTGATAGTGTAAGTGATGTTAATGGTGTCAGGCACCATCCTTTGACATTTGTCCATGTGAAAAGGACATCTCATGGTGCCAGACACGATCAAAGAGCACGATCATAAGGGATAAAACCATCATGGTTTTATCCTTTTTTGATGGTATTTGTGCTTACAACGATCATTCAAACCACTGACTAAACTCTCTTATTTTTCTGTATAATTTTGCTATTTCGCCTATTTTGTAACCGCTTTTATGTGAAGTGATTCACAAGTATAATAGTGGTATAAGAATCCAATAACCCACTATAGGGAGGAAATAATAATGCTTACCGATTTTTTATTTGAGCTAAAAAGCTGGTTGTTTGGCGCGTCATTTGATGAAATCGATGAATTTGAACGACTTGAATCCAAGCATACCAGGGTCCACCATGATGAAAATATTTCCGAAATCATCCGTGTCCATTAATCCACTCTTCGTTAAGGGAGCCTTCTTACTATAAGAGGGCTTCTTTTTTCTATTTTAAGCCATCCGTAATCTGTTCAGTTAAATGAGAATTCAAATTGGATAGCCGCCAAAAAAGAAAGCAAACTAAAATTGTGAGGTGCTAAACACATACTAATTGGCATCCTTGAAGTAACAACAACATGGGTGGTGAAAAAATGGCAAAGAATAAGAATAACCAATTTAAGAAACATAATACCGCTCTGCCTAAAGCAGATTTAGAGTTTGCGGAAGAACGAGGTAATGGGTTTGAAAAAGTAGCATTAAAAGCTCAAAAAAGTCATAATAAATAAACAAAACGGAACCTGTCATTTTCTAACAAAATCCGTTTCGGACGAGAAACATATCGGCTGGTGACAAATGGTTTAACATTGTTATTGGCAAATAAAAATGCAAAACCTCTCCGCAAAAATGGCGAGGTTTTGCATTTGATGATAATCTGGTTCCTCGTACTACTAAAACACCCGTTTAGAATTAACTAAAGACCAGTTCTTTTTCTTTTTCTTTTTGGCTTAGACCAAGTGTCTCCGCTGTTGAAGTATGAATTTTGTCCAGAAGCCAAGGGTTTTCCATTAGTGATTCGCCATAAGAAGGAATCATTTCTTTGATTTTCGATTCCCACTCATTAATATGTTCTGGGAAGCATTTTTTGATTATTTCCAGCATTACGTGAACGGCAGTTGAAGCACCTGGAGAAGCGCCTAGTAATGCTGCGATCGATCCATCAGCGGCTGTAATCACTTCCGTACCAAATTGAAGCGTTCCTTTGCCACCAGCTTCCGTATCTTTGATTACCTGTACACGTTGGCCCGCGACTACTAAATCCCAATCATCGCTTTGGGCGTTCGGAATAAACTCGCGTAACTCTTCCATGCGCTGTTCTTTCGATAACATCACTTGCTGAATCAGGTATTTTGTCAAAGACATCTCTTTTGCGCCTGCTGCCAGCATCGTTAAGACATTATTTGGTTTTACAGAAGTGACTAAATCGAACATCGAACCCATTTTTAAGAATTTTGGTGAGAAGCCAGCAAATGGTCCAAATAGCAACGATTTTTTATTGTCGATATATCTTGTGTCAAGGTGAGGTACAGACATTGGCGGAGCTCCAACCTTCGCTTTGCCGTATACTTTGGCATTGTGCTGTTCTACAACATCCGGATTGTTACACACCATAAATATTCCGCTTACCGGAAATCCTCCAATATGTTTTCCTTCAGGAATACCGGATTTTTGCAGTAAATGCAGACTTCCTCCCCCGCCGCCGATAAAGACGAATTTTGCCGTAGCTCGTTCAACGGTGCCGCTAAATTGATTCTGGACCTTCAATTCCCACAATCCATCGTTATTACGTTTGATATTATTAACACTATGATTATAGTTTATTTGGACATTTTTATTTCCTAAGTGGTCAAACAACATCCGTGTTAAAGCTCCAAAATTGACATCTGTTCCAGTGTCGACTTTGGTTGCCGCTATCGGTTCATCCCCTGAACGGTTTTGCAGAACAAGCGGAATCCATTCCATCAGTTTTTTCGGATCATCGGAAAATTCCATCCCTTGAAAAAGTGGATTGTTTGATAGCGCTTCAAAACGTTTCTTTAAAAAAGCTACATCCTGCTCCCCATGTACTAAACTCATATGAGGTAGCGGCATGATAAAGTCCTGTGGATCTTGGATCAACTTCCTGTTTACAAGATAAGACCAAAACTGCATTGAAACCTGAAACTGTTCATTAATTTTTATCGCTTTACTAATATCTAAAGTTCCATCCGGTTTTTCGACCGTGTAGTTAAGCTCGCACAGTGCCGCATGGCCCGTTCCCGCATTATTCCATTCGTTAGAGCTTTCTTCTCCTGCGTTTTCGAGCTTCTCAAACACTGTAATTTCCCATTCCGGTACTAATTCTTTCAAAAGTGTCCCTAAAGTTGCACTCATAATTCCGGCGCCAATTAATATAACGTCTGTTTTAGTTTCTTTGCTGATCATATTTACCAACCTTTTCTACTAAAATTTGCAGAAAAGATGCAGGAGCGACCTAGTCACACACCTTTTCTGTCTCTTTTATAACCATTTCACAGTGAATACAATTATTGACAGATTAGTATATCTACTATTATATGATAATTTCTAATATTTTTAAAGCATGTAGCAACTGAGAAGTCCTTCCACAAGACCCAAAGAACACACAAAAACCAAAGCATTAACCCAGTTTCTTGAGATGAGTAAGGCTTTAATTTGCAAAAATAATTATTTTAAAATAAAAAGTTTTTTACTCTTGTGATATATGGAGGATGGTATAGATTACGCCATTCATCTCTTTTACACTGCTTACATCATTTAAAAAGTAAAACACCTCGTACTCCCATTTTTCCGGATTATAAACCACGATATATTCGGCCTGTTCAATCGTTGGTATCTCTTCCGCTATTTTCTCTTTTAAGTTATTGAGGCTTTCTTGTGGCTGTATACCTTTTTTGATTTGAAATAAATATTTACTCTCTTTGATTTTAGAAGTCGTGGTATCAATGAGTGGAATTCCGACATGGACCCGCTGCCATCCAAACGAGCTTATGATATTGTCATAAAATCCATTAAATAGAAACTTGTTTAACCCGTTGCTGCCTTTCCAAAGATACAATGGGCAATAGCTATTTTGAACATTTTGATGGATTCCTTTTTCCGTTATCAAATATAGTTTAAATTTCAGCTCCTCAAATCCGTCTGTTTTATGGCCATTCTTTCGGACTCTGTCTCTGATGATATTCATATCATAATCACTTGGTAAAGTAATCTTATATTGTGTGGCTATCATTTCAGTAGGCCCTCCTTGTGATCGTCCTTCATTATTTTTGCCGTGAGCGCATGATAGAATTTTTGTGGTTCATCTAGGCGGAGATGGGCTTTGGTCACTTTTTTCTTAAATCCATACATAAACCAAGCTTCGACAGGATGATAGAACTCCACTTCAAATGTAGGCTTTTCTTTGAAAAAATCAGCAAGGACCGCATCGAAAATTTGTTTTGATTCTTCTTTTTTTAATTTTTCAGGTCCATCGTAAGGATGAATACTTTTAATTTCCTCAAGCGGCACGAGGAGCTGTTTTCCAATCCCAATCTGCAGGTATAAATAGCTGTCCGTGATCATAATCGGGCAATGCCGGATCGCTTGAATTTCTGCTAGGAAAAATAACAAGGTAATCACATTCAATACGAGTACGATGATGGATATCAGCGGACTCCATGAATGCAGGAGGAAATGAAAACCGACCGATTCCAACACTAAGGCGTGGATCAGCATGACGTAAAGCGTGATGGTGCCGGTTTTTTTATGGCAGGTGTACATCCGTTCATCCGGTAACATCGGTTTTTTCCGCCAAGAGAATAAACTGTAATAATACATCGTCATATCGGTGAAAAAGATTTTTTGAACCCGGGATGGTTTTAGATGCTGCTCCCATGCTTGCTTCATTCGATAAGGAAAGGCAGGAATGTCGGCTTCGTTTGTGCGGTAGCTCCTGATGATTTTTGGAAGTGTGGCCATGAGCTTGAAAACGACATAAAGCTCGAGCAGGAAAAAGGCTCCCTCGCCTGCAAATAAGATATATTTTACAAAGGAATAAGCTGCCAGCAGACCGTGTGGAATGATGAGGACTGCAGCGCCATATCCCGCAATCATGACAGGGAGAATATATTTTAGGGAGTAACGTTTTCTTAGGATGAAGAAGTACACGAGTATCGGTATGGTAATGATGCAATCAAATAGGGTGCCTAAGGCCATGCCCGTTGGAAGTGGTCCTAAACTTTCCAGGCGGTAGATTAATAGATTTGAGCCAACCACTAAGGTGAGGATGATGCTGAACCAAAGATATTTATTTTTCGAAAGAGATCCCATTGTTTCCTCCTGAATACACGTACTAAGATACTTTCATTTTAACATAAATATCCAATTTTTCGATAAAAAAGGACCTTAGTAGGGCCCTGTTTTTACTCTTTTATCCCCACCACACGAATCCGCTTATAATCCGCCAGCCACACACCGTTGCGGTATAAAGCTCCCCTTACGTTTTTTTCTACTGTTGTGAGGATCGACTCTCTTTTTTCTACGGTTATGCCTTCGATCAGACTGGTGGCAAACATCTCAATCCAGTTTCTTAAGCCTTGTTCTCCGGTTAAAGGGGTCGGCCGATCAAAATGCTGGGCGTGCGTGACGCGAAATCCGACTTGTTCCATTAAGGTGGTGTATTCAGCTATGTTTGGGTAATACCAAGGGAATTGCTCGGGTTGATAATGGTTCCCTACTTGTCGGATGATTTCATCCGTAATGGTCTGGACGTTCCCTTTTCCGCCGAATTCAGCCACAAATCTCCCCCCTAGCTTTAAGGCATCGTAGATCGACTGGAGGGTCTTTTGCGGAGGTTTCACCCAATGGAGTGTGGCATTAGAAAAAACAGCATCAAATTCATTTATGTACGTCATGTTCACAGCGTCCTCTACCTGAAAGGTAAGACGCGGGTACTTGTTTTGGGCCTGCTGGACCATGTTTTCGGACTTATCGATGCCAATAATGTTAACGTCCTGGTGATGCAGTTTGTTTGCCAAGTCCCCTGTTCCGCACCCAAGATCAAGAATCCGCTCGCCCGCCCGCGGCGCCAGCAGCTCAACCAAATCCCAGCCAAACCGAGACACAAACGCATGCTTCTCATCATATAAATGTGCATTCCAGCTATCTTTCTGAACTCTATTAGTCATCCTTCCCCATCCCCTTTACGCTGCTTTTTTAATCATTATAGCAAAGAGGTGTGAACGTTTCTGGAATTTTTGTCCAGAATTTATTTAACCTCACTTGAGAAATGGACGGGCACCCATTTACCGAGCCGAGCGTGGGGATTATTTTGTCTCAAGGTATATGTAGCGCCCTCATTTACCGAGCGTGGGGACTTTTCCTTCTCAAGGTAAATGTAACAACTTTTCATTTACCGAGCGAGCGGATTTTTCCTTCTCAAGGTAAATGTAACAACCTTTCATTTACCCAACGAGCGGATTTTTCCTTCTCAAGGTAAATGTAAC